>NZ_AP031453.1:1215000-1576250 GCF_042848515.1 Lactonifactor longoviformis | reverse complement strand
TTTCAGAACCCCATATAACTGAGGGCCATACTGCTGATAAATTTTAACACCTAAAGAAAGAGAGATGCCGTACTGTTGGAGAAAAATCATGGCTTTGCGCATATCAGCCTTCTCCTCCATCTGCTCTGCTATCTCCCGTGCTTTTCTTAGACTAATTCCCTTTATCTCCGCCAGGCGTTCCGGCTCTTCCTCTGCAATTCTGAGAGTATCATCCCCGAATCTCCTTACAATTCTGGCTGCAAGCGCTGCCCCAATACCCTTTATGGCACCTGAGCCCAGATAGCGCTCCATCGCCGCCGCATCCTGGGGTATCACAGTCTCAAAAGAAGTAATCGTGAACTGAGCTCCATAAGAGGGATGCTCGGTAAAACGCCCCTCCGCCTTGATGGTTTCTCCTTCCCCAATATACTGGAAATTACCTACACAAGTAACCTCTTCTCCACCGGAAACTAAACACATGACTGTATATCCATTTTCTTCATTTCTGAAAATAATATGGTCAATATAACCTTCTATGGTCTCTTCTACGCTCAATTGCCCTCTTCCTCTGTTTTCTAAAGTGTCTTATCCATTTTGCTCATCAGCTCCATGTATTCCCCTGTGCCAATGGCAACAGCCAGTGTAGGCTCCTCAGCCACTACCGTATTTATCCCTGTTTCTTCCTCAATTAACTGTTCCAGACCTCCCAGAAGAGCCCCGCCGCCGGTCAGAACAATTCCTCTGTCAGCTACATCTGCGGCCAGCTCCGGAGGCGTCTTCTCCAGCACACTGTGAATCGTCTCCATAATCTGGCTGGTAGCATCTTTTAATGCCTCCCTTATCTCTTCTGAGGTAAGTGCCACTGTTTTCGGAAGCCCGGTAATGGTATTACGTCCTTTGATCTCCATAACTTTAGGCTGAGGCATAGGATATACACTTCCTATCTTCACTTTTACGTCTTCCGCCGTCGGCTCACCGATCATCAGGTTATGTTTTTTCCTCACATAGCGCATAATGGCATCATCAAAGTTGTCTCCTGCCACTTTAATAGAAGTTGCGACAACCGTGCCCCCAAGGGAGATCACTGCCACATCCGTGGTACCGCCTCCGATATCTACTATCATGTTCCCAAAAGGTCTGGTAATGTCAATCCCTGCACCGATGGCTGCAGCAATTGGCTCTTCGATAATTGCCACCTCTCTGGCACCTGCCTGATAAGTAGCCTCCTCAACCGCTTTTTTCTCCACAGCTGTGACGCCGCTTGGGACACAGATGCTAATCCTCGGCTTTCTGAATGCTTTTCTTCCCATTGCTTTGGAAATAAAATACTTCAGCATCTTTTCTGTTACTTCAAAATCAGAGATAACTCCCTGACGAAG
The DNA here is from genome assembly GCF_042848515.1 of Lactonifactor longoviformis. Classification (GTDB taxonomy): domain Bacteria; phylum Bacillota; class Clostridia; order Lachnospirales; family Lachnospiraceae; genus Lactonifactor; species Lactonifactor longoviformis. The sequence goes on along the minus strand of NZ_AP031453.1, from coordinate 1,574,892 downwards.
GGGGCGGACTGCGACGATGTTGCCGGGAGTTCTCCCAATCATCATCCGGGCTTCTTCCCCTACTGCCCTGATTTTATTCGTATCTTTATCATATGCTACGACGGATGGTTCCTTCAGCACAATCCCTTTTCCTTTTGCATACACCAGAATACTGGCTGTTCCCAGATCAATTCCAATATCTGTTGATGTCATATGATACCCCTTTCTATACTCCTCTGCTCAGACTTTTTGTCCTTTGTGAAGACAGACCAGACTGATGGTCACCAGCCTGGTCATCTATGATTTATTATATCCAACTTGTCCTGAAAAGAAAAGGGCTAATTACTGCAAATATTTTGCCACATATTGTCCTGTATAAGATGCTGGGTTCCGGGCAACTTCCTCGGGAGTTCCCTGGGCAATAATAGTTCCCCCCTTGTCTCCACCTTCCGGACCAATGTCTATGATATAATCAGCTGTCTTAATCACATCCAGATTATGTTCTATGACTATAACCGTGTTGCCTCCCTCCGACAGACGTTTCAATATATCAATCAGTTTATGAACATCTGCGAAATGCAGACCTGTAGTAGGCTCATCCAAAATATAGATGGTCTTTCCGGTGCTTCTCTTACTCAGCTCTGTGGCCAGCTTTATTCGCTGAGCTTCACCGCCCGATAAGGTGGTCGAAGGCTGTCCCAGACGGATATAGGACAGTCCCACATCATACAGCGTCTCAATCTTTCTTCTGATAGAAGGCAGATGTTCAAAAAACTTCATAGCCTCTTCTACTGTCATATTCAGAACATCGTAAATACTTTTCCCTTTGTATTTTACCTCCAAAGTCTCTCTGTTATACCGTTTTCCCTGGCATACTTCACAGGGAACGTAAACATCCGGCAGAAAATGCATTTCAATTTTTATAATACCGTCTCCGCTGCAGGCCTCACAGCGGCCTCCTTTAACATTAAAACTGAATCTTCCTTTTTTATACCCTCTGGCTTTGGCATCTGCCGTAGAGGCAAACAGATCACGTATCTGGTCAAACACACCTGTATACGTGGCAGGATTAGACCGCGGCGTTCTTCCTATAGGAGACTGATCGATATCAATAACCTTATCCAGCTGTTCAATCCCTGTAATGTCCTTATGCCTGCCCGGGATGGTTCTTGCCCGGTTTAGCTTTCTGGCCAGGGCTTTATATAAAATTTCATTGACAAGCGAACTTTTACCGGATCCGGATACCCCGGTAACGCAGGTCATTATCCCAAGAGGAAAACTCACGTCAATATTTTTCAGATTGTTCTCAGACGCTCCGTGGATAGTGAGAAAACCTGTGGGCTGATTTCTGACTTCAGGAACGGGAATCTTTATACGGCCGCTGAGATAGGCTCCTGTGACCGAATTTTTATTCCTCATAAGTTCTTTGGCTGTACCTATGCCGACTAACTCACCGCCATGCTCTCCGGCCCCTGATCCGATATCTACCACACAGTCAGCGGCCAGCATGGTATCCTCATCGTGCTCTACCACAATCAGACTGTTTCCCAGATCACGCAGCTGTTTCAGAGTATTCAGGAGTTTATCGTTATCCCGCTGGTGCAGCCCAATGCTGGGTTCATCCAAAATATAGGCTACTCCTACCAACCCTGACCCTATCTGAGTAGCCAGACGTATCCTCTGCGCTTCCCCACCGGACAGAGTGCCGGTAGCCCGGGACAAAGATAGATACTCCAGCCCCACATCCAGAAGAAACCCTACTCTCGCCCTTATCTCTTTCAGAATCTGATTCCCTATCATTTCCTGTGTAGGCGTAAGATTGAGACCGGAAAGGTAATCATTTAAATTTGTAATCGACAGAGAGGTAATCTCATAAATATTCTTATCTCCAACCGTTACTGCCAGAGCCTCTTTTTTCAGACGCTGTCCCCGGCAGGTCTGACACGGCGTGATTCTCATAAAGGACTCATACTCCTGCTTTGTGTACTCTGAGCCTGTTTCCCGATACCGCCTCTCAACATTTCGGATCAGACCTTCAAAAGCAACATCGTATATCCCTTCTCCTCTCTGTCCCTTATAGTATACTTTTACTTCTCTGCCATTGGTTCCGTTAATTATTATGTCCTTGATATTATCCGGGTACTCTTGGAACGGTGTATCCAGGCTGAACTTATATTCTTTTGCCAGGGCCTCCAGTATCGCCCGGGTATAGCTTGATTTGTCTGTACAGGACTGCCATCCCATCACTGCAATGGCCCCTTCCGCAATGCTGAGACTTTTATCCGGTATCATGAGATCAATATCAAATTCCATCTTATATCCCAGTCCATAACAGGAAGGACAGGCGCCAAATGGATTGTTGAAAGAAAAGATCCTGGGTTCTATCTCATCAATGCTGATCCCGCAGTCCGGGCAGGCAAAGCTCTGACTAAAATTCATAGCAGTACCATCCATGAGATCCACTACCAGCTTTCCCTCTGCAAGCTCCAGCACACTCTCTATAGAATCTGTCAGCCTTTTTTGGATCCCGTCTTTTACTACAAGTCTGTCCACCACAATTTCTATATTGTGCTTAATATTTTTATCTAATGAAATCTCTTCGGAAAGTTCATAAAGGCTGCCGTCCACCTGGACACGCACATATCCGCTTTTTCTAGCCTGCTCGAAAAGCTTGGCATGGGTTCCTTTCCGCCCCCTGACCACAGGCGCCAAAAGCTGTATCTTGGTCCTCTCCGGAAGTTCCATAATATGGTCCACCATCTGATCTACTGTCTGCTTTTTGATCTCTTTTCCGCACTTGGGACAATGGGGAATCCCAATCCTGGCATATAAAAGCCTAAAATAATCATAAATCTCTGTCACAGTTCCCACGGTAGACCTGGGATTCCTGTTCGTAGATTTCTGATCGATAGAGATAGCCGGAGGCAGACCTTCTATACTCTCCACATTGGGCTTTTCCATCTGCCCAAGAAACTGCCTGGCATAAGAAGACAGAGACTCCATATAACGCCTCTGCCCTTCCGCATAAATCGTATCAAACGCCAAAGAAGATTTCCCAGACCCACTGAGTCCCGTAAGAACTACCAATTCATTCCTTGGAATATCCACGCTGAGATTCTTTAAATTATTCTCATTGGCTCCCCGTATTCTTATAAATTGTTTTCCTTTATTTCTCGCAGCCATAGTATCTCCTCATCTATTGTAATACATTATTCTTCTAGTGTATCACAACCGTATCTATATTGCAAACATTTGTTCGTTTTGTTGTTTTCATTGCTTCGCTGTAATACTAACAATAGAAGTTCCTCTTGTCAATATAATGTTGGACTTTTATTGTCCATTTTGTCAAATGATAGTTTTGTGTAATAGTTTTGTGTATGTGAAGTTCGGGGTTATGTAGTCGGCGAGCAGAGCGTTGCAGACAGACGGATATAGGAGGGAGCACCGGGGAGACAGGGCCAGGCCAGGGGCCGGGGGATAGGGACAAGTCAGGGAGGTTAAGCGGAGTGAGCCGAAGATCCAGTCCACCAGCTGATTAACGAGGAAGGCTTTCCTGACGAGTTTAGCAGCTGGTAGGACTTAGCTTAGGGGAACGGAGCCTCGAGCTGACTTGTCCCTATCCCCCGGCCCCTGGCCTGGCCCTGTCTCCCCGGTGCTCCCTCCTATATCCTGGCAGAGACTCACTTCACATTCACGGAAAACGGGTGGGGAAGGTCGAACGTTGTACACTTTTCATATTATTCATCATTTATGATCGCTCGATGTTTTAGATAAACATCCAAACCGGTTACCGTTATCACTTCCATACTTTCTGGCTACATTACAGCTATATTCTATCTGACAAATTTACAGCCATTTCCTATGTGTAAGATTTCATTCCCGTTCTGATAAATCTCCCCCTGGAACTTCCCTATACCCAGGTGAGAGGAATCCTGCGGCGGTGGGCTGGCTGGTTTGGACAGGAGGAAGGCTTAAGGTCCGCGGACGATTCCGCAGGAGTGAATAGAGAGTCTTAGGCAAAACCGGGATTCCCGCAGGAGATTTTTTCGGCAGTCCGAGCCGAAAAAAAGTGAGCATGGGCAGAGAATGCACATCAAGCATTCTTTGACCATACGAACGGTGCTCCGGCGGGGATTCCGGTTTTGTCTTAGACTCTCTTCGCGACGGAGGTGTCCCCGGAACTTAAGCCTTTCTCCCGTCCGAACCAGTCAACCCGCTACCGCGGGATTCCTCTCACCGTCCCCCTGCCACACAGCACCTGCCGTCATGAAGCATCTTGAGCCGAAGTCCACGTAGTTATATCCCTAAATTCTATACACCGCAAACAAAAAAGAAACCCAAAAAAGCAAAGTCATCCCTTGCCTTCCCAGGTTCCCGCATCATCCATCTACTTATCCATCTTTCGGTAGCAATACTGTATCAAATCTTTTCTAGTAATAATACCAATAAAATTATTCTGATCATCCACTACAGGCACAAAATTCTGATTCATCGCCTTATCAATCAAATCTTCCATATTACATTCAATATGTACCGGCTGATAATCCGTGCGGCGGGGAATCTTTGTAATAGGAATGGTCTCGGCCCTTCTCAGATTAAGATTCTGCTGATTTTTAATCCCCCACAGCAAATCTCCCTCTGTAATGGTACCCACGTATTTCCCGTCTATACTAATCATAGGGATACAGGAATATTTGTGGTATTCCATTTTCTCCATCACCTGGCGTAAGGTATCATCATCGAATACATATGCTACATCTTTTTTCGGTGTGAGGAAAAACAATATATTCATTCTGTAACATCTCCTATTTCTTCGTTCTTAGCTATTTTACAACAAAAAGTCCGACATTACCATATTGCTGAGGGAGATTCCTTCTCTGGTTAGAAATATCCGGCTGTTTTGGGCTTCAAGAAGACCCAGGGAAAGATATTTATCTATCGGCTGTTTATAGACATCTTCAATGTTTTTATGAAACGCGTGTATAAAGTCCTGCCTGCCGATCCCCTCTGTGAGACGGAGCCCCAGGAACATAAATTCTTCCATCTGCTTCTTTTCATCCAGGGCTTCTGTTTGGCTGTGTATCTTCCATGGATCAGAACTATGTTCCAAATACCATGTCCAATCAGAAGTATTGGAAAACCTCACCTCTCGGATCAGCGACGCTGCCCCTAAGCCCAGTCCCAGATAATTTTTTCTTTTCCAGTATCCTACATTATGGCGGCAGGCATATCCGGGCTTTGCATAATTGGAAATCTCATACTGAAGATAGCCATGTTCCCTCAGCAGATTATGAGTGAGTTCATACATAGCCCTCTCCTCTTCCTCTGGGGGCAAGGTCAGTTTCTGTCTGTAAAAAGGGGTCCCTTCTTCGATAATCAGGCTGTATGCGGAAATGTGTTCCGGAGCAAGCTTTACAGCCTGCCTGAGATTCTCTTCCCAACCCTGCAGGGTTTGGTATGGAATACCTGACATCAAATCAATATTTATATTAGTAAATCCGGCATTTCTGGCCTGCTCATAGTTCTCAGCAAACACCTCACAGGTATGAATCCTGCCCAAACACTTTAAATCTTCATTTTTAAAGGACTGGAGTCCCATACTCAGTCTGTTAATCCCCATGCTGCGATAGGCTCTGAGCTTGTCCCGATTAAGAGTTCCCGGATTCGCCTCTATGGTAATCTCTCCAAGTTTCCGGATGGAAAATGTCTGTCTGAGGCTTTCCATAATTCTTTCCATCTGTGACGCATTCAGAATACTAGGAGTCCCTCCTCCTAAAAATACTGAAGTCACCTCATATTCCAGGGCAAATTCTTTGTATGCGCTAATCTCTTTGAGAAGGGCTTCAGTATACGCCTCTCTCTCTGCCTCATTTCCCTGAAAAGAGAGAAAATCACAGTAACTGCATTTTTTCAGGCAGAACGGAATATGCAGATACAGTTCTAATTCCTCAGTCATAGCTTTATTTATCATCCAGTTTCAGGACACTCATAAAGGCTTTCTGAGGGATCTCCACATTGCCTACCTGACGCATCCTTTTCTTTCCTTCCTTCTGTTTTTCCAGAAGCTTTCTCTTACGGGAGATATCACCACCGTAGCATTTAGCCAGAACATCCTTTCGCATGGCCTTCACAGTCTCTCTTGCAATAATCTTGCTGCCAATGGCTGCCTGGATAGGAATTTCAAAGAGCTGTCTGGGTATCTCCTCTTTCAGCTTCTCGCACATTCTGCGCCCCCGTTCATAAGCAGTTTCCCCATGCACAATAAAGGACAAGGCATCCACCTCTTCCTTATTCACCAGAATATCCAGTTTCACCAATTCACTTCTTTGATATCCGGCCATCTCATAGTCGAAGGAGGCATAACCTCTGGACCGTGATTTTAAGGCATCAAAAAAGTCATAGATGATCTCATTCAGAGGAAGAACGTATTTTAGCAGCGCTCTGGTGGTCTCCATATATTCCATCCCCTGATACTGGCCCCTGCGCTCCTGACAGAGATCCATAATCGGTCCGATAAACTCTGTAGTTACCATAATCTCTGCATTCACCACAGGTTCCTCCATATAATCAATCTCAGAGGGATCCGGCAGGTTCGAGGGATTCGTCAGCTCCATAACATCTCCATTGGTCTTGTATACCTTATAGATAACGCCTGGTGCCGTAGTCACCAAATCCAGATTATATTCTCTTTCCAACCGCTCCTGAATGATCTCCAGATGAAGGAGCCCAAGGAATCCGCAGCGGAATCCAAAGCCCAGGGCTACTGATGTTTCCGGTTCAAACTGCAGAGAAGCATCATTTAACTGCAGCTTTTCTAAAGCATCCCTCAAATCTTGGTATTTCGCACCGTCTGCAGGATACATACCGCAGTAAACCATAGGGTTTACCTTTTTATATCCGGGAAGGGGTTTTTCACAAGGCCTGTCCGCATCGGTAATCGTGTCACCCACCCGGGTGTCCTTAACATTTTTAATACTGGCTGTAACGTAGCCTACCATGCCTGCACTCAGCTCCTCACAGGGAATAAACTGTCCGGCTCCAAAATAGCCAACCTCCACTACTTCTTCCACTGCCTGAGTGGCCATCATAAGAATTCTGGTGCCCTTTTTTACAGTACCTTCCTTAATTCTGCAGAATACTATAACCCCCTTATAGGCGTCATAGACTGAATCAAAAATCAGAGCCTGAAGCGGACTTGCCGGATCTCCGTTAGGCGCCGGTATCTTCTTCACAATCTTTTCCAGAACCGCCTCCACATTGGTTCCCATTTTCGCAGATATCAAAGGAGCATCCTCTGCCTCTATTCCAATGACATCTTCAATCTCACTGATGACTCTCTCCGGATCTGCACTGGGCAGATCAATCTTGTTAATTACAGGCATCACATCCAGGTCGTGATCCAGGGCAAGGTATACATTAGCCAGTGTCTGTGCTTCAATTCCCTGGGCAGCATCTACCACTAGGATTGCACCGTCACAGGCTGCCAGACTGCGTGAAACCTCGTAATTAAAGTCCACATGGCCAGGCGTGTCAATAAGATTGAAAATATATTCCTCCCCATCTTCAGCCTTATAAACTGTCCGCACAGTCTGTGCCTTAATGGTAATCCCTCTCTCTCTTTCCAGGTCCATATTATCCAGCACCTGTGCCTGCATTTCTCTATCCGTAAGCAGTCCGGTTTTCTCTATAATCCGATCCGCCAGCGTTGATTTTCCATGGTCAATATGTGCAATGATGCAAAAATTTCTGATTTTACTTTGGTCAATTCCTGCCATTGTACTTCCTCCTAACTGTTATACAGACAGCAAGAATTACCTGGTCCCAGGTAATTCCTCCCATCTATCCTTGACCATTGATTATAACACATTAAATGCAGACTTGTCATTCACCTTTTAATACTTTATTTAAAATATCTGCCAGAGGTTCCATAGCGTTCTTTACCTCTGCGACGGTATTTGTCTGGGCACCGCATTCTACCAGCAGTGACTTCGGGCGCATATGCAGGTTATAACGGTATCCTTTCAGATAGATGCATCTGGTAAAGTCAGGATAATACTTCTTCGCCTCCAGGGACAGCTGCAGTGATAATGCCAGATTATCCTGAATATATGGATTTGGCAGAGAAGGGATATCTCCGTTTTTAGTTGTTCTGCTCAGACCGTTAAAAAACATAATCTGCGCGGTGGGTTTTCCGTTTACATCCGTAACGAGCTTTTTCCCCTCCGCAATCCCGTCCCTGTGCAGGTCAATCACCACTTCAATACTGGGATTTTCCTCTAAAATCTGCTGAATCTTATCTCCGGCATAGTTGTAAGCCTTGTTTCTGTCCAGTTTACCGTCCACCATGTCGAAAACATCCGTCACATGAATCACATTGTAGTCATATTTCTGGCTGAGCAGATCTGTCAGATATTCCCCCACCCCTACAACGGTTGTGCTTGTGTCTCCGGGCACAGAGTCTGCAAAGTCTTCCTGGGAATGGCTGTGGTATATCAGGATCTGGGGTTTGTCATTTCCCGTCTGCATACGGAGATCCTTCTGCACCAGTTCGGGCGCATTCAGCTGTTCGCTGTTGATCGTTGTGGTCTTATCAATCACAAAAAAGTTATTAATCACATAATCATAATCCTGGAATTTTTCCAGAGGAATGTCTGTGACAGGAGCCCGTTCCTGTATCCCGGCCGCAGAAGCGTCCTCCGTCTCCTGCGTTTTTTCCGCCTCTGCGGCCTGGGGCGCATCTTCTTCCCCTGCCCCCACAGGCCCGGCCTCCTGGTTCTCCTCCAGTATTTTAGCCTCCAGGAATCCGGAGTTCTCAGCAACTATTTTGTCATAGGTGGTACTGCTCTCTACTGCAGTCTTATACGCATTTTCCTGATCCAGATAATTCAGAAAAGGCACCTGCTCCAGTACTCTTCCCAAAATCCACTGGACTGTCGCTTCCTCAGGTGCCTTTTCTTCCGTTTCCGTATATAATAGTCCCGGCATGTATACTTCTATTGCCTTCTCTTCTGCATCTGCCAAAAAACGTTCTGCAATCTTCCCGTCTCCATTTAGATATTCTGCCTTTATGATCAAAGAGCCTTTTCCAAGAACATAGCCCCCCAATGCGATCAGTGCCGTTATAAGGAGTACGCGGACTGCCTTCTGAATTATTGTCTCTTTCTCCACTCCATCACCTCATATCTATATATGAAGTTTTGGGACGGATTATACTTTAGAAAATGCAATATTCAGCCCTTCTGATATAGTATAGGAAAGTCTCTTCATTGTTTCGTCCACATCTTTCGGGGTAACAAACATGCTGTAGAGAGGAGGAGTTATCATCTCATCCAGAAATTCCTTTTTCTCTGCTTCGTCCAGCGCATCCAAAAGATGAGCCATAGCATCGTATACAATCGTTGCCGCATCCACTACGGTAGGTACTCCGATGCCAATTACCATCACCCCCAGTGTCTCCCTGGTAAGTCCGTTTCTGTGGTTGCCCACACCTGAGCCGGGATGGATTCCTGTGTCCGTTATCTGAATAGTCCGGTTCAGACGTTTCGTGCTTCTGGCTGCCAGGGCATCAATAGCGATTACCACATCCGGTTTCGTCTCATCCACAACACCCTTAATAATTTCCAGAGTTTCCATACCAGTCTGTGCCATTACCCCGGGAACAAGACCGCTTACACAGTGAGCCTGATCTTCCCCCATCCCCTGAACACCATATTCTCTGATGACATGTCGGGTAATCCTCAGATTGGATATTACTTCCGGTCCTAAACAGTCTGGAGTTATATCCCGGTTTCCAAGCCCTACCACCAATACGGTCAACTCTCCCTTTTTGGGGATCAGCTTCCGGATATGCTTTGCCAGAACCTTTGAAATTTCTCTGTGGTATTCATCGTCCGGAACCGACATATTGGGGGCCTCAAGTGTGATATAGGTGCCCTGAGGCCGGCCCATAGCCTTTGCCCCGTTTTCTGTCTCAATTTTTACCGTGGTGGTACGGATGTCTTTCTCTTCATTATAATCTTCGTCGATTACAACCCCACGTATCTCTACATTGTCCTCCTCAAACCGCTCCGTAGTCTCTAATGCCAGATCTGTGCGAATCCTCTGTGTTCCTATCATATCCTGTCTCCTTTGCCATAATTGCTTTTTACTATTTTTTACAGTTTTTCATATTTTATGTATTGACAATCAGGAGATAATCAACTAAAATAAATGAGTATGTTCGAATTAGGGTGCCCGTGTCTGCTCTAATCCAACAATGAATCAAAAAGAATAAGCATATATTGGAGGTGTACGGTTTGGCAAATATTAAATCTGCTAAAAAAAGAGTATTAGTAAACAGAACAAAAGCAGCAAGAAATAAATCAATTAAATCAGCAGTTAAAACATCCATCAAAAAGGTAGAAGCTGCAGTAGCTGCAAAGGACAAAGAGGCAGCAGTGGCTGCTTTAACAGAAGCAACAGCTACTATTAATAAGGCAGCATCTAAAGGTGTTTATCATAAAAACAACTCTGCAAGAAAAGTATCCCGTTTATCAAAAGCCGTTAACTCAATCGCTTAAGATAAATATATAAAGAACCCCCACTGTTCCGTCATTCAGTGAAGGTTCTTTTTTTATTGCCTATTTAATTTCCGCTGAATTTCACCAGCAGCAGTTCCACACTCATCACATCACCTATCCGACCGGTTTTCACATCTTCCTCAGCCTTTACGCACTCCTCCACAGTACTTCTGAGCTGCTCCGAAGTATATTGCCTTGCGTAACTCAGGTAATTGCGTACCACAAAATGCTGGAGTCCGGTCTTCTTGCCGATTCCCTGATTGTCATATCCTTGATTCTGCAGTTCTTTCACCTGCAGAATCAAATTAAACTGCCGGGCCAGAAGAAATAAAATACGCATAGGAGGTTCTTTAAGGGACAGCAGGTCATAATATAGATCCAGGGCTTTCTTCTGATTTTTTTCGGTAACTGCCCGAATCATGTCAAAAATCTTATTGGTCGTCTGAGTGGTACAGATTGCCTCAATATCGTCAGCCGTAATCACGTCTCTGTCCATAGTGTAACAGAGCAGTTTTTCTGCCTCACGTTCAATGTTTCCCATATCACTTCCTGTTTTGGATAGAAACAGTTCCATATCTTTCTGTGTAATATTTTTCCCCTCTTTTTTTAAAATCCCAAGCACCCAGCGCATCAAAGTCTTGCTGTCCTGTATGCCGAATTCTACAATTCTCCCCTGCTTTTTTACCGCCTTATACATACGGCTCCTCTTATCTATTTCTTCTTCTACAAAGATCATACACAGGTATTCGGGCAGTCCTTCCCCTAAGTAATCAGCCAGTTCCTGACATTGATTCTTAAAAAACCCCGTGTTTTGGAGAATGATAACTCTCCGGTCCGCAAAAAAAGGCATAGTCTCAGCCAAAGCAATCACTTCCCCCGGGGCCACCTTCTTCCCCTCAAAATAACTGTAATTCATAGAATCGTCTTCCGGCAAAAGCGCTGCCCTCATTTTATTTTTATACTGTTGTTTCAGATAGGCTTCAGGTCCGCAGAACAGATACACCCTGCTAAAGCTCTGATTTTTAATATCTTCCTGTAAACTTTTCATATTCACTCCTACTGTCATTTCTATGGTCTATTATACTGTCTGGTCCTGTATTTTTCAATTGTGGTTTTGTTTCCGTCCAAAAACGCCTGTACGGCACCTCCCTCCCAGGTCATAAATATACGGCTCCCAGATCTCTTCAAGCGTTCCAGAGTCTCCTTGTGAGGATGCCCGTAAGAATTGCCCAAACCGCTGGATATTACCGCCGCCTTTGGCTTTACAGCTTTCAGGAAGCTCTCCCCGGAGGAATTCCTGGAGCCGTGGTGAGCCACCTTCAGAATATCATAAGGAGAACTCTTATCTTCTCCTATTAGTTTTTCTACTTTTTGCTCACCCTCTCCTTCGAGATCCCCTGTAAAGAGGATCCGGCATTCTCCGTAGGAAACCTCAATAACCTGGGATCCGCTGTTTGTCTCCTCTCCATAGACCCCCCTGTCCGGATGCAGGCAGGACAGATGCAGCATTCCATCCTTCATCGTATCTCCCTGCGCCAGACGGAGGATTCGGCATCCGGCCGCCTTACCCAATTTTTCTAATTTCCTCAGTTCCACATTCGTATCCTTCCATCCCGGGAGAACCAGATTCCGTATCTTTAGCGACGTCTGTTTTCCCTCTATTGCCTCCAGAAGTTCCTGTATCCCGTTCATATGATCCGAATCTGTGTGTGATACCATCACATAGTCCAGGCACTGAATGCCTTCATATTTTAGAAACGGGAGTATTCGATAAGTCCCAACCTTTGCAATACTGCTGCTCCCTCCGTCTATTAGAAAGGACTGCCCCAAAGGTGTCTCCATCACAGCACTGTCTCCCTGCCCCACATCCAGAAAAGTCACCTTCAGATTTTTATAATTTCTGGTCTGCATAAGAGGAAGCGAACAGAGGAGAAAAATTGCTGCTGCCATCCATCTTTTACCTTTTATTCTTAGCCTGAGGAAGCGCCGGGCCTCTCCCTTACCACACCTCCACGTCAGCAGCAGGAGCGCAAGAACTGTATAATACACCACAATCTTCCAGAAAGCAGGTCTGCCCAGTATCAAGGTTATCCCAGGGATTCCCTGCAGATGGCTTCCCGCCCTCTGATATATGGTCAGTAAGTACTTTGCCGGCAAAATCAGGATTTTCCCTGCATCCGCTGAGATAAAAGCCGCTGCCATTCCCCCTGCGCCGGATATAAGAACTGCAGCCACAGTAGGAAGTACAAGAAGATTGAAAAAGAAGCCATATAGGGGGACTTCATAAAAAAAATACAATACTACCGGAGTACTAATCATCCAAACTGCCAGGCCGGATAAAAGATACTGCCCTACGCGGCCAGTATTTTCCTTCTGTATCAGGGGAAGCACCAGACCGATGCCCAAAATAGCGCCGAAAGACAGCAAAAAGCTGCTGTCATAGAGATAGCCCGGGCTGTCCATTAGAAGCAGGATACCTGCAAGGCTGAGAGCAGAGAGCAGATCGTAGGTCCTTCCAATCCACTTTGCCCCGGTAACCGCAGCAAACATAATAAATGCGCGCAGTGTAGCAACGCTTCCTCCGGTAAGCAGTCCGTAACTTAATAAAAAAAAGACAGCTATACCTGCCGACAGGCCCAAACTGCCTCCGGCCTTTCGCAATCCTTTATAGAGTCCCATGCCCAGAATGGAGAGATGAAGACCTGAAATAGCCAGAATATGGGATATTCCCAGCATCTGAAATTGTGTCTTAATCTCACGGTCCATGCTGCTTTTCTCCCCTAAAAGCATGGCACATAAAATAGCTCCTGTGCGCTCATCGGTAATGCTCTGCAGATTCTCTTTCAAGACATTTCTAAGTCTGTACAGCGCCTCTTTGTATACAGAATAGCTCTCCCCGGCAGACTGAAGCTCCTCTCCTTCCATGGTATAGTAAACCTTCCGGGCTCTGTAATAGGCCCTCTCGTTAAATTGTCCCGGATTGGAAGGCAGCTCTGTTTCCTTCAGAAAGCCTCTGACTCCCAGAAGTCTTCCCATAGGATATAGGGCTTCCTCTGCCTTCGGTTTATATGTAACTTTTACTTGTTCAATGGGATATAATTCAGATTGATACGTCAGAACGACGTTTTTAAGATAATAGATATGGACAGAATCTCTTTCTTCCTTTTGGTACAGTTCCCCGGTAATTACCGCTCGTTCTCCGGATTCCAGGCAGCTGCGTACCCCCGGGGTACGGGAGGACTCTCTGCATCCAGAGAGCCCGCTTATATCACACAGCCAGATGACAGCCATAAACAAAAGGCACATCACACAGAGCGGCCGCTTTATCATGGGGATGCCTCCTCAACTAGTGAGTAATCACTGCTGAAAAACTGATCCAGATCCACACTTTCACGGAATGTTTTCTTTGTCTCCCCATTGACGGATATCTGTACCTTTGTAACATGGCAGGCATCCACCAGAGAGTTTACAATGGAATAGATTGGTATACTCTCCTGCACGGTCAAAGCCTGATCCAAAAATGTCTTGTCAAGATTTACATAACCAATCCCCTCCGATATAGATACCCCCAGTATCTTAGTATCCGGAGACAGCGTAGGATAAGTTCCATCCTGACGGGGTCCCTTAATGAGCTGCTGAACTACCACCTTCTCCAGAGGAACGTTGCTGCTGTAGTATACCTTTACCTGCTCCTTTTTCAGCCTGTCCCCGGTTTCATTGGTAAAGTAGAGATCCAGGGTAGTAAACAGATACGAGTTTATATTCTTTCCTTCATTTTCCACAAAGGTATCCCCATCCATTGTTCCCAAAGGGTTCCCGCTGTTATCCTCAGCCGGTTCCCCCTCAATTAGAAACTGTACTCCTGTGACACCCGGAATTTGTATAAATGATTTTACAATTCCTGCACGGGCTAATATCTCCCGCGTGTTTGACAGCTCATTGTATTCTTCTGAAAAGTTCACTGTCAGGATGGTGTTATCAAAGGTATAATCCTTGAGCTTCACCGACTTAGGAAGAATACTTTTATACGTTTCGTCCGTCACTTCCTCCTGTACCAGTTCCGCCATTTCCTGTATCATACTCTCTGTCTTTCTCTCCTCCGGGACATAATTCTTTGTGATAATTCCGGTTTCCTCTGCATTGACATAGTATTTATGATACTCCGATGATTTTTCCACTGTTTTGTTTTCGCAGCCGCCAAGAAGGAAAGCCATCCCTATGATTACGAAATATTTCCACTGTTTTTTCAACTCGTTCACCTCCTAAGAAATATGAATCAGAGGAATACGAACGGAGAATGTCGTTCCTTCTTTTTCTTTGCTGTATACTTTTATAGCGCCGCGGTGCATTACAATGGCATTCCTTGTAATAGCAAGCCCCAGCCCTGTACCACCGATTTCTCTGGAGTGAGACTTATCCACCCGGTAAAATCGTTCAAAAATACGATCCAGAGACTCTTCCGGAATTCCCATACCGGAATCTGCCACAGTCACATAGAAATATTTATGGTCTGCATTGAGGGACACCCTTACCCATCCGTCTTCTACATTATATTTGATAGCATTCTCCACCAGATTGGACAGTGCCAGAGTAAGCTTTGTCTCATCAATCTCCGCATTCACAGGGCGGAAACTGTCCAGGATCAATTCAATATTCTTTTTGGCTGCAATAGGCTGCAGGCGTTTCAGTATTACCTCCAGCAGATCGTTGATGTTGACCAGCTCTATATGAAGCTCAGATGCTTTTTTATCCAGCTTCACCAGTTCCAGAAGATCTGTAATGATTTTATTTTCCCGGTCTATCTCCAGGGTGATATCCTGCATGAATTCCTGGTATAGCTCAATAGGTACATTTTCCTGTCCAACCAGGGAATCTGCCAGCACCTTCATAGAAGTCAGCGGCGTCTTCAGCTCATGGGATACATTAGAGACAAATTCCTGTCTGGACTCATCCAGTACTTTCATTCTTCCCAGCATCTTATTAAACGCATTTGTAATTAATTCTGTCTCTGTATAATCCGGAACAGAGATCTCCTCGTCCAGGTATCCGTCTGTCAGATCCTCTATAGAACGGGTTACTCTCGCAAAAGGCTTTACCAGAATTCCCGCCAGAATATAGCCAAAAACCAGGACCAGAATACAGATTACCAAAAGGAGAAGTGCCCCCTTCTGCTCAAGTACATCAATGTTTCCCTCAATCTCACTGGTAGAACTGCTGATAAGCATCACACCCATCACCTTTTTCGTCTCAAGATTCTGTATGGGAGAGGTCAGCTCAATATAGGCGTTCTTGTTGTCATAGTGAGTGGTATTATTGCCGTTGAAGCAGTCAATCACTTCCTCTGATAACGCATATTTCCCCTCGTCCAGATTATACGTATCTTTAATAATCTTAAACTCATCATTAATTACCAGAATCCTGCCGCTGTAAACGGTGGACAACATTGACATAGCACTGTTGCTTACCTCTGAATCCGTGTGATTCAGATAATCTTCACTGGCCAGCTGATTGCACAGAATATCGCACTGATTTTTAACATTGATACTTCGCAGCGACACAGCCCGGTTTTCATAGCTTTTTACAAGTCCGTTTTCAATAATCACGCTGGGGACTATACCGATTACGACCAGGATAATCATAATCCGGAATCTGAGACTTTTAAAAAATGTAAACTTTCTTTTTAAATTGATTATAGCTATCGACTCCCCTTTACTCAGAACAGCCCTGATGCAAACTGCTTCAGGGCCATCCAGATACTCACTTTTTACGATACTTGGAAATAATATCCAACACCCCATTTGGTATGGACATATCTTGGTTCACTTGGATTTTCTTCGATTTTTTCACGAAGTCTTCTGATATGTACATCCACGGTTCTGACATCTCCGGGATATTCATATCCCCACACTATATTCAAAAGGCTTTCCCGGCTGTAAACCTTGTTAGGATTATGCACCAGCAGCTCAAGGACATCAAACTCTTTGGCTGTAAGATTAATTTCCTTTCCGCTGATAAAAACACGTCTACCCTCACAGTCCAGCTTTAGTTCCCCAACCGTAATCATTTTTGACTTTTCATCTTCCTGTTCCTGCTTTTTGGTACGGCGCATGATTGCTTTAATCCTGGCTTTTACTTCCAGAATATTAAAGGGCTTTGTAATATAATCATCCGCACCATACTCCAGCCCCAGAATCTTGTCCATATCCTCACCTTTGGCGGTAAGCATAACGATTGGGACATTGGAGAACTCACGGATTTGCTGGCATACCTCCAGGCCCGTCAGCTTAGGCAGCATAATATCCAGCAAAATTATATCATATTCGTTATCCTTTGCCATATTCAAAGCCTCTTCTCCGTCGTACGCGCACTCAACACTCATACCATCCTGTTCCAGGCTGAAACGGATTCCCTTTACAATCAGTTTTTCATCATCAACGACTAATACCTTTTTACTCATTATTTTCTCCTCATATTAAATGGTAATCAAATCCGCAATTTTCTGAAAAACCTTGCCCTTTATCCCTGAAATTTCCTGCAGCTCCTCAATAGAGGTAAATCTGCCGTGAGTTTCCCTGTACTCTATGATGGATGAGGCTTTTACTTCCCCGATTCCCGGAAGTGTCTGAAGTTCTTCAGCAGTAGCTGTATTCAGATTCACCTTTCCATCTCCCGAAGGATTATCCGGACGTTCTTCTGCCTGAGGAATTTCTTCCCCATGGTCTCTTTTTTCCTGTGCTTCTTCTCTGGTGTAGATCCGAATCTGCGTTCCATCTTCCATGGCAGCTGCCTGATTTACATACGTTTCGTCCGCGTCTTCCGTAAATCCTCCCGCTGCACTTACAGCCTCATAGACACGCGCTCCCGCATTCAGATGATACACACCCGGCTGGTTTACAGCTCCGCATATATAGATACAGATCTCAGGCGGCTTTTCTTCTGCTTCTTTTGATTGTTCTTTTGTCTCTGTCTGGGAGTTATCCTGCCCATCCTCTCCCCGGACGCCCTCCTCTTCGGCGTGTCCAAACTGCACTTCCGGCGCTTTTTGTCCACAGGCACATAATACCTGGCATAACAGCCACAATAATACCAAAAAGTATATTGGTAATATTTTATTACTTAACATATGCATATCTCCTTTACAGCGTATTCCGCTATAAGGTCCCACATCATGCACAGCTATCTTTATTGTAGCGAATTTGCCAGGTGATTACAATACAGAATCTGAAATTTGCGATTTTATTTCTGCCATTTAAAGAGAACAATGCCTCCAATGGCGATCAGCATACCAAAAAGCTTTCTCCATTCAAAGGGCTGTTTGTCTACGCCAAACATCCCAAACAGTTCAATCACATATGCAATTCCAAGCTGAGCAATTACAATCAGCATCGCTGCTTTCGCCGGTCCCAGAGAACTCATACTCTGAATCACGGTAACGGTAATAAATGCACCAATTACCCCTCCCAACAGAATGTATTTGTGATCCACCTGGGCTAATGCCATCACCTTCTCCCTTCCGGTAAAGAGCCAGGCCCCCACACATACTACAAACGCCGACAGCTGTACCCACCCTGTAGATACCCAAAGACTTGTCTGTTTTGTAAGCTCTGTATTAAATACTCCTTGTACACTCATCAAAGCCCCAGATATAAGCGCAACTATAATACCCCACATAGATGCAACCTCCATTTTTTTATATTTTTCTTAGGTTGTGCAGAATCGTGAGGTTTATTCGTAAATTATAGTTTTGTGTAATAGTTTTGTGTATGTGAAGTTCGGGGTTATGCATTCGGGGAGCGAGGCGTTGCAGACAGACGGATATAGAAGGGAACACCGGGGAGACAGGGCCAGGCCAGGGGCCGGGGTATAAGGGCAGGTCAGCTCGAGGCTCCGTTCGCTTGACCTCCCTGACCTGCCCTTATACCCCGGCCCCTGGCCTGGCCCTGTCTCCCCGGTGTTCCCTTCTATATCCTGACAGAGACTCACTTCACATTCACGGAAAACGGGTAGGGAAGGTCGAACGTTGTACACTTTTCATATTATTCATCATTTATGATCGCTTGATTTTTGGATAAACATCCAAACCTGTTACCGTTATCACTTCCATACTTTCTGGCTACATTACAGCTATATTCTATCTGACAATTTTACAGTCATATCCTATGTGAATAATATCATTCCCCTTCTGATAAATTTACCCTCTGGAACTTTCCTATACCCAGGTGAGAGGAATCCCGCGGCGGCGGGCTGGCTGGTTCGGGCGGGAGGGAGGCTTAAGTTCCGCGGACGATTCCGCAGGAGTGATTAGAGAGTCTTAGGCAAAAACGGGATTCTCGCTGGAGATTTTTTCGGCAGTCCAGGCCGAAAAAAAGTGAGCATGGGCAGAGAATGCACATAAAGCATTCTTTGCACATACGAACGGTGCTCCGGCGGGGATTCCGGTTTTGTCTTAGACTCTCTTCGCGACGGAGGTGTCCCCGGAACTTAAGTCCCCCTCCCCCCCACACCTTCCGACTGGGCAGTCTCAAGCTTAGGAAGTTAAATCCAAAATCACAAACTCATTTCCAACCTTCTCACCATCTCATCCACATCCTCCGCCTCAATGACAAGGGGAGGAACAAATCGCAGCACATCGGTCCCTGCCGAAATGATAATCAGTCCCTGTTTCAATGCCCTGCTGACAATCTCGCCCACAGGACGGCCGGTGACTACGACTCCCTGCATAAGGCCTTTTCCCCGCCTTTCCGTGAAGAAATCATATTTTTCCACCAGCTCATCCAGTTTCTTCTCCAGATAAGGTGCGATCTCATTTACGTGTTCCACAATTTTCTCTTCCCGGAACACATCAAATACCTTGCTCACTGCTGTGCAGGCCAAGGGATTGCCCCCGTAAGTAGTGCCGTGATCGCCGGGAACCAGAGAGGCATCTGCTGTCTTCTTATTCAGAACAAAGGCCCCTACCGGAACACCGCATCCCAGGGCTTTTGCGCATGTCATGATATCCGGTTCTATACCGTAAGACTGATAGGCAAACATGCGCCCCGTTCTTCCCATCCCGCACTGGATTTCATCCAGAATCAGGAGTATATCCTTTTCGTCACAGATGGAACGGATAGCTTTCAGGAACTCTGGTTCTGCAGGATAAATCCCGCCTTCTCCCTGAACAGTTTCCAGGATAATTGCACAGGTCTTGTCTGTAATCAGTGCTTTTACGCTTTCCAAATCATTGAACCGGGCAAACTTTACCCCGCCGATCAGGGGTTTGAAGGGCTCCTGGTAATGGGTATTTCCTGTCACTGACAAAGCTCCCAGGCTTCTGCCATGGAAGGAATGATGCATAGCAATGATCTCGTGATCCGTCCTTCCATCCTTAAGGTATGCATATTTTCTCGCTGCCTTGATGGCGCCCTCAATGGCCTCAGTGCCGCTGTTAGTAAAGAACACTTTACTCAGTCCGCTGGCCTCACACAGTTTGCCGGCCGCCTCAATGGCAGGTACATTATAATATAAATTGGAGGTATGGATAAGCTTATCAATCTGTGCTTTTAACGCGTTATTATATCCCGGATGCCCGTAGCCAAGCGCAAATACTGCAATCCCTGCTCCAAAATCCAGATACTCCTTGCCTTGCACATCGTATAGACGGACGCCTTCTCCTCTGTCCAGAACCGTCTGAAACCGGTTATAGGTATGCAAAATCACCTGTTCTGCCTGCTCTATATATGTATTATTACTCATTAAAATACCTGCTTTCTCCATCGCCTAAAATAGCGGTACCAATTCCCCTGTCAGTAAAGAACTCCAGCAGGAGACAATGCTCAATGCGGCCATCCAGAATATGCACCCTGGAAACTCCCTGTTTAATAGCATCAATACAGTTCTGCAGCTTGGGAAGCATTCCCCCGCCCACATGACCGGATGCCAGAAATTCTTCTGCCTCAGCTACCGTAAGTTCGGAGATCAGAGTCGACTGATCCAGGGGATCCCTGTATACCCCCTCTATATCTGTTAAAAAAGCCAGCTTCTGTGCATGTTCCGCAGTGGCAATGGCACAGGCTGCGTCATCCGCATTGATATTATAGGATTCATAGTTATCGTCCATTCCAATAGGGCAGATAACGGGGACAAAATCATTTTCAATCAAAGTATCTATCAAATCTGTATTTACATTTGTCACCTCACCTACGTAGCCAATATCCTTCCCTGCGGACATTTTTTTCTTTACGGTAAGGGTATTCCCGTCTTTCCCGCTGATCCCGGCCGCCTTCACCCCTACACTTTCCATATACTGAACCAGATTTTTGTTTACCTTTCCCAAAACCATCTCAGCTATTTCCATGGTCTTTGTATCTGTGACTCTCAGCCCGTTGACAAATTCAGGTGTCATACCGGAGAGTTTTACCCATTTACTGATCTCCTTTCCGCCTCCGTGCACAATGATTGGCTTAAATCCAACCAGCTTCAGAAGTGCCACATCCTTAATCACATTCTTTTTCAACGCATTGTCTGTCATGGCGCTCCCGCCGTACTTTACTACAATCTTTGCACCGTTAAAGTGCTGAATATATGGAAGTGCCTCGATCAGCACCTGCGCTTTGTGCAGCCATAATTCCATATTGTCCATGTTATATATCCTCCCTATCTGTCCTTTTGACCCAGCCATGCTTTACTCTCTTCCCGGCCTGATTTTTTCATATGCACCGTTCAGAATCTGACGCAGGTCAAGATCTGTAATCTGCGTTAATCTTAATATAATCATAGGTCAGATCACAGCCCCATGCAGTGGCAGAAGCATCTCCCATCTTTACATCAGCAATTGCTGTAACTGCCTTTTCTGAGAGGATTTTCGTTGCCTCATCTTCGCTGTAATCTACGGCAACGCCGTTCTCAATGATCTGGATTCTGCCGGCCGAGCTTTCAAAAAACAAATCCACTTTTTCCGGATCAAACTGTGCGCCGGAGTACCCCATGGCACAGAGAATTCTTCCCCAGTTGGCATCATGACCATAGATCGCCGCCTTTGTCAAACTGGAGGTGACAATTGATTTGCTCAGTATAACCGCCTGCTCCTTGCTCTGGGCACCTGTCACCCTGACCTCAAACAATGCGGTTGCACCCTCTCCGTCTCCCGCAATTGCCTTTGCCAGATAGGTATTGACATAGTCAAGTGCCTCTTTAAAGATTACATAATCCTGATTTTTTTCTTTGATTTCCAGGTTGCAGGCAAGACCGTTTGCCATTAGCAGTACCGTATCATTTGTTGATGTATCTCCATCTACAGAGATCATATTATAGGTGTCCTTTACACTGTCGCTCAAAGCCTCCTGGAGCAGTTCCTTGCTGATCTCCACATCAGTCATAATAAAGCTCAGCATAGTACACATATTCGGATGTATCATACCCGAACCCTTGCACATTCCCCCAATGGTTACTTTTTGACCGCCGATCTCCACTTCCACGGCAATCTCCTTTTTCACAGTGTCTGTTGTCAATATAGACTGGGCAGCCAGAGAGCCGGCCTTTCTGCTTGGAGAGAGCAGCGGAACCATGTCCTTTACTCCCTGTGCCAGAATATCCATGGGGAGCTGTTTCCCTATGACTCCCGTAGAGGCAACCAACACCGACTCTGCAGGTATATGAAGTGCTTCACCTGCAGCTGCAGCAGTTTGTCTGCAGTATCCATAGCCTTCCTCCCCTGTGCAGGCATTGGCAATTCCGCTGTTGCACACTACTGCCTGAGCAAAAGGCTCCTCGGCCACAATTTTCTGATCCCATTTTACCGGAGCTGCCTTCACCACATTCGTAGTAAATGTCCCCGCTGCTTTACATGGCACAATACTGTAAATCATAGCCATATCTTTTGTATTTTCCTTTTTAATGCCTGCTGCAAGGCCAGCCGCCTGAAATCCCTGAGGAGCGGTTACTCCTCCCTCAAATACCTTCATGATTCACTCTTCCTTTCTCTTATTGTTCTGTGTTTTTATGGAAACATGGGAACCAAATCCAGACCTTCCCATTCTTCAAATCCAAATAGCAGGTTCATATTCTGTACCGCCTGACCGGCTGCTCCCTTCACCAGATTGTCCAGAGCACCCATCATTATGATACGGTTCGTTCTGGCATCAATCTTAAAGTTAATATCCACGTAATTACTGCCTTCTACCCACTTCGTCTGGGGATATATATCCTTATCCAGTACCCGCACAAACTTCTCCCCGGCATAATACTTATCATAAGCTGCCTTTACGTCCTCATACGAGACGTCCTTCTTCAGTCCAGCATAGGCAGTAGCCAGAATTCCCCTGTTCATGGGCACCAGATGAGGAGTAAAATTGATCTTAATTTTTTCCCCGGCCGCGTATCCTAGCTGCTCTTCAATCTCCGGCGTATGACGGTGGGTAGCCACCCCATATGCCTTCATATTTTCATTCACCTCACAGAAAAGGTTATCTACTTTCGCCCCTCTTCCTGCTCCGGAGGTACCAGACTTAGCGTCTATGATAATGGTATTGGGGTCAATGATCCCTTCTTTTACCAAAGGATACACCGTAAGAATACTGCAGGTCGTGTAGCACCCCGGATTAGCTACCAGTCTGGCCTTCTTTACCTTCTCTCTGTTAATTTCACACAGCCCGTACACCGCCTCCTCTATAAACTGGGGGGATTTATGCTCTATCTTATACCACTCCTCATAGGTTGCTACATCCTTAATCCGGAAATCTGCACTCAGATCTACAATTTTAACTTTTTCCAGCATCTTCTCATCCAGCATAGATGCACAGAATCCCTGGGGGGTAGCGGTAAAAATCACATCTACCTGTTCTGCCAATGCTTCCATATTATCATCCATACATACATCATCTACAATTTGAAACATATTCTGATAAACTTCACTGTATTTTTTGTCTATGTAGCTTCTGGATCCATACCATGTAATCTCTGTCTCTTTATGTCCCTGCAACAGACGTACCAGCTCTGACCCCGCATAGCCGGTAGATCCGATGATTCCTGCTTTAATCATTGATTTTCCCTCATTTCTTTCTATTTTTTTACAGTAGTCCTGCTTACTCATTCTTAATGATATAATACTTCTCCGGGCTTTTCAAGATATGATATTCAGTTTTGCCCGGCAGAACACTTCGCAGAACAGTGATGTGAGAACTGTGGTCGCTTTCTTTTTATTTGCATAATTATACATTATCATTGTATATTATGCAACCTTTTTTCTGTTTTTTCATTAATATAGAAGAGTCCGCTTAAATTTCCTCTGTTATAAAGGTTCCTGCAGATACCCGGTATAAAAAAATTCACCATTTTTGCTATTTGCACTTGCATAATTATAACAAATGATGTATATTAACCATTAGTATAAGGCACGCACAAAAGACGGCCGTATAATTTTAGGAGGATATAAGCATGAAAGAAAAGGTAATTTTAGCATATTCCGGCGGATTGGACACCACAGCGATCATTCCCTGGTTAAAAGAGAACTTTGACTATGATGTTGTATGCTGTTGCATAGACTGCGGACAGGGCAACGAATTAGACGGACTGGATGAAAGAGCCAAGCTTTCGGGGGCATCCAAGCTTTACATAGAAAATGTAATAGACGAATTCTGTGATGACTATATTGTACCCTGCGTACAGGCGAACTCAGTCTATGAAAACAAATATTTGCTGGGCACTTCCATGGCGCGGCCAGTTATCGCCAAACGTCTGGTGGAAATTGCCAGAAAGGAAGGGGCAACTGCCATCTGCCATGGAGCCACCGGCAAAGGAAACGATCAGATCCGTTTTGAACTGGGAATCAAGGCACTTGCCCCTGATCTTAAAATAATCGCTCCCTGGAGAATGACAGATGTCTGGACTATGCAGTCAAGGGAAGACGAAATTGAATACTGTAAACAGCACGGCATTGATCTGCCTTTCTCTGCAGACAGCAGCTACAGCAGGGACCGAAACCTATGGCATATCAGTCATGAAGGTTTAGAGCTTGAGGATCCTGCCAACGAGCCTAACTATGAGCATCTGCTGGTACTTGGGGTTACTCCTGAACAAGCTCCCGAGGAAGGGGAATATGTAACCATGACCTTTGAAAAAGGAGTGCCTGTGAGCTTAAACGGAGAAAAACTAAAAGTTTCCGAGATTATTACCAAACTGAACGAACTGGGCGGAAAGCATGGAATCGGAATCGTAGACATTGTAGAAAACCGTGTGGTTGGAATGAAATCCCGGGGCGTCTATGAAACTCCCGGAGGAACGATTCTGATGGAAGCTCATCAGCAGCTGGAAGAGCTTGTATTAGATCGGGCAACCATGGAGACGAAAAAGGACCTGGGAAATAAATTTGCCCAGATCGTATATGAAGGTAAATGGTTCACTCCTCTGCGCGAGGCAATCCAGGCATTTGTAGAGTCTACCCAGGAATATGTAACCGGTGAAGTTAAGTTTAAGCTTTACAAAGGAAATATCATCAAAGCCGGAACCACCTCACCGTACAGCCTGTACAGTGAATCTTTAGCTTCCTTCACCACAGGTGAGCTATACGATCACAACGATGCCAGCGGTTTTATCACCCTGTTTGGTCTTCCCTTAAAAGTACGCGCTATGAAAATGGCGGAGGCTGAGAAAAACAATAAATAATTTCTAGGTAATGTAATATAAGTTGTGTCTATGGAAACAAATGGCTCTTTCTTGGAAAGAATTAGATAAAATAATTCTTTTTCAGGAAGGAGCTTTTTATGGCTATAGCAAAGGAACAATTACGACAAATTATTGCAGAGAATGACATTAACAGTGTGGGGGACATCTACACCCTCTTCAAAGACAGCTTCAAAGATATGCTGCAGGAGCTTTTAGAGGCTGAGATGGATGCCTCCATCGGCTACACCAAAAATAATAAGCAGGATATGGCATCCGAAAACAAACGGAATGGGTATTCCCCAAAGACGGTCAAAAGCCAGTATGGTGAGTTCCCAGTGGATATCCCCCGTGACCGGACGGGGGAGTTTGAGCCAAAAATCATACCCAAATACCAACGGGATATTTCCGGTATAGAAGAAAAAGTCATCTCACTTTATGCCAGGGGAATGACCACCCGGGATATCCATGACCAGTTACAGGACTTGTATGGAATTGAATTGTCCGCAGACATGGTCAGTAAAATTACTGACAAGGTTTTGCCGGAAGTGAAGGAATGGCAGTCCAGGCCGCTTGAGCCCGTCTATCCCTTTATCTTTATGGACGCAATCCACTATAAAATACGGGAGGATGGGAGAATTATCAACCGGGCCGCCTATGTTGTCCTTGGCGTGACACTGGATGGGAATAAGGATATTCTAAGTATTACCATCGGAGCCAATGAGTCCTCCAAGTTCTGGCTCGGAATGCTTAACGACTTAAAGAACCGGGGAGTAAGAGAGGTGCTGTTCTTCTGCGTAGATGGCCTTGCTGGCTTTAAGGAAGCCATAAATGCCGTATATCCGGATGCACAGGTGCAGCGCTGCATCATTCATATGCTGCGTAATTCATTTAAGTATGTATCCTATAAAGACATCAAAAAATTTGCATCCGATTTTAAGGCGGTCTATAAAGCCTCAACCGAAGAAGCAGCACTCTCAGAACTCGAAGGGGTGAAAGAAGTCTGGGGCAAAAAATACCCTTATGCCATTAGCAGCTGGGAACAGAATTGGGATGTGGTAAGCCCGTTCTTCCAGTTCAGTGATGATATCCGCAGAATTATGTACACGACAAATATAATTGAAGGGGTGAACCGGCAATTCCGGAAAGCAACAAAAACGAAAAGTTCTTTTCCGACGGACAGCTCTTTGGAAAAGATGCTCTATCTGACCACACAGAATGTCAAAAAGAAATGGACACAGCGGTACCGAAATTGGGATTTGGTCTTAGGCCAGCTAGTAATCCTTTATGGCGACCGTATCAACCAATATCTCTAAAGGACAGAAAAATACCGGCTGACAGTTCGTAAGCCGAATCAGCCGGTATCCTCTATTCTTTTTCCGTCGGTACCTATAGTATAGACGTTTTTTTCCTTCTTATTCCAGAGGGCGGGTGTGGGCAGAGCCCACATAAAAAAATGATTTATGGGTACCTTAGTTGGTGTGCAAAAAAATAAATAAAATAGTATAAGATTTATTAAATTGGACATACTGTAAGTGAAGAAGTAATTCGACATTATAAAAAGTTTGTTTCCGACAGGAAAACCCATACATATCTAACTCAATTCAAGAAATCCAACACATTTTCAGACACAGAAAAAATTACGCCCTCGTTTGTGACAGAGCCTTCCTGAGCATCTGTGCAAAATCATCTGCATTGACATCCCAATTCATCTGAAAACACTTAACCGCTTCCCATTTATATTTTTCCTCCGGCCACTGCTTCTGCACAAATTCCTTCTTGTACCCGGCAAGCGCCTTTTTCAACAGAATCTTGTTAAACATAATTTCTCCTCTTTATCCTTTGTTTTAATGATATCACGTCCTTATGTCTCTTCGATGTTCCGTATGTACCTGCATTTCGGATACTTGGAGCAGCCATAGAATCCACGACCGGCATTCACGCCCTTTTTTGCCTGACGAAAAACAAGGGCACTTCCGCAGCGGGGGCAGATGAGAGAAGTGTCCTGCTGCTCTGTCCTGTTATACTTTTTGTGAATGCGCTCTATATGAGCCGCCTTAACCGCCTGATCCGCATGGGTCAATACTTCCAGCATATCATACAAAGCTTCCACCTTAGTCTCGTCTGCTGCGTCATTTGCATGATCCCAAATATCCCTCACCGCTGCATATAGCCGATCCCTTTTGATAACACGGATATCCGAACTCTCTACCGTAACCTTTTTTAGTTCGCATCGCTCCGAAAATACTACAATAGAAAATAGTGGAATATCCTCCCCAAGGTATTGTCCAAGCCACTTGATATGCGTTCGATTCTGCTTAATAGGATTATAAAATCGGTTTTTTTCCCGATTCGGCAGCATGGCTGTCCAATAAGTATCTTTCTCATCCCCAAAAATCCAGCCTGAATAATTTTTACTCTCTATGACGAAGATTCCCTTTTGCGTAATAAAGACTACATCGATCTCCGATGTCTCGCCATTATCCCTCGGTACATATATATTGCGAAGTACCTGACCCTTTCGGCCTAGCAGCCTCACTAAGTTAAGCTCCCTCTCTGTCAATTTCTCTCCACGCCGTCCCACCCAGTCTGCATCAAATATACTGTCTAACAGTACGTCTAAAAGTCCCTTTGACATAATATCCCCCCGCATCTATGGTACATTCTAAAATATATCTAAGTACTCTTGTGTATGTTTATAGTTCCATCTCATATCTTTCTTTTTCCTCTTATAACCGCAGGACTAGTCTCTGACAGGGATAATCAAATACTATCAATTTTTCATCATCCACAAATCCGCAGGCATGATAACATGCTCTGGCAGGTATGCCTTTCGGGTCCCCCTCCCGGAAGGTAACTACAGAAATGATATCTCCGAAAGTAAACCATTCAGCCATTTTCATAATCAATCTTTTAGCCACACCCTTTTTACGATACTCTGGATGCACAGCAAGGAAGGACAGTTCTTTTGTTTCTTTTGCGCATATAAGCAGCCCTGCTATTCTCCCGTCTTCCTCTTCCATAATAGCTTCCTCATTACTAACAGCATTGTGCACTGCCTGTAAAAATTCCTTTTCTTTATAACCGGCAAAATCATCTTTTACCAGTTCCATCATCGACACTATTTGTCTTTCATCACTCTTTGTTACATATCTTATCAATCTTGCACCTTCTCTCCATTTAACGTTCTCTATACCTTCAATCATTTTTTATAATCGGTAAACAGGGGCGTCACCTGCCCCTTTAACAGCCTCCATCTTTCCTCTATTCTTCCTTATATTTTTTTAAATTCTCTATCTGCATAAAGTGATCGGCTTCATTCTCTTCCTTCGTTTTTGTTGGGTCATCACGTTCATAGCGGCGGCACGGCAAATCCCCACATTTCCCACAATGCTCGTATTTCCTTTTGTTGATACAGCATTCATAAATATCACAGCAGGAGTCTCCCGTATATTCCGGCCAGAATACCTTGCCTTTGATCTCCCGGCATCCCGGGCAATCCGCCGGGTAATACTCACAATCGGAACATATCGTACCGCAGCAGCTCATCTTCTTTTCCATATACATATTCTCCATTCACATTTTATACAGTCACTCAATGCCGCCCGCCTGCGTCCACGCCACCTGGCACGCCTCCTTCAGCTCGGCACGGGCGCGAACATTATAGTTTTTACTACAGATTTATTTTCTTGCGGAAAGAAATAATACTGTACCTGTTATGTAAGATTCAATATCAGAAAAACCAGCCGACTCCAAAAATAAATGCAGCTCTTTTTGGCTATACACCTTTACGTCTCCGGTTTTGGTAAATGGAAATACCACCGCATTGGCAATCCACCTTACTGCCGGAAGGAAAAATGGTTCGGCAATAAAGACTTTCCCGTTCTTCTTCAATACACGCACACATTCCTTGACAAAGACCTGGGGCGTCTCAAAATGATGGAATGCGCAGGACACTGTAATGACGTCCACGCTCTCGTTTTCAAAACCAAGAGGAGCACAAGGCCCCACTGCAAATGTGCAGGCCGGGTATCTTTCCCTGGCAGCCGCAATCATATTTTCTGAAATGTCCACTCCAAAAGCATGCACTCTCTCCTTTTTGGAGAGTTCCCCAAGCAAATGCCCATTGCCGCAGGCAACGTCCAGAATAGTATCTCCTTCCCTGAGCACAGCGTTTTTAATTATCTCTTCTTTGTGGGGTCTTGTGTAACTGCCTTCTGGCGCAGAGTCATATTCCCACGCCATGGCATTGTATACCTTTTGAGACTGTTCCGTCTTTTTTCCCAAATCGATTCCTCCAAAATTCTATTTCCTGCTGAATTCAGTTTACTACATTTGAGATGAAGCGTCCATAAAAGCAGTTAGCCGGATATGAAAAAAATGTCTGGCACTTGTTTTGCCAAACAAAATAAAGGGATTTGCCGGATGGTATTCTTTGTTCTTTGTCCGGCAAATCCCTCTTTTTAAACGATTCGGTCTTATCTCTGTATCCTTTAGGGCGAAACTTTATTTATCTCATCTCGTAATCGGTTCAACATATGTGAAATAGCAAACATAAGAGTCTCATAATGCATATAATCAAGAATATTTCTATCCACCAGAATTTGCAGACTTGCGGGAAATTCTTCATCGGATTCCCAAAACCTCAAAACTACCGGAAGAAAAGGAAACAAGTCGAGCTCATAGGCAACATCCCCCTTTTCCACCTTTCTTCCCTTAAGCCTTTCACATGCAAGGGCCAAGGCATCCTTTTTCCCGTCGAAATACTTCCCGGCATCCTGAAAAAAATCGCTTCCTTTTGCCAATGTGCCGCCCTGTACTGCAGAAAGACTTCCCACATTCACCCACTCACAGGCAAGATGGCAGTTCTCTTTGGAACAGCAGAGCACATCATATAAGGTCATGGCTTCGTTGTAGTCAGCCTCTCCTTCCGTTTGAAAAGCATCCTCTGACCAGCTTACCTGCCCGTTCAGACGGCTGATACGATATTGCCGGTTCAGACAGCAAATATACAGATAGTTTTTATCCTGCGTCAGTCCAAACTTCCGGATCATCTCTTCCTGATCGTATTGCAGGAATACATCTGCCATATTGTTTTTCATTTTTTCATAATTGGAAATACCCTGTTTTATTTTCATATGCTTCCTTTATCTTTTACTTCTGATCTTTCCTGGCATCTTCATCTGCTTTTGAAGTACTATCAAAATATTAACATTCCCTTTTTTATTTGTAAACCTTTGACGAGAGGCGGTATCGATCTTCTGGGATTTCCCGCGGGGAGGCCGGCTGTCGAGATTCCGGATACCATTTTAACCGGTAACGACTGGCAGATGTACAACAATATTATACTTAACGGTCAATACAGGTGCGTTTTTACCATTAAGTATAACTATTAATTGACTCCTCTCATATTATACGGTAAAATATTACCATAGGAGGCAAAAAAATGGGTCTTGAAAAAATCGCTGAATTTAAAAAGAAATTGGGATTAACAAATGCAGAACTTGCAGAAAGATCTGGTGTACCTCTTGGCACTATAAATAAAATACTCAGTGGCGCTACCAAAGATCCTAAGTTAGAGACCCTTAAATCCATTGCTGGAATACTTGGCCTGACTCTTAATGATTTCGATGATTCTGTCATTAATAAAAATGAACCAACCTATGACGATGTTGAAACGCTTATAATCAAAACTGGGAAAAACATGTCTAAGGAACAGAAATTGCATTTAATACAACTTTTGTCCGAAACAAAATAAATCGGGAGAATCCTTTGTGAAAGAAGGAGATACATAAGTTATTTAAATAAGAGTCGATTCATCTGGGGCTGCTCTATAACGTAACTGCTATCCATTTTTAATGAATTAATCGCTTTGGCGTTTAATAAAAATATTATTCAATAAGAGGAGGAGTTTTAAGTGAGTAGAGAAAAGAAAAAGGGAAGTTGTCTTAAAACCGCATTGATCGTTATCGTTGTACTTGCCATTCTAGGAGTAATTGGAACTGCTTTGGGTAAAAAAGATGACAAGGTTAAAGACGCGACAGCTGGAAAAGGAGACGCAAAATCCGAAGAAACTAAGGAAAAAACGGAATTTGCCATAGGAGAAACAGCTGAACAAAAAGGGATTCAGATCACTCTGTTATCCACTACTGAATCAAGTGGTAATGAGTTTACGACACCTGATGAGGGTAATGTATTTTTATTGTGCGAGTTCGAGATTACGAATAATTCAGAAAAAGATATTGCTATCAGTTCAATAGCCAGTTTTGAAGCATACTGCGATGATTACTCAATAAACCAAGATATTTTAGGTTTACAGGTATCAGAAGCTGAAGGAAAAAATCAACTTGACGGTTCTGTTGCTGCCGGGAAGAAGATGAATGGAATAATTGCATATCAGGTACCTGCCGAATGGAGTACCATGGAAATTAAAGTCTCTCCAGACTTTTGGTCAAGCAAAGATATTACATTCGTATTTAACAAATAATTTCATAAAAGCCGGCCCCTGCTCCAACAGGGACCGGATGCGTAACATAGTTTGCGTCTTTTAAAACAAACAGCTCTTTCTTGAAAAGTATGAGAAACTAATTCTTTTTCAGGAAGGAGCTTTTTATAACTATTGCAAAAGAACAATTATGACAGATTATTGCAGACAATAATGTTAACGTAACCAACCATGGCGTGAAGAAACGGCACAGAACAGAAAAGCAATTACTGCTGAGTTTCTAAACTTATTTCCATAACCGCTAACTTTCAAGGATAACTGGAAGTTAGCGGTCTTTCGATACACGGTAATTACACAACTTTATATTTTGCCCGGGTAATCAGATGTGATATTAATTTTTACAGTATTCACCCGTATCCTGCTTTAGTCTAAAATATCATGATGCTCAATGGTGTTGCAATTTGTTATAATGGGAGGAAACTATTATACCGTCTTATTATAGAAATGGTGAAATTCGTTTCACCGTAAGCGCAGCGTTTGTAAGCTGGGACAAATTGAACCTTGCAGCACCAGTCGACAAAAATGCCAAGTCAACCTGACCGCTCAGGTATTCAATGATGCTTCCCTGCAATATTGTGTCTTCCGTTGTAGATAATGTGCTATATTGCATTGTAGAATCGATAAAAGTGTCATTCTGCCGTACTCCCGCAGAAATTGTCTGGTCCGGCACATCAACTGGGGCGATACGGATCATGTAATTGATTTCATATTCGCCTGGAAAATAAATCTGCAGTCCGTTTGTAACTGTCCCAACATCAAAAGAAGGCATAAAATTGTTAAGCTGCACCTGTTCAATCTGGTCAATGGCAGTAAAAGCAAACGTTTGCATCATGTTGGAATAAATACCGCCGAATGCAGTTTCCCTTGCTTTTCCGTCTATTTCTACAGTCGCTGGATTGTCAAATATATTAATGTTAAGATTAGGAGATATAAAGTTTAACTCCTCTCCAAATCGGATGGGTATTGGACCACCATTACCATTGATATAAAACAAAACATCTCCTGGATGAAAGGTGCCCTCAGGGCCTTGTTCTCCCTGCGGACCAGATTCACCCTGCGGGCCTTGTTCGCCTTGAGGACCTGGTTCGCCTTGGGGACCTGGTTCGCCTTGCAGACCCCGTTCTCCCTGCGGACCTGGTTCGCCTTGCAGACCCCGTTCTCCCTGCGGGCCTGATTCGCCTTGGGGGCCTGGTTCGCCTTGGGGACCCTGTTCGCCCTGCGGGCCGGCATCACCTTGCAGACCTTGTTCCCCTTGAGGACCTGGTTCGCCTTGCAGCCCTCGTTCTCCCTGAGGGCCTCGTTCGCCTTGGGGACCTGGTTGACCCTGGGGACCCTGTTCGCCCTGTGGACCTGGTTGACCCTGGGGACCCTGTTCGCCCTGTGGACCTGGTTCGCCCTGGGGACCCTGTTCTCCCTTCGGACCTGGTTCGCCCTGCGGGCCACGGCAGCATCCGCAATTGCAGCAATTGCAACTATTTTTATGATAATTTCCATCCTTGCTATTATTCATATACATATCCTTTCTTTTTTTATGCATACAGGAAACCACATGCATAAGAACTGTATACTATAAGTCTATGCTGGAGGTAAAAATAGTTTATATTTCTGTAACTGCAAATATTTGGTTCTGCTCTATCCATAACAGGGCTGCTGAAGCTGGAAGATAGAAAAGGAAAGTCGCTGAAAAAGGGCTTTCATGGAGACAAATTTGAACATAATTTCTGTTGCCTGTTAAGATATGATAGGATTGGTATAATCTCTGTTTGTAATCTTTGTTGTAATCTCTGTATTTGTATCTACATTTGAAGAGGATAGTCTCCCTTCTGAAAGTGATACCCTCTCTCTTTCAAAAGGGACAGCCCCCTCTTTTGTTGTACTGACCTGTCCCCTCTCCGTTTTTTCAGAGACAATGCCACATTTTTCTGTCTTACCCCTATCTCTTTCTATAGAGACAGACTTTTGCATCTTATTTTCCGGATAGGTAATCTCACGTAATTTATTTACGACTAATTCCAGATACAACACATTGTTCACCACAAGACCATTTATTGTTACCGTGCGGAACACACGTCTGACTACACCCATTTTTTCCAGAAACACGATAGCGTTCGTAGCCTCTTTTTTAGATATCCCAAATTGCTCACTGATCTGTTGATAACTCCGCTGTAACAGATCAGACTTGAATTTTTTCTTGACAGCGATAGCCTGACCTGTACTTTCATCCCTGATCTCTGTAGGCTTATACCAATAACAGATATCTGCAAGAATTACAATTGCTGTTAAATTAGGTTTTCCACTGTCTCTTACAACTGTCCTATACCACATCTGCGGGATAATATTCCCAGTGATACTTAGTTTTGCATATTCGTCAACAATGACATTTCCTGTGCTATATATTCCGCCGCCCATTTTTGTTACCTGCCTCTCTTGTCTCCATTGTTTTTATCAGGATTAAAGAAACAATCCATTTCTCCATCAGCTCTGCTCGCCACAATCAGACTACCGTATAAGATGACAGCCACCACAACAGCCAATATCAATACAGCACCTATTATCACTAATCTCATAGCACCATCCTCCAAAACAAAAAGAGGACCAAGTCATCTAACGAAATCTCTAACCAACTTAGTCCTCATAAATATATAACTCTTTACAGTATACTGTTGGCCTTACGGCCTTCAGGCATAGAAAAGCCTGTGGAAGTGTAGAAAAGGACTAAGCAGCCAGAACGCCTCTCATCAAATGATTGCGCCAGTCCTATTTCAACAAAATCTATTCCCAGGCTATAAATTTTGCACCATTTCTGGTAAAATGAAATAAGACCAAATCAACGCAAACCCTTTATTTATAAGGTCTCTGCTAACTTAGTCTTATTATAACTCAATCCCCCCGTCCCCCCTATCTGCGGAAACTTATCCATCTCTATTCCTTTAAAAACACAACTCCATTTTCTCCAAATAATCCCGCACCCCCGCATAGAATCAAGGTTTCCGCACGAGAAGCAGAACCGTCTCCACATGGCTCGATACGTGCTGATTGATGTCGCCAGATTGGAACATTTCTCCCTATTTTGAGCCAATTTTCGATTGTTCTCGGAAACATATCAATCGGCACATTTTACCCTTATTCAATCCGCAATCTAAACCCTACTCGTTGTTGGGAACATATCGAGTTTTCCTAGCCGCTACTATATATAAGCAGCTCATCTTCCGCCACTGTTTCAAGCCGGGACTAGCCTTTTAGGAAATTGGTCATCGTAGAGCTGTTTCCGCATAAAAGGCATCGTCTCAACCTTGGTTTTTACACGTTGTAGCTGATGTATTCCGGCATTTTGCCTTCTTCTTGGTACTGTCTAAACAGATAAAAAAGAATGTGTAGTGCCATTACATCAATATTCGATTCCGGTGAACAGTGCCAGCAATTACTACAGTTCTCAATAATAATTCTGCCATCACTAATCAACTGAGGATAATCCACACTAACTGGAATTCTTTTTGTGATTAGTTTCTTTCTTTCACTCGGCATCTTTTTCAATTTCTCATGAATCTCAGGTTCAGCAAAGCAGTCACGAGCAATTGTTATCATGCCATCATATATATGATTTTCATTCCTATACTCAGGCTCATTCAAATTGTAACCACCATATTCATACATAACGGTGTTCTCATCTACTAAAACGAGATTAGCATGTGCTCCGATTCCTCGACTCATTCTAACACCTCGCTTCTATTCCAAAGTGCAATTCGACTATCTTATTTAGCTGATTTGCAATCTCAGAAAAATCACAGTCCAAATCTAAAGTCTTAACACTGATTTTATTACCGCTCATCATGTAAGTGTTGTTAGGGAGGACTGCTTCATCTGTTTTTGCATAAAGAAGCATTCCGGACACTTCATGAGGTTGTGCAGCAAGTTCAATTTCCTTATTCTTGACATAAGTAAAAATCTGATAAAGATTGCCAGAATGAAGAGTGTGTGTATCAAACTTTGACTGTGTTGTATGAGTATAGTACTTTGCATCTATGATAAGTACTTTCTCTTTGTAGGTTAGCATAATATCCGTTTGCATCACTGGAAGCATTGCTCCAATACCGTCATCAAGTTGCCAAGGTATCTGTGATGCATTAGCAGTAATTTCCGGATACTCTTTTCTGTAATATTCAAGTATGAACTTCTCATATAACCTACACATGCGTTGCTCATCCACAAACTCCATGAGACGGGTACTTCCATCAGAATTTGTTTGAAGCAGTCCCTTTACTACCAAGTAGCATACAGAGATTAACAATCTGTAAGTCTGATTATTTCGGTTATACTGAATATTCCACTTAACTGTATAAAGGTCTATCGGTTCTACGTCCCCGAAATAAACCATTAGTTTTCTAAGTTCTTTTTTACGAGCCTTAGAAATATCAGAACGAAGTAACAGCTCAACTGTTGATTTTATTATTCTGTTCATCGTTCCATTAACAGAGAACTCATCGTAAGTACAAATCATCTGTTTCTTTAGCATGGTTTGCGTCTTAATGGACTCTGCAATATCTATTTTCCCACGAAGCGCAGATAAAGGTTCTGTTTGAAGAATATATTCTTTCCCTAGACCTCGCTTTATTTGGACAGCTATACCTTTTGCCAGTATTGCTGCCATAAGCTCTGCGGTATTATTAAATTGTTCCGTAGCTATATTTTTGTAGCCTTGCTCATTCAAAACCTGAAAAGCATACGACAGCATATAGTAGACATTCTGTATAGGTATCACTTAATCGCGCTCCTTAAATTGTTGCTCCAATCTTTTACTTTTAACGGCTCGTCGAACCAATACTCTTTAAGTAATGGTATAAGCTCATATTCAACGATGCCCGATAGACTCTGTTCATCAATAGTCTCTGCTGATAAATTGCAGAAATAGCTATGTCCGATACAGAAACATCACCTAATGACTCGTCCGCAGAAATTGCATTATTGAGGTTCTCTACACAATTGATAAGCTTGTTAAATTTCTCGTTATCAATAGCCATTCTGTATTCTCTAAATCCATCGGTTTCAAATCCCGGTTTTATTTCAAAGAAAGCAAATCGACGTCTTAAAGCATAATCAAGCATCGCCAAACTTCTATCAGCAGTGTTCATCATACCAATAATATAGACATTCTTTGGAACTGCAAATTTCTCATCGGAATATAATAGCTGAAGTGAAATACCACGCTTATCGTTTTCAATAAGCATAAACAGTTCACCAAAAATCTTACTCAGATTTCCACGGTTGATTTCATCAATAATAAAGAAGTAGTCATTATCACTATCAATTTCAGCTTTCTTGCAGAAATTATAGAAAGCACCCTTCTTTAACTCAAAGCCTGCATTAGAAGGTCTGAATCACATAATAAAGTCTTCATAAGAATAACTTTGATGGAACTGAACCATCATTACTCGTTTAATATCCTTAACACCCATTACAGAATATGCAAGTCTCTTCGCTGTAAAGGTCTTACCAACACCCGGTGCACCTTGAAGAATGATGTTCTTTTTCGTTTTTAAGCTTCCAACCAGTCTGGAATATTCTTCTTCAGGCATGAAGACTTCATCCAAGAAATCTTCCGCTGTGTAAACAGGATAATTCTTCGTAGTTTCTTCAACATCATCTTCTGCTTCATTTTCAAACAAAGCATTAAGCTTTTCTACATACTCTGTATAAGCGGTAATGTCAGTAAGAGTTTTCATAACCGCCTGACCCGGATGTGGCCATTCTCCGTTATGAGTCCAGTTTACCTTTCTGTAGTTGGCGTATTCATCAGTTCTTTCATCGTTATACTCATAATCAGATGTAACGACTCCTCGTCCAACCAACTGATACATGCCTTTTTTAACAAAGATGATGTCTCCAACTTTCATCTCATTTGCAAACTGCCATGTAGCATGTGCTGCATTCTTATATGAAAGTGATGGGCCGATAACCTCTTTCATTTTCGCTTTCATATCATCCTTAGAATCGAAAGCTTTTAAATCTCCGATTTCGCCCCAGCCAATTGCCATGATTCCAGCTTTGTAGAATTCGCTCCACATTGAAGAATTCTCGCCCGGAGAATAAATCCAATAATGAACTGTATCAACAACATCATCTGCCAAAGCTGAACTACCACTGTATCGCTTGTTTTGATTTTCAGATACGCCTTTTTTGAAGATATCTGATGCAAGCTCATCGGTCATATCAACAGTTTTACCGGCCTCAGTTAATGTCCATACACCATATACACTCTTATCAATATATCCTGCGCTAACAAGATAGTTATGAGCAAACGCTACTTCGTTTTCGAACTTATTTACATTGTTCTTACCTCTTGTTGCATTCACTTCTTCATCTGATAATTTCTCATTTTCAATAATTTTCTTTCGAGCATCTGCAGGAGTAGCTGAACCGCCGAGGTCACGTAAAGCCTGAATTAAAGGCTTAAACCAACGAAGGAATGCTGCTTTTGAAGCTTTTTTACCAGTTGCAGCCGCCTTTTCCTGATTTACCTGTTCAGAAATCATCCATGCATAATAGGACAATTCTGGGTAATTCTTATAATCATAAGAACCTTCATTTAAAGCAGTCGTGCAAGAATCCTTTACAAACAAATAATCTGCTGCTTTTGGAAGTTTGTTGATTTTTGTTTTTACTGCCTCAACAAACTCAGCAGGCATATTTTCAACATTAGTGAGATACCATCTGTTTCTGGAATCCAAATTGATGAAGCTGTAAGGGCGAACCCAATAAAGGCCCATTGTCAAATTCCAGCGAATACACAACTGGTCGTGAACCAAATCATACCATTTTGAGAATTCCTGACGATTAGCTTCATTATCTTCATCTGCCAAAGCAAGTGCTGCTTCAAAAACATTCCAGATGTTATCAATGTCGTCTTCTTTTCTGTCATCTTTAAAGCCATAGAATGTTGCTTTTAAGTTGTTAAGAACCGGGATACCATCAAAGTTGTCCGGAATCTTAGCCTCAACACCAAACTCTTTAGCAATGCTTCCAATGATGGCTATTCTGTTTGCGTTTGTAATTCCTTTATTGAAAAGGCCAAATACGGTAAATGGGTCAATATCTATTATTTCATCTCCGCTTTCCAACTTAGGAACTTACATATCAATTGCAGCATAAACTGCATTGATTTTACTTATAAGTGATTTACGGTCATTTTTGAATGACAGGAGTTTTGAAGCAAACTCCGAATAAAAATCTATCCATTCAAATTGCACAATAATACCTCCTATCAATCGACACTAGAACTTCCAAGCGGTTCATAGCCGCAGGACTCTAACATTTCGTTTATTACATAAATACTAGTTTCAGCACATGCACTCAACGCACATCTGTATGCATTATTTTTTGGTGTTGGCGGTTTTATATTGAAGTCCGTCTTACTGATTAGCATTTCTGCTTCAGGAACTGACAATTTTAATCCGTAACACAATCCCATAACAGTTTGTACCGTCGTTGGGTATTCTTCATTATTTCTCAATCTTTGAATTGTCTTTTCACCGACCAAGGACGAATCAGCCAACTTTTTATTTGACAATTTTCTTTCCTTCATTAGTTGAACTAACGTTTCAGAAAAAGCTCCCGGATACAATCGCATAGCGTCTGCACTCTTTTTTGCACCCTGAATCTGTGATAATAAGGTTTTGTTATGATGATTCATTTCAAATGAGTATTCCTGAGCACTAGGTTGGCCCGGAATTTTATACATCATTTGAGTATAGTATTTTTGTCCTTGATACTTGGATTCGTAGCTATATCCCATGTCAAACACAAAACAGCACTCATCCATATGAGATAAAGCATACTGTGTAAGATTGATTTGACCGTCTGACCGATATATATATTTTTCATCATTTATACAGACGTGACCTTCGATATAAACAAACTTACCAGTATCAATCGCTTTTCTAAAATCTTTATTTAAGCAGTAAGCTTTAAGTAAATCTGTAGACGCAATAGTAAATGACTGATTATCAGATAGCGCTGATGCATCAAATGTAAATGGAGTAACATACTGTCCATTGACATATGTAAAGGCACCATCTACTTTTGAGTGACCCAACTCTCGAATACGCATCTTTACAGCTTGCTTCGATAAACCATAGAAATCAGCAAGCTCTGAAATCATTTCTTCAATTCTATAGCCATCGGTTCCATCAAAAGTGAGTTGATATTTTTTTATTAACTCATCAATTTTTACTTTTGCAGTCTTGGTTGGCATAAGTATATGCGGTGCCACTCCATTAGCCTGCCACTCCATCCAATCAATAGGTTTCCACTTTTCTGTGTCTTTGCCATTGCTACCAATTGAACACTGAATAATTTTCCCTAGTTCATCATCAGAACCAAGCATCTTCATTAATGCATGGTATGGCTGATGTCTAAACCAATGGAAGCATTCATGGGCAACTGTGAAATTTACAGTACCTAAAGTACGCTCAAAATACACACGAGGGTCGATAAAAATCATTCCGCGTTTTGCATTGCGGATAACAATGTTTTTATTTTTATCCCGAACGTTACCGTCCTCAAAAACGACTAATCCAAAAATATCTAATTCAGAAGAAAGGAGTTCTTTCTCTGTAATGATTAGTCCCATATCCTCAGCGATAGTTCTGATTGGAACTGCCACAGGCTCTTCAAGCGCAATAGGATAATATTTCTCCAAAAACTTAGTGGCTTCATCATCAAACGAATTTCGAGAAATAATAGGAACTAACTCTCCAGAATATTTATCGTTGTCTGAATCTTCCTGCTGCTCACATTCGGAAATAAGCACAATTTCAAAATTGCTAAGCTCAACTCCTAAAAGAACTTTGCAACGTACAATTAACCACCTTTCAGTGAATGATACCTTGCCACTTTTTGATACAGAATGTTCGATATCGCAAGATACGATTACAGAAAATCCAATCGCTCCATCTTCAATCTGCTCAATATGAACAACATTCTGAATCTCGATATCGGATAACGTTGCTCGTTTTTCTTTAACTTCAGTAGCTAAATGGCTTAATACAGCATCTTTAATTTCATCATAACGATTTTGGTCTATTAGCTTCTGCAATGGGCTTTCATCTTGAGCATCATAATAGTCCAGCTTCGAATCATTTAACTGCTTCCTAATAGCCCGCCAATCTTTCATATACAAATCCATATAAGCTATGAAAGTGGAATTATGAGTACGTTCCCTCAGATGAATCAATTCATGCAAAATAACATAATCCAGACATTCAATTGGCTTCTGAGCCAACTGAAGATTGAACCATAATTTCTTTTTATCAGTGTTGCATGTTCCCCAACGTGTAACCATATATTTCGTTTGCCATGAATCACACTTCAACCCTGTAATGGTTTCCCATTTAGGAAGAAGTCTCTCAATTTCACTTTTTAACAGCAAACGATATTGTTCACGAACATAGTTTTCTCGTTGTCTTACTGTACTATCTTCTCTCATGGAAAGCAGCACTTTATCACCTTGGATTTCAAAGTTGTTCTTTTGAGAATCCGGAATAAAGGTTAAATAATACTGCTTTCCCCAGATGTACATTGTTTCGCCACTAACATATTGACGCTTAGCGCTTCGAGGCTGTTGTTGGAACTTTTCAATCTGCTTTTTTACCCAGCTGAGATTAGTTCGAGCATACACCTCGATAGCCTTGTCATCCATAGATGCCGGCGCTGAAATCACAACATGTCCATCAGGTGGTTTTACCTGAAGATGCATGTTTTTAATATTCTTTTTTTGAATATCAATCGGTATGCCCGAAATCACAATTCTCATCTATTAGTATTCCTCCTGTTTCTCAATAATTTTGAAGAGACGTTCAACCTCTGCATCATCATTGAGAATAGCGAATAACGCTCTTTTAATACGATTTTCCTTAATAGAATCACCACGGAATCCACTCATCTTGCTTCCCATAACGGCTTTATGAAGCTTGATAGCAAGAGCTTCATCACCACCAACATTATCATATAAGGCTTGCATTGCCTTACTCTTTCTAACACTCTCTGGGTAGTCATCATTCTGTTCCGGATGGTCTACATTTTTTGCTAACTTGATGTACTCTTCAAGAAGTTCTTTATATGAGAGAACTCCTTGCTGCCTATCCTGAATCAGCTTGTCCAGAATAGCTGACATCTTTTCATAATATTTTGGATTGACAGCAACCTTCTCTACCATCTTGCGACGAATGTTGTTTTCGATTGCTTCTGCAGCACCTTCTTTTTGTCCAGAAGGAGTCTCATCATCTGTCATTGTTTCTCCTTGGTCAACAACAAAATCAAGCAATGTTAAATCATCAAATTCGCCAATCTTAATACTATCAGAAGCAACAATATAATTATCAATGAGTTTACGCATATCAGGTTCATAGGCTTTGAAATCAAGGAAATCGCCACTCTTGTTTCCGATAGTTTGTTTTAACTCAATATAGAAATGCACTTTATTTTCATAAGCATTAAGTTCAGTTGCAGAACAAACATCTACCATATATTGTTTTGCTTCAGCATAAGCACGAACTAAACTGCTTACGAGTTTATATAATTTTTCACGAAGGCGAGCATAGATTTCATCCATGTCTTCGCTCATGCCGGAAACGCCGCAGAAGTAGTGAAGATACTGTAAATCTTCTCTCGGAGCTTCGACACCCTCGCATAATTCTTCTAACTCTTCGTAAATATCTTTGAAATGTTTAATAGCCTCATCACCTCTGTCTTTAATGAGTCCATCAACATCTTCAGGGGCGTAATTTTCAAATGCACCGGATGTGTATTTGTCCATAGCATTCTTCAAATCACCGAAAAGCTGCTTATAATCTACAATGTAACCAAACTCCTTGGTGTCTCCATCAAGTCTGTTTACACGACAGATAGCTTGGAAGAGTCCATGGTCTTGCATACTCTTATCAATGTAGAGATACGTACAAGGTGGTGCATCAAATCCAGTAAGAAGCTTATCAACTACGATGAGCAACTTCATATTTGCTGGCTCATTGATGAACTTTTCCTTTACTTCTTTCTCGAAATCTTCCACCTTTTTCTGAATAGAGACCTTTTCAGGAAGGTTGTCAGGGTCGAAACCTAACATACGAAGATAAATCTCGTATTTTTCAAAAGTCTCTGTTTCATCATCTGCACTTACAGTATCTGTTCTCAAGTCACCAGCCTGTGGTGTATAAGAAGAGATAATTGCGCATTTCTTAAAACCACGCTGCTGGAAAATTTCGTAATACTTGCAAGCTGTATAAATTGAATCAGCAACAAGAATTGCATTTCCATTTCCGTCCATTAAACGAGGCTTCAAATCAAAGTCCTGAATAATATCCCAAGCTACTCGCTCAAGTCTAGAACGGGAACTATAAATCTTCTGCATACTAGCCCATTTTTCTTTCAATTTAGCTTTAGCTCTGGTTGAAAGTGTACGGGTCTTAACATCAAACCACTGGTCAATTCTGTCATGTGCAGTAATGTCCTGTGGAATATCTCTGTATTCATATCTTAAGTCAAGAACAACGCCATCACGTACAGCTTCATTGTACTTATAGCTATGGATATATGTTCCAAACACTTCGATACTTGTTTTCTTATCTTTCTTTAATAACGGTGTTCCGGTAAAACCAATAAAGATTGCATTTGGCATAATTGCCTGCATCGCAGCATGAAGTTTACCCGATTGTGTTCTATGACACTCGTCAACAAAAACAAAGATTTTACCTTTAGCTTCAAAATCTGCCGGAAGTGCTTTTTTCAATTCGTCAATGTACTTATCATAATCCGAATCAGTAGCTTCTCCGCCACGACGTCCAAACTTATGTACCAATGAACATAAAAGTGAACTATCATAAGAATTCAATTTTTTAAGCAAATCATCACAGCTCTTTGTTCTGGTTATTTTTTCATCAACGCCAATATAAGTCTTTTCAATCTGCTCATCGAGTTCATCTCGGTCAGTGACGATAAGTACACGAGGATTCTCATCTTCACAGTTTGCAAGAATCCATTTTGAAAGCCAGACCATAGTTAATGTCTTACCGCTGCCCTGTGTATGCCAGATAATACCGCCACGCTGCTTCGCTAATCTGTTCTGTGTACGCTTAATACCGTAGAACTGATTGTAACGACATACTTTTTTGATTCCTTTATCATAAACAACAAAGTTCTCAACTAAGTCAATAAAGCGCTTCTTATCAAACATCTGATAGATTTGCTGTAAAAGAAGGCTATCCAATCTTTCACAGTAAGCCATGATACGAGCATCTTCCGGGTCACGCTCATCTTGATTTTCGCGGAAGCCGTCCTGTTTCCATTCCAGATAATATTTTTCACCGGTCAGAATTGTTCCATAACGCAAACCTTCTGTTTCGTTACCAGCCATGCAAAACTGCATCGTTGTAAAGAACGGGGCAATGAATCCATCCTTCTGGTTTGTCAAATTCTGTCGAATACCATTAGATACAGAAACACTACTCTTTTTCAGTTCGATAACAGCCATCGCAATACCATTCACATAGATTACGAGGTCTGGTCTCTTTTCCTGACGGTCTACTACTGTAACTTCTTCTGCGATTGCAAAATCATTATTAGTAGGTGTTTCAATATCCATAAAGTAAACAGTTTTAGGTGCTCCGTCAGCTGTTTCCTTAACTTTGGCACCATATTTCAGAAGCGAATAAACCTTATGATTTGCATCGTATAAACCATGTGTCATATCATCGGCAGCTTTTATCAATTCAGTAACAGCACCATCAATCAGCTTCTGACTATAACCGCTAAGGCGCAAATACGCACGAAGACGGTCTTCACGGATATTCTTATTTGCAACATCTTTCAAGTTGCCTAAGTATTCATAATCAAGGATATCTCTATCCTTAAAGAAGCTTACCACACGGTCTTGGGTAGCTCTTTCGTTTTCGCC
Organism: Lactonifactor longoviformis; assembly: GCF_042848515.1. Classification (GTDB taxonomy): domain Bacteria; phylum Bacillota; class Clostridia; order Lachnospirales; family Lachnospiraceae; genus Lactonifactor; species Lactonifactor longoviformis. Next base: position 1,530,269 of record NZ_AP031453.1, on the reverse strand, counting down.
AATACTCATGCGCAATTCCTCCTTATACTAATCTAATCTTTCCTGAGAGCAAACCGCTCATCATGCCTGATTTAATACCTTTAATTTTTTGAATCTTTGACTGAAGTTTTATTATATCACCGCTTATACTATTTAATATATCAACAATCTCTTTCTGCTCTTGATATTCCGGCATTGGAATTACAGTCTTTTTTGCACCTTCTATTGTGTAAGTTCCAACAGTACCTATACCTGCCATATCGTCAATCTGTTTTCTCACAAAACTCGAATCAAATTGGTAAAATAAGAACTTACCTACAGAATCCTTATCCTTCTTTGCCCAAATAATATTTCCATCTTTAAAATAGAATTTATCATTAGCCTCAACGGCATATGGAACTCCAATCGTCCCAACACCGGTTATCAACAAATCTCCTTCCGATATTTCACCACATTTTAACGTGTTTTGAATATATAGCTCTTCGCTTATATGTAAAGGAGAAATTGCTAAATTATCATGCAAGGCAACAATTTCTCTTGCACGATAAAAAGGAATTCCATTATTTCTCCAATCACTCTCATGAACACGAATTGTCGAGGTGATTTCTCTAAAACTACCTAACGCTTTATACTCCCAAGGTTTTGTAAATCCCGATACTCTGATATCTCCGCTAAGTAATTTTTGCATCATTCCATTTTTTAAAGCAAGTTTCTTCACAACCAAATTATTGGAATGATATAAATAAGCATCCACATCTCTTAAAGCTCTTATTATTGCTTTTTGCTCTTCGATTGGTGGAATTGCAATAATCGTTTCAGAAATAGCACTTTTCGATATAGAAGATACTTTAATCCCTGTAACAAAAGGTAAAACTTGCCCATGAAACAAATGAGAATTCATGTAATAACCTAACCAACCCGGAGCAAATTCACCTTTTTTTACTCTACAAGGAATAGTATGCAGACCAGCAACAAGTTTCCCATTTCCTATATTCTGTACCTCTGTAACTTTTCCTACTGCATCATCCTCAGCAGTGTCCGCAATGACAATATCTCCGTCTTGTAACAGCTGAGTTGAGGAAGTCAATAAACTCAAATCATTTATATATGGAATATCCTCTTCTCGATAATCTAACACTTCCGGGAACTTCGTTAGAATATCTCCATAATGAATATTTCTAACTGCGCCACCTCGATTATTAAGATTTTCACGAGACAAGGTGTTATTCGACAACACTCGAAACGTTTCTTCAAAAGTTTGAAGTTCCCAATCTACAGGTATATCTCCAATTTCCGTATGTTTCATCTCTCTTACCATTTGAAGCCCATCCTTTCCAGATGACTCTTAACTTTTGCCTCATAATCAGCTGTTTGCTTCATAAGGTCAGGAAGAGTATTTTCATAACGTTTTGAAAGCTCTATAATTCGGTCTGCAAGCTGATGAGAAATAGCTGCATATAATTCATTAATTCCAGTGCCGATTGTGTAATACCATTTTCTATTTACAAGTAACTCAATGATTTCATCGTCGGTCAAAGTAGCGTATCTATCTCTTGCCTTTTCATCCAGTTCTTTATCCATCTCTTTGATAAGCTTGGTTGATTCTTCGGATTTCTTTGCGAGTTCAAATGCTTCTTTCAGTTCTGCGTAATCATCTGCATAGGCTTCCGGTATCGGTGCTTCAGCACGTGCCATCGCCAATGCATAAGCAACAGATGCTTTTGTAACAGTACCTTTGTCTGTATAAGCGACTTCTAAGATGATATTGTTGCTAATATAATCTACGTACTCTTTCTTCTTCATAGGAAGCATACTCTGCAACTTGATAAGACCATCAATCAGCGGAGTATGAACGTGACTCATAATATCATCCATCTTCTCCTGAATATCCTTACTCTTAACTTTTCCGCCTTCCGCAACTTCTGAAAGCGTAGAATCCTCAGCTGATTCCTCAATCAAAGACATAAGACGAGAATCCGTTTCCGCGACAATCTCCATAAGGTCATCAATTGCTTTTTTCTCTTCTGGGAAAAGCTCTGAAATTATAAGAGCCTTCGGTATCAGTTTTCCTTCCCAACCGGCAACCTTAAGTTCAGGGTTGCCATCTGCATCGGTTTTCTTTGTTTCTTTCATGATGTTTTCAGTTTCTCTTGCAACACCGTAACCAGCCTCATCGGAGACAATCATGCTCACATCATCACTAAGCACTTCGTTCCAGTAAGCAAGAAGCACCTGATATACATCATATTTATTTATAAGGGTAAGCCCTTCAAATTCCTTCAAAATAACTTGAGCTAATTCAACTATCAATTCCTTTGCAGATACGCCCAATTCCAGTGTTTTAAGTTTTGTATCAGCGTAATCTTTCCAATGTGAAAAAGCTTCATCAATCATTTCTCCATAAGCAGCAAATTCTGCATTTGAATATGTTGTCTGGCGAATTACATCCTCTGCAACATTAAGCTTATAATATCCTTCGCTGAATACATCAAGAAGCTCATATTTGAGCGTAGGGAATGAAGACCAGAAACGTTCTAATGCATCAATATCAGCTGCAGGAATGCCACCATGAATATGTGCATAAATGTTCTGGATATCTTCCGGGTCAGAAGAATCGATATAACGAGAAATACTCAAGTTGTATCCGTTCTTTTCTTTAATTTCTTTATTCGGAACAAAACGCGCATACTTAGGGTCAGTTGTTATCTGCTCGTTAAAAGTTGTAACAATGCGATAAATATCCTGCTCACGAAGTCTGTTTTTACTTCCGTCTTTCACATAACCTTTTCCTGCATCAATCATAAAGATACCGGCACGATTTTCTGCACCTTCCTTATCAATTACAAGGATACAAGCTGGTATACCTGTTCCATAGAAAAGGTTCGGAGGAAGACTGATAATTCCTTTAATCCAGCCTTTATCAACAATTGTCTTCCTGATGGTAGCTTCAGCATTTCCTCTAAATAACACACCATGAGGAAGGATTACTGCCGCTTTTCCAGTAGACTTCAAAGTTTTTAAGATATGCATTAACCACGCATAATCACCATTCTTTTCAGGTGGAGTATCTCCATAACCTGAGAATCTACCAAATTCCTTTAAACCATCTGACCAGTTCTTAAGTGAGAATGGAGGATTTGCAACGATATAATCGAAACGTTCAAGTTCTGATGGGTCATCAGCTTTTATAAACTGAGGGTCAGAGAACGTATTTCCTGCCATAATTTTGATTGTAGCCTTATTATGAAGAACTGCATTCATCTTTGCCAAACCTGCTGTTGAGCCATCTTTTTCCTGACCATATCCAGAAATCTCGAATGGTGCTTCAGCTAAAGCACGAATCAAAAGCGAACCACTACCACATGCCGGGTCGCATACTGTAGCATCATGGTCTGTACATTTGTCAATGCCTATAATTTTAGCAAGAATACGAGAAACTTCTGCTGGAGTATAGAACTGTCCCTTGCTCTTACCACTTTCGGAAGCGAAGTTTCTCATCAAGTACTCATAAGCATCACCGATAATATCATCGCCTTCTGCTTTATTTCTTGAGAAATCTAATTCTGGGCGCTGGAAAATAGCAATAAGTTTAGTAAGCTTATCAACCATTTCTTTGTCTTTACCTATTTTTGCCTCATCATTAAAATGAGCAATATCAATAACACCCTTCAAGCTTTCGTTTACTTCAGCAAGACGAGCGATTACTTTATCAATTCCTTCACCAATATTCTTCTTATTTTTAAGCGCAATAAAATCATCGAAAGAACAACCGGTTCTTTTTTCAGGGTCAGAATTCGGGTCATGTGCTTTATCGAAAACGGTCAAATCTCCGTATTTCTGTCCTTTGTATTTATCTGTTACATACTTCATAAACAAAAGAGTCAGTATGTAATCTTTATATTGTGATGCATCCATTCCACCACGTAATGCATCGCAGCTCGCCCAAAGTGAGCTGTATAATTCCGTTTTCTTTACTGCCATAATCCGTTTCTCCTTTAGATTAATCTGCCTTTAGTCAATAGCACTTTTTCCGCTCTTTACCCATGCATCAAGTTCAGAACACTTAAACTTCCACTGCTTTCCGATTTTATGAGCTGGAATTCCTTTATTGTTACGTATCCAGCCTCTTAGCGTAACCGGTTTAATGCCAAGGTACTCTGCGGCTTCTTCAATATTAATCCATTTATCATTTATATTTTTGTCCATATCATTACCTCTCGAAGCTCGTAGTTACAATACGCCATCTAATATTATACTTACAACCAAGTCGAAATACAAGGTGTTTGTTGATATTTGTTGATATTTGACATCATTTTCGTTATATTAACTAAACTCAAAAAAATTTTTTATTATTTTTTCGCCCTGCCGGACATATATGTGTCCGGTCTTTTTTATTTGTATCTTCTTACGTTTCTCAAAATTGATTATCTATTTTCACTCAATTACCCCTGAAAAAAAGGACATAACCATGTCCGAGGTTTTAGTTTCGATATCTGGCATATTTATAACAGTTAATTAGAACTCGTCCCAGACACGACGTTAAACTGTCTGACTCAACTATCAATTCACCATCTTCGTGGCCACGTGGTGTATTTGCAATTGATAGAAAGGTCTCACAAGTAAATACAGTGCCAGCTTAGCAAACGAGCTGGTCACCAGTTAAGAAGCGGAGCATTCCGCATGAGGTGACCAACTATGAACATGAATACTGGCAGCCATGCTCCTTTACTCCGCTTGGAAATTCAAGCCAACGGAGGTAAAAGACATGGCAAACAAAGACAATCAGAGTCAAAGATCTATCTACATTCGTTCACTCAAGGAGAAGGTTCCTTGTGCTGAACAGCAGTTTCAGGAATTCTATCGCGAAGCAACTCGCATCCGTAAGAAGGAACAGTACTATCATCGCTGCAAGTGCCCTAAGCAGTTTATCTGGGCCTGCGATGGTGATTGTGAGAATTGTGAACATCATTTAGGTTATGGACTTCTTTCACTTGATGCTCCTAACACAGAAGATGGCAGCACCCTTCTTAAATCAGAAGAACTTGCTACTCCTGACTTAATGGAAGAAGTCATCAACGACAGAATCTTATTAGAACAGCTCTTCCAGCGTTTAAGAGAACTCGACCCAGACGCGGATAAGATTATCGAATACTGGAAAGACGACTGCTCTATCTCCGACAGAGAAATTGCAAAGCGCTTAGGTCGTAAACAGCGTACCTTTGCCGACCAGATGAAAAAAATCAGAACCGAACTTCATAAGGTTCGTGGCTATTAATATATAAGTAGCAACCCGTCCCTCTGACCGTCCATCAAAAAATAGTCAGAGGGATTTTAACTTTTTTCGAAATTTCTCCGCTCAAATCGTCGCCCTCTCTCCAGTGGGAAAGTGTAAGGAACGAAACAACAAGCCTTGCAACTAACACAGATGGGAGGTGACGACGATGAGAGAACACTACTTCGATTCTGGTGGTACCGACGATGAAATGATTGCAGTACTTAAGGCAATTAGTCAAGTATCAGCAAGAATGGCGAGAAATATGACAATCCTCGCAAAGCAAAGACAATCAAAGGAAGGAGAAATTCACCATGAGCAAAATGAGCGATATGGCTATGACTATCGAAGAGTTACGCAATGCAGCCGCTGCTACTAATGAAGTAGCCAATTGGTTAGCTCTGATGCTGATGCGACTCCGGTAGCAGAAGCTAAAACAGAAAAGAAACCGGAACTTACATTAGAAGAAGTACGTGCTGTCTTAGAAGAGAAGTCCCGTGCAGGATACACAGCTGCTATCCGTACTTTGCTTCAGAAATATGGAGCTAAGAAGTTATCCGGTGAAGACCCTAAGCATTATGAATCCTTGTTAAAGGATGCGGTGGAACTGGACGATGGCAAGTAAAGCACATGCGGTCTTATCCGCTTCAGCATCACATCGCTGGCTTCACTGTCCGCCTTCAGCAAGGTTATGTGAAACCTACGAAGACAAAGGTAGCGACTATGCTGCCGAAGGAACTGATGCTCATGAGCTTTGCGAGTACAAGCTTCGTAAAACATTAAACATGAAAGCTTCAGACCCTACTGAAAACTTAACATGGTACAGCGAGGAGATGGATGACTGCGCCAATGGTTATGCATCCTACATCCTTGAACAGGTAGAAGCCGCCAAAGAAACCTGTGCTGACCCTGTAGTCTTAATTGAACAAAGAGTAGATTTCTCTCGCTGGGTTGAACAGGGCTTCGGTACAGCCGACTGCATCATCATTGCAGATGGTACCCTTCGCATCATTGATTACAAGCACGGACTTGGTGTTCTTGTATCAGCCGAAGATAATCCACAGATGAAATGCTATGCCCTTGGTGCCTTGGAACTGTTCGATGACATCTACGACATTGATAACGTCAGCATGACAATCTATCAGCCTCGTCGTCAGAACATCTCTACCTATGTATTAAGCAAAGAAGAGTTATACGCTTGGGACGATGAAGTGTTGAAACCTACTGCAGAACTTGCCTTTGCCGGTGATGGCAACTTCCTTTGTGGAGAATGGTGTGGTTTCTGTAAAGCCAAGCATGAATGTCGTGCCAGAGCTGAAGCCAATCTTCTGCTTACACAGCATGATTTCAAGCTTCCACCGCTGTTGGAGGATACAGAAATTGAAGTCATCTTATCTCGTGTTGATGAGCTTGTGGCTTGGGCATCCGATATCAAGGAATATGCTCTTCAGCAGGCAATCAGCGGTAAGGAATGGACTGGCTGGAAGCTAGTCGAAGGTCGTTCTAACCGTAAGTACTCAAACGAAGCTGCAGTTATAGAAGCTGTTACAGATGCTGGATTTGACCCTTACGAAAAGAAGCTTCTTGGTTTCACTGCCATGCAAAAGCTTTTAGGTAAATCTCGCTTCGATGAACTTCTTGCAGCCTACATCGATAAGCCGCAAGGCAAACCTACTCTCGTACCGGAAAGCGATAAACGTCCGGCTATGAACAACGCAAAACACTTGGCTATGGCATAGAAAATGGCGTAGCGGTTATCGATGAAGAAACTGCAGCTAAGATTCGAAAGCTTTACAAGAATTACCTTGGTGGACTTTCACTTACAAACGCCGCCAAGGAAGCAGGAATCAACGCACTACACGCTGGTTCCAAACGCATAATGCAAAACAATCATTATCTCGGTGATGACTTCTACCCCGCCATCATCAATAAGAAGACTTTCACTGCTGCTGGCAGAGAAATAAAGCGAAGGTCAGCGAAACTTGGCCGCAATGATAAGTTCAAAGAAACGCCTGTTAAGAAGGCCCCTATACTCTTCCGCTTCGGAGACATCACAGAGGATTACGACAATCCAATAAAACAGGCTGAGTACATATACAGCTTATAGAAAGCGAGGTTATTTGATGGGAAATGTAATGGTCATTCCTGCCAAACGACAAATCGGCAATATCGGTCGCAAGCAGGATGCAAAGCCTAAGCTCCGAGTCGCGGCGTACTGTAGAGTTAGTACTGACAGCGATGAGCAGGCAACAAGTTATGAAGCTCAGGTTGAGCACTACACAGAATATATAAAGAAGAACCCTGAATGGGAATTTGCCGGGCTATATGCCGATGATGGTATTTCCGGTACCAACACAAAAAACAGAGAAGAATTCAACCGTTTGATTGAAGATTGCGAGGCCGGCACTATCGACATGATTATCACAAAATCAATCAGCCGATTTGCCAGAAACACCTTAGACTGCCTTAAGTACATCAGACAGCTCAAGGAAAAGAATATCCCCGTATTCTTTGAAAAGGAGTCCATTAATACAATGGATGCCAAGGGTGAAGTTCTTCTTACTATTATGGCTTAACTGGCCCAGCAAGCATCACAGTCGCTAAGCCAAAACGTCAAGCTTGGACTTCAGTTCCGCTACCAGAATGGTCAGGTACAGGTAAACCACAACCGTTTCCTAGGCTATACAAAAGATGAAGATGGCAATCTTGTGATTGACCCGGAACAGGCTGAAATTGTAAAGCGAATCTACCGTGAGTACCTTGAAGGCTACAGTATGGATAAGATTGCTGCTGGACTTGAGGCGGATGGTATTCTGACCGGTGCTGGTAAACCAAGATGGCACACTAGCACCATTAATAAAATTCTCCGCAACGAGAAATACATCGGTGATGCCCTTCTGCAGAAGACCTACACCACCGATTTCCTTAACAAAACCAGAGTGAAAAACACTGGTATTGTTCCTCAGTACTATGTGGAAGGCAACCACGAAGCTATTATTCCAAAAGAAATCTTTATGAGAGTTCAGGAAGAGCTGGTATGCAGACGAGTTGTTAAGACCAGCGCCAATGGAAAGAAACGCAGTTACAGCTGCAACCACTGATTTTCACAGATTATCATCTGCGGCGACTGCGGTGAAATGTTCAGAAGAATCCACTGGAACAATCATGGCTGCAAATCAGTAGTCTGGCGCTGCATTAGTAGGCTTGAACCTACCGGCCTTGAATGCCACGCCAGAACCATCAATGAACTCGACCTTCAGGAAATTGTGCTTACTGCATTAAATGAACTTCTGGGTGATAAATCTAAATACCAGAAACAGCTACAGCAGAACATCGCCTCTGTGGTCAGAGCTTCTTCCGCTATCACCACTGATGGGATTGACGAGAAGCTTATGGAACTTCAGCAGGAACTTGTTAAAAAGGCCAATAACAAAGAAGCCTACGACGAGATTGCCGACCAGATATTTGCACTCAGAGAACAGCGCCAGCAGGCCTCAATGGACACAGTACAACGTGATGAACAGCTGCAGCGCATCACCGACCTAAAGGACTTTATCAAAAACCAGCCTTCAGACCTTACAGAATTTGATGAGGCACTTGTAAAACGCTGGCTTAAGCAAATCACAATCTGGGACGACCACTGCACCGTTGAATTAAAATCAGGGCTCAAGGTCGATGTAGAAAGATAAGCATAAACGAAAAAGGCTCCTCACCACTGGAACTAATCCGGTGATGGGGAGCTATTTTATTATTTCTTAGGATTGATTTTTCCTGCAGTAACAATCGTAATTACAAAACAAGCTGCTGTTCCAGCAACACCTGCTGCGCTTTTTAATCCATTTTTTACTTTTTGAGCCTGCTGATTTCTACAAGCTTCACAATATTTATGCTTATACCCTACAGGCAAAGGCTTCTTGCAATTTTTGTTTTTACAAACTTTATTCTCCATCGTCATTACCTCCTTCAAGCAATGCTACCTCCTCAACACAAGGTAATGCTTGTATTTTTTTCTTTATATCAGGTAAAGTTTTAGTCCAGTAGTTTTCTGGGGCCGGGTCTATTAAATCAAGACGTTCAACAAGACCCTTTGTACTTAGATAGGATTTTTCAATGTAACTAGCATAATATTGTAAACTTTGTCTTGCTGCTGCATTTTCTCCCATCTCCTGATATGCCATAGCTTCTGCTAATGAAACCATATTTACGGCACTTAAACTTTCTCGAATTTCATTCATTCTCAGACTAATTTTTTCAGGTGTTGCTCCCGATAATAATTTACCGAAGAATGATTCTGGCTGTTCTTTGATGAATGCTAAATTTGCATTTTGACTTTGCATCAGTAGGTTTCTACTATCTTCTGCGTCTGATGCAATCTGAAGTAAAGCCATCGCTTTCAATTCAGGATTTCTAATTTCCATAGCCTGAAGTAATTTTTGCTGGCAACTATATGCCATGGCCAATCTATCATATTCCCGACCTTGACGAACTTCCTCAATTGCTAGCTGTACAACCTGAATTTGTTCAGCTATTTGTGCCATCTGCATTTGAGAAGCATAACTTGTCATTGCCTGAGAAAGCGCAGGTGAAAGATTAACATTTTGCAAAGATATCGTTGAAACAATTTTGTTTGTCTCCGGATTTACAAGATTGGCCATCAATGAACCATCTTTCTTAGTCATTAGTTTTAATGCACCACTAGCTAATTTTGTCTTTTGCTCATCAGTTAGAATTGCTTGAAATGCTTGTTCTGGAATACTTGCTTTTACAAGATTTATAAACGCAGGAGCCGAATAAAGCATTTGTTCTATTCTCGAAAATGCTTCTTTAGCGCCTCTCACAAGTGGTTGTGCAACATCCGGCATAGCGTCAAAGCATTCAGTTAAGTCATCTATATACTCAGACGCATCAATTATTTCTATATCATCTGATGGAATTTGAATTACATCTTCATCCATATGTGTATCCTCCTTTTTTCTATGATAATAGGCTTTGTAAATTTCGCGAATTATTCTTCTATCGGTTTTACTTTGAATTGAACCTCAATGTACGTATTGAGCAATTCTTCAGTCTTAACAATATCAGTAATGTCGCTAATATCTCCAATATCAACCGATAAATGGTCATCTACAAAATCATGTACTAAAAATCTATACTCTTGTTGATATGAATATTTTTCACGTTTCCAGAAAGCTATTCTCGAATTATCCTTCTGAACCTGTTTCAAGTGCTCAATATTGTTAAAACCATGATATTGCACATGGTCACGTGTAAACCCATATCCTGCTTTTAGTAATCCGTTCTTCACTCTATTTACGAACTCATTACCATTTTTCACAACCAGCACCGCATCTCCAAAATTAGGCATGCATTCTAATTGCTCTTCTGTAAACTGGTAACGCACAGTTAATATATCGCCTTCCAAATGTTCCTCTACGTGATTACGGTAATCATACATAAACATACAGAATACAGGACATTCTAAATAACCAAGATTCATTGATGCTTCTGGAGCATCAAACTGAGCAATAAATTCGTTCGTATCAACAGAATACATGTTAATCTTTACGTCTTGCAATACCATCTGGCCATCATATTTATCGCCAACATCCTCGTCATCCGTCGTCTTTTCTAAGTCTACATAGTATTTTAAGTTTTTCATATACAACTGGCCTGCTTGAAGTTTTTTAATATTCTCCTCTGAACCGAACTTCATCAACATAGACCATCCATCTTTAACAGTCTTATCTTCCATTCTGAATGCCTCCATAACATCTAATCCACTGCCTGCCATACAGCCCACAGTCGAGTTGCCGGATTAGACAACATCTAAATCACTCACTCAAATTGAGTTTGCACCCTAGATAACATCTATCCTAGTGCCAAAACCTATGACATCTAATCCACAGCCTAAACCCTTCGACCGTTTTTACAGTGGATATGTTTCAATATAAGAAATACGGACTTTCATGAGCTATTGTCTAATCTCAAAAAAGCCCGTAAATACGCCACTTTTCAGCACTTATTTATTTCTTCTTGACAGCAAACAGACCGTCTCCACATGGCACGAGAGGATAGAAAGTACGTCATTTCCCGAACGGTTCGTCCGACTTAATCCACCGCAGTTTTTGCCCTCTTGGTCGTATGTGGGAACATATCTACTTGCTATGCACCCTTAAAAACTGCTTAATAACTCTTGTAACTCTTCTATTACACTTTGGTATTCACTATATGTATTCTCATTGAGCAGTTTTCTTTTCTCTGAAAGCGCTGTAACTTTAGCCCTTCTCTTCATCTCACTCTCAAAATCACTATAGTCCATCGTGGCCAAAATAACTTGTGGTAAATTATCCATTTCAAAAATCAGTTTTAAGATATCTTTGCTACTTGTATGGCTGGCCTCCTTCGCACGAGGTGAATCTACAACTAATGGGAATAATATGGTATTGGTCTTAAAATACTGCATCGTTTGGAACAAACCTATCATCTGTGCTAATATGATTTTATTCTCTAAAGTGCCTTGTGCTTTTATCGGTTTAAGCAATTTTATATTTCCTTCATATGCTGAATTCCACGCATCTAACTTCATAATATTGAGACGAACATTTTCAATATAATTTTCTTCAATCTCTTTTTTATTAGGCAGCTTTCTAAGTTCTTTATCTATTTCCTTAATTTCCTTCCCATGCCCCTCCTGTTCATAAACATTCTCTCCAAGCTGTTCTGTAAAGTGCTTAACAGAATCTTGCAATCCCCTCTGCCGCAAATACACTTCATACGAATCTTGTTTTTCATCATATGCCTGTTCTTGCTGCTTGAGTTTCTCCATCAAGCTAACATAATTTTCTTTATACTGTTCTAACTCTGATGCTATCGAAGATATTATTTGTTCAATCTGCTTATACATATAATCTTCGTTTTGAATATTATAGTTTGAACGAACAATGCTGTATATTTCCTCATCAAAAGAATACCCGCATTTGGGGCATATACGTATATGTCCTTGATCTTCACCAATGTTAACTCCATCTTTGATTTTTCTGTATTCTTGTATAACTTCTAATTGATGTTCATGTTGATATAACGCAGTTTCCAAACTTTGAATTTTATTTCTGGTTTCTCCGATTCTGCTTACTAATAATGCAATCCGCTCTTTAGGGATAACCAAATTTCTTTCTAATTCTTCTATGGAGTCAGCAGGAACCAAATTCTGAGTTTCTTCACATAGCGAGTCTATAGTGATTCTAATTTTCTCCTCCTCTACTTTTAGCTGTTCAATCTTATCTTTTAGGGCATCTTTTTTAGCCATTAATTCCACCGTTGAACGTGTATATATCCCCAAATGATAGTAGAGAGACTTAATTCGGTCAGGCTTTTTATATTGATCTATATTAGAAAAGCTCTCATACAAACCACTCCAGCCTCTATCTTGATCGATATAGTATGGCATAAAGGTAAAGGCCGGTGGCGCTAATTCAATTTTATTTGTTTTCTTATTTGCCATATAAACAGCAAAGGAAAATATTTTTTCAAATTCTTTAGCTAAATCACGAGACACACTTTTGGTTGTTAACATAAGTTCTGTTCCACTAAAAAAAGCAAATGCTTTTTGCCATCTTGCCACTCTATATTTTATTTTATCAACGTAGAACTCTACCACATAAATTTTGGTGCTTTTATTCCATACATTATCAAATTCTACTTCTGCACCCATAGCGTAATATAATGATTTCAAAAGAGATGATTTCCCAACATGATTGTCTTGGCTTGTTATAACATTGAACCCTTTTTCAAATTTATGAAAACGGGCTGTTTTTTCCGTAATATCTGCAATTAATATATTGTCAAAATACATCTCCTTCATCATGATCTCCTCATCTCACTAATTGTAATACTCGCTATTAATATCGATATGTATGTTTTATTATATATAAGTTCAATATCAGGATGAACAGAATATAACTTCTTACATAACTCTTCCGAGTATTGTTTAAGCGATTTTTCTGCTCCTCTCTTGTTCTCTTCCATCATGTCTCTAACTTTTTTGAATACACTTGTAAATGTCTCTGATTTCGTTTGCGCATCTGACAATATCAATGTATATTCGTACGATGCTTTATATTTATCATCCTCCTGAAAACTAAGTACTCTCGATATTTCTTCAAAAGTAGGAATCGAAATCAGCATCGCTTCTTCAATAACTCGTTCAAAATCTCTCTTAGATACTCCCTTTTTATTTCTGACTTCCGAAAAAGACGCTGAATCATCCAACAATTCATATTGTTGCCGTCTGGTCAAGATATCCATCATTGCGCCAAAAATGGTTTTTACCGAATCCATAGTAATCCTTGGATACTTGCTGTGTAAAAAATCACCCATTTCTTGCTCTACAATTTCTCTGTGTCTTGGAATCGAAAGAGTTGTCCTAATATGAAAAAATTTGGTCAAATCCACACTATCTACATCTATTCCTTTTTTCTTGGCAATATCTTCTTTAATTTTACTTATTGTTACTGGGTTAAATTCCAAAAAAGGCGTTTTTTCTGAAGTAAAAAGTTTTCTTTTCTTTTCATTCTTACCATTATCCTTTTTTGTTGTAATAGAAACTACCAATGGACAATTTGTTATTAACCCCAATTCTTTTACAAGCCAATCTGTATTCTCTAATTGGGCATACATTTTAACCAGCCAGTCTTTTGTTATTGCTGTATTAATACTAATAGACTCTTCATTTGTTTTCATCTGAAAATAACTGACCGTTTCAGGATTACTTTCTTTATCAAATATAGTTATATCGTCGTAATAATCCAATACAAACAAATAATCTAAATTGTCAAAGATTTCTATAGCCATGTGTAACGTCTGGCTTACTTGCATTTCAAAACGATTGTAGGACATACTCCCAGAGCTTGTGTCTACGGCTATTTCTCCACCCTTCACTTCTTCATTCTTTGCTTGCTTATCCAACATATCGTTTCCTCTCTGACATAATATTTTTAAAGGCCATACCTATTTCAATTTATACGGATTTGAAACCGTTTATTTTCTCTCCATCCGGCAACACAAACACCTGCTCATATCCGACATCTAACACCTCTGCAATCTTCGCCATTTCCTCTGAAGATACAGTCCCACGCTGCAGCTTCTTATTAAAATTCTGCGGAGTCTGTCCAATTCGTCTGCAAAGTTCCGCAAGGCTGATATTCATTCTGTCACACAATTCTCTGATCATATCCGATGTTGTCATCTTCCACCTCCATCAGTATAGGCTATATTATAAACCTTTTGGTTGATAAGCACAAGCTACATTCTTTAAAATTAACAGCCTATTAAAAAAGCACCTTGCAGCCATTTCAAAAGCCACAAGGCACCTCATTCATTCTGTTATTTACCTATCCACATCCACCTTCGCCCCGGATTTGAATTCCACCTCAAACCGATCATCATAAACTGTGACCTTCTCAATCAGCCGCCGCACCAGCAGTTCATCATATTCAGTAACCTCAATTGACTGCTGTTCCAGAAACTCCCGCATCTCCCTGACCCGCTGTTTCAATCCCTCCCGCTCGGCACTCTCCACCAGTGCGTTCTGTTTCAATTCCCGCAGCCTGTCAATCTCATCCGCAACGCTGTTATAATCCTTTTTTGAATTCGCCAGCTTCAGAAGTTCCTTTTGCAGTTCCAGCAGTTTTGCCTCAATCCCTTCCGATGAGGTTTCATCCTCCTGCCGAATCACTGCCTCCGCGTTCTCCTGGAGAGTAGCCATCATGCTTTCTCTGTTGCCCAGCGCAAGATTGATCGCCTTTACCACCGCCTCCTGCAGATCTGGCTCCTGAATAGTTGGTGCGTCACAGACGGTTGGCCCATGCTCCACACGGGTACAGCACCGCCATACGGTGGAGTGTTTTCCCCGATTATTCCATGCGATCCGCCGGTAAATCTCCCCACACTTCGAGCAGTACACAATACTGGATAAGGCATACTTGCTGCTGTAAACTCTCTTTTTCCTGCCCGTTCCGCTGTGGAGGTTCGCCCGCCGGATCATTTCCTCCTGCACCTGCATATAAAGGTCACGGGGAATAATCGGCTCATGGCTGTTTTCCACATAATACTGTGGGACAATGCCCTTGTTCTGCACCCGCTTTTTATTGAGAAAGTCAACGGTATAGGTCTTTTGCAAAAGGGCATCTCCGATGTACTTTTCATTCTGCAGGATTTTCTTCAGTGTTTCCGGACGCCACTTCGTTTTCCCAGCTCCGGTAAGAATCCCATCCGCTTCCAGTCCGCGCCCGATCTGGAGCAGACTTGCTCCTTCCAGATACTCCCGGTAGATCCGCTTTACCACTTCCGCTTCGGAAGGCTCGATTACCAGATTTCCTTCCTCATCCTTTGTGTATCCAAGGAAACGGCTGTGGTTGACCCGTACCTCTCCGTTCTGGAAGCGGTACTGCAGGCCGAGTTTGATGTTCTGGCTCAAAGACTGACTTTCCTGCTGTGCCAGGCTTGCCATAATCGTGAGCAGCACCTCGCCCTTGGAATCCATGGTGTTGATGTTCTCCTTTTCAGAGTATATTCAAACCAAATGATATTCTAAGATAACTGTCTAAACGCTACAAAACCACAATATATAGCGGTTCTAAATCTTTGCAACCACAAGATTATTTAATATCATTTCGTTTCAATAAGCTACTTTTAGAGGGTTTAAGCGACAAACAAGCGACAAATTTTAACCGCTTCAAGGCGGTTTTTTCTACGCTTTTTACCGCTTATTCTGCTTTACGAAACAGCGCCATGTCTATAGCCTGCATTGCCTTGACTTCACTCTCCGCAAATACATGACTGTAAGTATCAAGCGTTGTTTTTGTGGTGGAGTGTCCCAAACGGTCCGCAATGACCTTTGCTGTCACGTTGCTGTTAATCAGCAGGGAAGCGTGTGTATGCCGCAATGAGTGCAGGTGAATGTCCGGCAGTTCATATTTTTTACAAAGACGGTGCAGCTTGATATTGAGATTTCCGCTGATACAGTAATTACCGGAATTGTTTGTGAACACAGCTTCCGGTGCTTCCCATGTGTCGCCGGACTTAAAGCGTTCTAACGCCTGTTTCCGCTTATGTTCTTTCAGTAATTCAATAATGTATTCCGGCAGCACGATTCGGCGTTCACTGCCGGACGTTTTCGGCTCTGACCGGGTGTATTCCCCGTTCAGGCGCACAAGCGTATGACGGATATACAAAAACCCTGTTTCAAGGTTTATATCGTCCCAATGCAGGGCGCACAGTTCGCCGCAGCGGATTCCTGTTGCAAGGAACAGATTACAGATAACCTCAAACTGAAATTCAGGCTGTTCATGCAGGGCGGCAAGGAATTTGCGGCACTGTTCTTCATCAAAGTATGCGGCGGGCTTTGTGTCCACCTTTGGCGGTGTTGCCAGTTTACACGGGTTACGGCGCATGATTTCTTTTTTGACCGCCGCCGTGAATATCGCTGATAGATTCAGCTTGATTTTGTTGACGGACGCGCCGGATAATCCTTGATTCTTTGTTACATCATCAAATACTTTGTTGAATGGCATTTCCAGTCCGGCGGCTATCTTTTCAGCGTTTTCACGCCGGACTGTCTGCCCCGCCAGTACATCATAAATTGCTGAACGGCTGACCCCGGCTTTCTTCGCCAGATTCTCACGGTTTACACCATCAAGCAGGCTTCTGTCTTTTAATCGGAAACTTCCCTGCATACAACCGTTTCTCTGCAATTCTGCAAACAGGCTGTCAAGCATGGGCGGCGTTATGTTTTTCAGCTTTTCACGCCCTATGTTTGAAATAACGTGGTCATATACAGTCTTTTTGTAGCCAAATAAAGTTTTGGGCTTTAACACGGACGGCGCGACCGTGGAATAATACCATTCAGCCAATTCGGACAATGTGCGGTTTTCGTCAAGGGCGACATACCCTTTTATTTTTTCTTCCCATGTTGCCGCATATGCCTTTGCCAGCTTTTCTGCCTTTCCCGGCGTTACACCGTCCGGCGGCGTGAATGTGGTTGTTTTCTTGCGCTGCCGTCCCTGTTCATCATATCCCATGTATGCGGTTATGGTGTAGGAATTGCCGCGCTTTCTGATACTTGCCATACAAGCACCCCTTTCCTGTTATTATTTATATTTCTGAAAATCACGGCTAAGGAAATCAAGGAAAAATGCCTGTAGCTCCTGCAATGCCTTAAATTCGTAATAGTCGCGCTTTTCTTCCATATCTTCATTGCCGTTTTGCAGCCAATAGGCGGCGCGTTCTAAGTAGGAATAAAAATCCTTTTCCCCTAACATCATGTCAAGCATGGGCAGCATATAGGGGCTGTCTTCAAAGTAGCCGTCCTTAACCAGCTTCATATTTTCCACTGTCCTTTCAGACAGGCCAAGCATTTCACGCACCGGAATATCTTCAATAATTGTGCCTGTCAACAGATAATCTGTTGTCACTCCGAAAAATTCAGCTATCTTTAACAGCTTGTCACAGTTAGGCTGTGTTTCCCCGGTGCAGTACAGGGACAATGTTTGTGGGCGGACACCCACAAAGTCGGCAAGCTCCTTTTGCGTTGTGCCGTGTTTATCCATTATGTAGCGCAGAGTTTCTGCAAAACGGGAATTGTACTCTGCCATTGAAACCGCTTTTTTTGATTTTTGCATTTTATACCTCTTTCCGAATTTCGGTTTTCTTGAACTTTTAAAGATATAACAAGAAAACTTGACTTATCTGTTTTTATTGCTATAATGATATTATAAACAATAAAAGCGCAGTTGTCAATAGCAAATAACAAGAAAACCGCACTTTTATAGAAAGGGGTATGCAGCATGGAACAGAAAACAGCCTTGACAATAAAGGAAACTGCAAAGGAATTTCAATTCCCGGAATATGCAATCAGAACGCTTGTAAAACGCAAAGCGTTTCCTGTTATTCAGGTGGGAAACCGCTGCTATATAGCACGGCACGTTTTCCGGGACTTTTTGCAAAAAGGGGGCAATTTGTATGAGCCTGAACAGCATTACAGTTTTCAGAAATAATTGCCGGGGCAATGCGACAAATACAAGCTATCCCCACCGGGTAGAAGTCCACAGCGCAGAGGACCTGCAGAAAGCCGCAGCATTCGACCATGTATGCGCGGCATATGCGGACGGTAAGGACAAGCACGGCAACACCATAAGAGCGCACCGCAGCATTGACACTTTTCTGCACTCGGACTGCCTGCAAATGGACAGCGACAACGACCATACCGAAGCTACCGCTGAATGGATAACGCCGGAAACAGTGCAGGCAGATATGCCGGGTGTAGCGTTTTACGCCGTGCCGTCCCGCAACCATAAGAAACCTAAAAATGGCAGGCCGCCGCGCCCACGCTTTCACTACTATTTCCCGATTAACACGGAAACAGACCCGGCGAAGTATGCGGCCATGAAAGCGAAACTGCAAGCCTTATTCCCTTATTTTGATGAAAAGGCGCTGGACGCTGCCCGCTTCCTTTTCGGGGTGGAGAACGCCGTTGCTACCTACTATCCCGGTAATATTACGGTCACAGACTTTCTGAATACACAGCCTGTCCCGGCAGCCGATAGCGTAAAGACTAATAATCTGCTGCCGGAAATCCCACAGGGACAACGGAACAGCACACTATCCCAATACGCCGGAAAACTGCTGAAAAAGTACGGGGACGCTGACGGCAGGGCTTATGCCGCATACATGGAATATGCCGCCAAATGTACGCCGCCGCTTCCAGACAGTGAACTTTCCGCCATTTGGAACAGCGCAATGAAATTCTATAATAAGACCGTCAAAACCGCGCTGGACTATCAGACGCCGCAGGACTATCAGACGCAGGAATTTTCTGACAGCCTGATACCCTCTGACTATACGGATATAGGGCAGGCAAATGTCCTTGCCGGGCTTTACCGGAACCGCCTGAAATACAGTGCCGCAACAAAGTGGATTGTATATGACGGGCAGGTATGGAATGAAAATGAAATCACCGCACAGGGGCTTGCTCAAGACCTGACGGAACGGCAGCTTAAAGAAGCACGGATACTTGTTTCAAAAGCACAGGCAATGGAGAACGCCGCCATTGAAAGCGGTGACAGCGGCGCGCAGGGAAAAGCAAAAGAACGGCTGAAATTTGCTACAGATTATCGTTCCTTTGTGTTGGGGCAGCGCAGAACAACCCGTATTACCGCCGCCCTGAATGAAGCAAGGCCAAAATTGCAGATTAGCGTTGAGAGCCTTGACTTTGACGGTTTTCTGCTGAACACTCCCGGCGGAGCAGTGGACTTGCGGACAGGCATGGGACGGGCGCATGACCCACAGGATTTCTGCACTAAAATAACCGCCGTTTCACCGGGGACAGCGGGCGCAGAACTGTTCACTGAATTTCTGCACCGCCTGACCTGCAATGACGAAGATTTGCAGCGCTATTTACAGGAAATCGCCGGAATGTTCCTTGTCGGCAAAGTGTATTGCGAATATCTGGTAATTGCTTACGGCGCGGGCGGCAATGGCAAAAGTACCTTTTTTAATCTGCTTGCCCGTGTTATGGGGAATTATGCGGGCAACTTATCCGCTGAAACCCTGACCGTAAACTGCCGAAAAAACAAGTCTCCTGAATATGCGGAATTGCGCGGCAAACGGCTTGTCATTGCGGCGGAGCTTGAAGAGGGTATGCGGCTTGATACTGCCGTTGTGAAGAAACTTTGCAGCACTGACCCGGTTTATGCAGAAAAGAAGTTTAAAGCGCCATTCAGCTTTATCCCGTCACACTCAACCGTGCTGTATACAAACCACCTGCCAAAAGTCGGGACTACAGACAAAGGCACATGGGACAGGTTAATTGTGATTCCGTTCAATGCCTGTTTCCGTGGCATGGAGGGCGAAGTTATGAACTATGCCGATTCTCTGTATAACCATTCAGGCGGGGCGGCTCTGACGTGGATGATACAGGGTGCAAAACGGTTTATTGCGAACAACTACAAAATCAGACAGCCCCAATGCGTACTTGACGCAATCGAGGAATACCGGGCGGCGAATGACTGGCTGCACAATTTCCTTGAAGATACTTGCGAAATCAAACCGGAATATACAGAAAAATCCGGTGTACTGTACGCAGAATACCGGGCGCATTGCAGCCGTACCGGGGACTATACCCGGAGCAATGCAGACTTTAACAAAGCAATGGCAGACGCAGGCTTTAAGTATCATAAAAAGAAAACCGGAATGCTTGTAATAGGCTTGCGTATCACGCCGCCATTCACGGATTGTCACGGGGCAGCGTCCATTGACAACGTACCGCCGCTGACCGGGCGAACCGTCAAGGGTGACGGCAGGTGACAGGAAATAACATACTTTTCTAAGTTGAAAAATTGCTTTCACTAAAAGAATGGTTGTAAACTGCCGTCACCGCCCGTCACCCAATGATGAAAACAGCGCGGACACTCCCCCGGCCGGCAGCTTCCCGGACAGTCCACAGACACCGACGCCGGAGTTAATTTTTCCCCCGCATGAAAAAATAAATTTTTACAGAATGGAGCACAAACCTATGAACGCATTGCAGAAATTATTCAGACGGAAAGAGCCTGAACCGCAAGGCATTACCCTTGAAATACAAAGCGGTTTTACGGCATTCGGCGGCACGGCATATGGAAATGCAGCTTTCCGTTCTGCCGTGGACGCTATCGCCCGCCATGCGGCAAAGCTGAAAGCCCATGCACAGGACAGCGGAATTGAAAACCTGCTGTCCGGCAGCCCTAACCCCTATATGACAACCTATGACCTGCTTTATAAAACGGCAACGGCTTATTTCACCACAAACAATGCCTTTATCCTGATTCAGCGTAGCCGGAACGTGACGGCTTTTTATCCGCTGACACCTGCAAGCGTGGAATTTATTGGAACACAGGACGGGACGCTGTACACGAAAATGATGTTCAGCGACGGCAAGGAAGTGTTGCTGCCCTATGCTGATATTATCCACTTGCGCCGCCACTATTCCACCAATGAATTGTTGGGCAGCGACAATGCGCCGCTTTATCCGCTCATTGAGACGGCGCATACCCTGACCGAAGCAACCGGGGCGGCGGTAAAGAATGCAACGAATATCCGGGGTGTGTTGAAGTTTACAAGCCTTGTGAATCCGGCGCAGGTGAAAGCGGAAAAAGACCAGTTTGTAAAGGACTATTTCAATTTATCGAACACGGGCGGCATTGCGGCCACCGACCAGCGTTTTGAATTTGTTCCGACCGCACAGACGGCTTATAACGTGCCGCAGGAGCAGGCAGAAGCTATAAACAGACAGATATGCGCCTATTTAGGGCTTTCCCCGAAAATTGTAAGCGCAGAGTATACCGAAGATGAATTTGCGGCGTTCTATGAAAGTCTGATTGAACCCTTTGCTATCCAAATGTCGCTTGAATATTCCCGCAAGTGCGGCGGTGAAATCACCTTTACCGCCGAACGGTTAGAATTTTCCAGCGCCGCAACCCGGATTTCTTTATTGCGTGAATTACTGCCGTTCGGCGTGATTTCAATCAATGAATCCCGCAAGCTGCTTGCCCTACCCGAAGTCCCGGACGGCGACCGCCGCTTGCAAAGCCTGAACTATGTGACCGCAGACAAAGCGGACGCATACCAATTTGAAGAAAGTGAGGTACAGGAAAATGAAACAGACACAGACACGGGCGTATAACGTCCGGGCAGCCGACAAGCCCTTGATTGTCAAGGGGACCGTAATTGTTTTTGACAAGCCCGCCGATATGGGCGGCTATACGGAATTTATCGCCGGGAATGCCCTTGACGGTGTGGACCTTGATAATATCACCCTGCTTGTCAATCACAATGGCACGGGGATTCCCCTTGCGCGTTCACCTAAAACCCTGACACTGACCGTATCGGAAACAGGGCTTGAAATGCGGGCACAGCTTCCAGACACCGAACAGGGCCGCAGCGTTTATGAAGCTGTCAGGCGCGGCGACCTTTCTGAAATGTCATTTGCGTTTGATATTGCCGAATACGCTTTTGACGAGCAGAAACGGGAATGCACGATTACCAAAATCGCAGCGGTTTATGAAATTTCGATTGTAAACCGGGCTGCCTATCCACAAACCAGCGTACAGGCGAGAGCCGGAAAGGAAGTAAAGACTATGAATCTTTTTAACCCTATTGAAAGCGCCGTCCTGAATGGGGCAGCCATGAACCCTGACACCCACGCAGCCCCGGAATACCGCAGCGCATTTTTTAAGCGTCTGTTGGGGAAAGAACTGAGCGACGGCGAGACAAGAGCCTTTGGCGCTGCCGCTGCTGAAAAGCGGGCGGACAGCTTTAATACCCTGTCAAACAGTGTCGCCGTCGTCCCGACGCAGACCTTGAACGAGGTTGTCAAGCAGGCAAGAGGGACAAACGGGCTTTATAATGAGGTGCGTATCTTTCATGTGCCGTCGAATCTGTCCGTGCCTGTCGGTACGCCGTCGGACGCTGCAAGCTGGCATGTTGAGGGCGCGTCTGTTGAGCGCGGCAATGCGGCGACTGCCGCCGTGACTTTTTCCGGGCTTGAACTTGTAAAGGTGCTTTCCATGAGCGCGGCGGCCCGCCGCATGGATATTACCGCTTTTGAAAGCTATATCACGCAGGAATTACGCAGCGCTGTTGCGGACGCAATCGGGGCGGCTATCGTGTCCGGCACGGGCGCGGGGCAGCCAACAGGCATTATGTCCGGCGTTGACTGGACGGACGCTAACACAATCAGCACGAATGCTTTAACTGCCGATAATCTGCTTGCCGCTATTGCCAAAATGCCCGCAGGTTATACAGGCGGTGCAAAATTTGCCATGAGCGCCGCAACCCTGTTCGGGCGGGTGTATACGCTGAAAGATAATGACGGCAGGTATATTTTCACCGACACGGAAAGCGGCGGTGTCCGCCGTTTATTCGGCTTTGAGATTGTCCTTGATGATAATATCCCGGCGGGAACGGTCCTTTTCGGCAATTTCCTTTATTACGGTGTGAATATCCCGCAGGGCGTGGCTGTCGAGGTTAGCAGGGAAAGCGGCTTTACTAGCGGGCTGATTGATTTTAGGGCGCTTTGTATCACAGACGGCAAGCCTATTGTTCCCGGCGCATTCGTGAAAATTGAAGTCACCGCTGCTTAAAGAAAGGGGAAACGGCAATGTTTACCATTGATGAAGCAAGAAACATTTTGCGTATTGACGGCATGGACAATGACGGTGAAATTTCAGCCCTTGTCAAAGCGTTGCCGGAATACCTATATCACGCCACAGGGTACAGGGCGGACGGGGGCTGCTATTCCCCTGTCGCCCTGACCGCCGGGCGGTTTATCCTTTGGCAATGGTACTATGGCGAAAATGCCGATACGGACAAGCTGCAGCGGGTGATAGATTGTCTGTTAAAGGCGTTGAGCGCAGAGCGGGGGCAGCCGTGACGCAAAAGGCTTTTTACAATTCAGCGGCGTGGCGTAGGCTGTCAAAGGCATTCCTGCTGTCTAGGAATTATATCTGTGAACGGTGCGGCGCGCCCGCAGAAATCGCCCACCATAGGCAGTATTTGAACCCGGCAAATATTGATAACCCTACAATCAGCATGAATCCGGCAAACCTTGAAAGCCTGTGCCTTGAATGTCATAATAAAGAACATTTTTCAAACGGCGGGGCGATTGCGGCAGGCTATGGCTTTGACGGCAACGGCGAACTTGTTAAAATTGAATGAGAGGGGAACGAACATGAATGAGACTTATAGCACGGAACGGCAAATGGCAGTCAACGCTTTGCGTGATGAACTTATCTATATGGAGCAGGAACTTGCTGTAATTAAGGAGCGAGGCGCATATAAGGATTATACCTCCCTTATGCGTACTTTTCTGACGACGCAGAAAGCCTATTTGCAGCTTGTAGCGGAGGACGAAAACGAATGTACGGAAAAGGACGCTCTGCTTGAATTTACCTCCACGGTGTGACATGAACTTTATCATACAATATAATGGTCTGCTGCAGCGGGGCGAAATCCCGGCCAGCAGACGTATTAAGGCTTTGTATGCGAGGCTTGCAGAGGAAACGCAGACACCGGGGCGGTATGTGTTTGACGAGGACAAGGCAAGCCGCCCGATTACGTTTATAGAGCGGTTCTGCCGTCATTCTAAGGGGGAATGGGCGGGACGGCGTGTTGCCCTTGAATTGTTCCAAAAGGCGTTCATACAAGCCCTGTTCGGCTTTGTTGACGCTGATACGGGCTTGCGCCGATACCGGGAAGCATTTTTTCTTGTAGGGCGTAAAAACGGCAAAAGCACGCTGCTTGCGGGGCTTGCCCTGTATATGCTTACCGCTGACGGCGAGGGCGGCGCAGAGGTTTACAGTACAGCGACCAAATACGCACAGGCCAGGCTATTGTTTGATGAATGTCATAATATGGTGAAGCAGTCGCCGGAATTGTCAAAGCATATCCGCAAACGGAAAAGCGACCTTTACTTTACCCCTGCTATGGCAAAGCTGCAGCCGCTTTCCCGTAATTCTGACAGCCTGGACGGCCTGAACGCAAGTTTTGTTATCATGGACGAGTTGCATCAAATTAAGGACAGAAACCTTTATGAAGTAATGCGGCAGTCACAGAGCGCACGCCGCCAGCCTTTACTTGTGATGATAACCACCGCCGGGACGGTGCGGGAATGTATTTTTGATGAGATGTATCACCATGCTTGTGAAGTCGCAGACGGCGTTTTAACGGACGATACTTTTCTGCCCGTCCTGTATGAGCTTGACAAGCGTGATGAATGGGCGGAACCTGCCGCATGGTATAAAGCGAACCCGTCTTTGGGACGTATTAAAAAGCTGGACGACCTACACATAAAGGTGGAGCGGGCGAAGCAGAACCCGAACGATTTAAACGGCGTTCTCTGCAAGGAATTTAATATCCGGGAAACGGTGAAATCGGCGTGGCTTTCCTTTGACGCTATCAACAATACAGAATGTTTTGACCTTGCGGATTTTAAGGGCGCTTATTGTATCGGCGGCGCTGACCTGTCTATTACCACCGACCTGACTTGTGCAAGCCTGCTGTTTATGCGCCGGGGCAACGATAAGAAGTATGTCCGGCAAATGTACTGGCTGCCTGCCGACAATCTGCCGGAACGTGTGAAGCAGGATAAAATCCCCTATGACAAATGGTTTGAACGTGGCTTGTTGCGCCTGTGCAACGGCAATTCTATCAATTACAGTGACGTTACCGCATGGTTTGTTGAAATGGTGAGGCAGTATGAGCTTTTCCCGGCGTGGATTTATTATGACAGCTACAGCGCGCGTTATTTTGTGGAAGAAATGCAAATGCAGGGTTTTAACATGGTCCGCTGCATACAGGGAGCAAAGACGCTTTCCCTGCCTATGCAGATGTTAGGCGC
The DNA here is from genome assembly GCF_042848515.1 of Lactonifactor longoviformis. Lineage (GTDB taxonomy): Bacteria > Bacillota > Clostridia > Lachnospirales > Lachnospiraceae > Lactonifactor > Lactonifactor longoviformis. The sequence continues at coordinate 1,504,590 of NZ_AP031453.1, read as the reverse complement.
GGACTTAAAGGCGCATAAAGTCAATTATAATAACAATTCTATTTTGAAATGGTGTCTGACGAATACGGGCGTTCAGACTGACCGGAACGGAAATATTGTGCCTGTCAAAAATCAGTCGCCAAAACAACGCATTGACGGCGCGGCGGCGCTGCTTGACTGTTATGTTGGGCTTTATGAACACTACAATGAATATACGGGGGCAATCTGAATGAAGTTAAAGGATAAGAAAATAGAAATCTGTGAACATCAGTATACCAAAGACAAAATAGGAAACATGATAAAAACTCTTGTGCCTGTTGCCGCTGTGTGGGCTTATTTCCGTCAACTGTCGGGGCAGGAAGTTGTCACAGGGGTTTCGACCAAAACAAATGAAACCGTGCTGTTTCAAATTAGTTACCGGGCGAATATAAAGACAACCCACGTTATAAGGTATAAAGGTGTTTTATACGATATAACGAGGGTTGATGTGTTTGAGGGATATAAAGCGGATTTGACGCTTTATTGTAAGGCGCAGTCATAATTTGATTGCGCCCTTATTCTTCATCGGGTGACGTTTCCTCTGCCGACGTGTTCGGAATGTATTCCAGTATTTCGTCCGGCTGGCATTTGAGATATTCACAGAGTTTATCAAGGGTTTCCGTGGTGACTATTTCATTGTTGTTCATTTTGTTGATTGTGGCGGCGCTTATGATTTTTTTATCTTTTAAATCTTTTTTGCGGATACCCATTCGGTTCATTTTGTCCCATAGCTTATAGAACGCAATCATAGCAAATAATCTCCTTTCACGGTTCTTTTATTATTATAAGCAGACTATAATATGCTGTCAAATGCCATTTTTCTTGAAAGAAGCAAAAAGTATGCGATAGCATTTTAAAATTAGCGGAAGCATATTGACGAGTGAAATAAAATATATTATAATTACATCAAGTCACAAAAGTATGTTTTCGCATACTTTAATTCGCTATAGCATATTTGGAACTGAAAGGAGAAAAACATATGGCCTTTAAGGAATACCGAAGTATGAAAGTTTGTGAACAAAGCGGGTATCATTACAAAGCAACGCCGACTATTACGTTAAAGGGACAATGGCTGAAAGATTGTGGCTTTGATATGGGAGTACCTATTGATGTGAAATGCGAAGGCGGCAGGCTCACCATTACAAGGGCTGATATGGCGTTAGAGGGGTATCAAGAAATTTTGGAGAATCAGCCCGTTAGCAAGGTTGCTGAAAGCGCGGATTGAATGGCGGCAAAAAGGAAGTCTGGTAAAGTCAATTTTGATTTTATCAGGCTCTTTTTTTGTCGCTTGACTTACAGCATATTCAAATATCATTTAATGGATTTAAGCGACAAACAAGCGACAAACGACACAAAACCTTGATTTATAATTGTACAGAACCACAATATATAGTATTTTCCCAAAAGAAAACAGGCTATATTTAGCGGTTGTGCCAAATATAGCCTGCTCTGAATATACTCTTTTTCAAAGAAAACCGGGATGTTCTTCTCCTTCAGTTCCCGGATATATTTCAGGCAATCCAGGGTATTTCTGGCAAAACGGCTGATAGACTTGGTAATGATCATATCAATATTTCCGGCCATGCAGTCCTGGATCATACGGTTAAATTCCTCCCGTTTTTTCGTATTCGTCCCGGTAATCCCATCATCGGCATAAATCCCTGCCAGCTCCCATTCCGGATTCTTCTGGATAAATTGTGTATAATGCGCCACCTGCACTTCATAGCTGGACGCCTGCTCCTCACTGTCCGTGGATACCCGGCAGTAAGCGGCGACTTTCAGCTTTGGACGCTGCTCGGCTGCGGCTGTGTTGCCCACGCGCTTTCTGGCCGGGATCACGGTGATGTTCCTACTCAGTTCCACCCATATCCACCTCGCTCTCAATCAAACTGTATGCATACGCCGCCTGTTCAAAGGGATCGTCAGAAACCTTTTTCACCGCAGACATGGAAAAGCTGGTAGGAAAAAGGATGTCCTTCTTTCCTTCCAGTTCCCACACCCGCCCCAGCGCTTTTGCCCGGCTCATGCGGATTTCTTCTGCTTTATCAAAGGTTTCTTTATCGATAATAGCAGGATAGTAATCATCGCCAAGATACTTCTTGTTTCGGAGCATCCTGCCGGCGCTCCCGTGGTACAGCTTTAATCCAGCCTTCTCGGCGGCAGGCATCAGCGCCATGCCGGAAATATAGTTCTGAAAAAATTCCCGCACCGTGGCAGCCTGTTCTTCATCAATGACCGCCCGGCCGTTTTCAATCCGGTATCCATACGGAATGTGTCTCATAGTTCCACCAGCCTTTCTTTTAGAGACAGCCCACATTTCAATTCAAAAGAAACTTCTTTTCTGGACAGCACAATAATCCGTTCCACAAAGGAAAGAAAGGTCTCATCATCAAACTCTGTGAGCATGATCCCTTTGGATGTAAACCGGAGCAGCCGCTGTAATTCTTCGACTTTGACCATATCCCCGTTGACGGAACGCATCAGTCCTTCCTTTTCCCGACACAGGGTTTCCGCTTCCGCCGCAAGCTCATTGATTTCCTTATTAAAAAGGGCAGGCTCCAGATAGCCGCTTGCCATCAGGTTCGTCAGCACCTGTTTCTGCTCCCTGTTTTTCTCAATTGCTGTTTCCAATTCCTCAATTTTTAGCAGCCGGGACTGATCATTCAGACCCCGCAGGCTTTGCAGGAGAGGGCGCAGCACCATCTGCTGGCCGAAGACCAGTTTGTTCATCATGGTAACAAACGCCAGTTTTAGGGCGTCATCCGTAATGTATTTCTGAGAGCAGCGCTCCTTGTCCGCCAGATGGGTAACACAGCTCCATGCGACATATTGGCCGCTGGGTTTATAATGCAGCCGCCTTTTATATTTGCCGCCGCATTCCCCGCAATAGATTCGGCCGGAAAAGCCGTACCGGTTCTGATATCTCCCAGTATCATGACCATTCCCTTTTTCCCGTCCCCGCTGTTTCAAAACTGCATTGGCACGTTCAAACTCTTCCCGGCTGATGATTGCCTCATGGTGGTCCTGCATGAGATACTGGTCAACTTCTCCCCGGTTCTGATGGCGGTTAAAGCTGTTATCTGTATAGGTCTTCTGGAACAGGACATCCCCGGTATATTTCTCATTCCCAATGATGCCGTTGATGGTACCCGGCGTCCAGCGCCCGCCCTTCTTGGTGGCAACGCCCTGCTCATTCAGCCTTTTTGCAATCTCATGGGTGCTTTTCCCTGCAAGCGTATCCGCAAAGATCTGTTTCACAATCTCTGCCTGCTCCGGCACAATCATCATTTCCCCATCCACGTTGGCATAGCCATATGGGGGATAGGAAATAATGAAGGTGCCATTCTGGAACCGCCGCTTGATGCCCCACTTCTCATTCTCAGAAATGGACACGGATTCGCTTTCTGCCAGACCGCTTAAGATGGAAAGCATCAGTTCGCTTTCCATGGCGCCCGTGTTTAGATTTTCTTTTTCAAAATAGATGTAGATATTTAAGTCCAGCAGCTTCCGCACCAGTTCCAGACAGTCTGTGGTATTTCTGGCAAAACGGCTGATGGATTTGGTAATGACGAAGTCAATCGTTCCTCTCTCGCAAGCGGCAACCATGGCCAGCAGCCCATCCCGCTTTTCTTTTTTCGTACCAGAAATGCCTTCATCATAATAAAGTCCGGCAAACTCCCACTCATCATTGGATTTGATATAGTTTTCATAGTGAGCCTTCTGCGCCGCCAGACTGACAAGCTGTTCCTCACTGGCTGTGGATACCCGGCAGTAGGCCGCCACTCTAAGCTTTCTCTTTCCAAGGAGCATATTTTCTTCAATCTTTGTGATCCGTTTCATCCTCTCACCTCTCTTTCGGTACGGACATATTCGCTCTAAAACCTACAAATAGCAAGTCATTCAGGGCATAATCCGGGTCAGATAAGGAGAGAAAGACTGGCGGTTTTTCGCCGTGATTTTGTCTAATTCTTCCTTGGTAATCAGACCTGCCTCCCACAGATTTTCCAGCAGTTTCTGCGCCATATAATAATCAAATTCCTTTTGCAGTTCCTCATCTGTGAAAGGTTTCCGTTCAACCGTCTGATTCTGAAAACCAACCGTTATCTTTGTCACCTGCATGGTATTCCTCCCATCCGAAGGATGCCTCCTTCAGAATACGGAGATTTTCCCGGTGCTTTGAGGGGGTATCGCAGGCAAAAAAAATAAGGCCCGCAGGCCATGCAACTATCGCACAGCCCACGGGCAAGCCCATTCTTCCTCTTTTCTTTACTTAAAGACGCTTACAGTAATCCAGGGAAATCCAGCCAGCACCGCTCTTGAGTTTACCCCAACCCGCAGTAGAACCCGTGCCGGATTTTACCTCGGTAATGGTAAATACGCCTTTCCCGGTATACTTGCCGGTCTTGGCGTAATTCGTACCGGGACCTTTACGAATATTCAGGTCGGTCGCTGTTACCTGTACCAGGAAAGAGCCGGTCGAACTTCCAGAATCGGTCTGCTTTCCGGTGTAAACTACCTTCCCACTCTCGTCATACACGGAATAATCTACATTGGAGTCAGCGCATCTCTTGGCGTTATCCAGATTGTTAAAGGCTCCCTTCTGGCTCTTGGCGTCCGACCAGCTTTTGCGAACACGGTATAAGGCCGAAGTCGCAGAGCCGGAAGAAGAACCTCCCAGTGCCGCCGTTACCTTGGAGGCCAAATCCCCAAGACGGGAATACAGCCAGTCTCCCGGACAGGACTTGTTCGCAAACCAGCGATGGACGGTCAGCACCATCTCATCAGATTTCGGGGAATAGTTCAGTGTCTTATTCTTATCCCCCAGCCAGAGGAGTTTCTTTTTCCCGTTCCGCTTGCAGATGTCCGTACACAGTTTCACAAGGGAATTGTAAACGGCGGTGGTCATTGCGTAGGGAGCATTCAGATCGCTGGCACACTCGATGGTGACCGCCCTCTGGTCGTTGGCGCTGCTGGAAGAACACCAGGAGCGGTTCTTCTCCTCCACACAGAGGGCAATTTTCCCGTCTTTTCCAATACCGTAGTTACAACTGGCTTCTCTGGACGGGCTGGTAAAGCATCCGCAGATGCTCTCCGCCGTCAGCTGGCCAACCACACAGTGGGGCGTGATCCGGTCAATGGAATGCGTCCTCTGCCCGGAATGGTTCGGGCTAAGTTTTGTGTAAGATACAAGGGAACTGTTTGTGTAAGCCATATTATTTTTCCTCCTCTTTCTCTGCTCTGTCATGGAGCTGTTCTAATACCGTTTTGATCTTTTCCGGGATCGGCAGTCCCAGATGTCCCGCATTCTCCAGCAAGCTCACGCCTTCGTTGGAGATGTAGAAGAAGATCACCGCCGTCCGTAGGACTGCCCCGGTTCCGATCACCTGCACATCGATGATGTTTGCGATTCCGATCAGAAGGAAGATCAGTACCTTGCGGAAGATCCCTTTGAAGCCAACTGCGCTGGATAACTCTCGGTTGATAATGGCGCACATCACACCCGTGATGTAGTCGATCACCACAAAGGCAATGAGGGCATAAAGCAGGCCGTCACAGCCTCCAAGGAAATATCCCAGCCAGCCGCCCACAGCGGAAAAGATAAGTTGGATGGTGTTCCAGAATTCTTTCATGGTGCGTTCCTCCTTTGAAATGTTGGTATGAAAAAAGCGACTGCCCCGAAGAACAGTCACTGATTTCAAAAAAATATGAAGTTATGCTGTCCGCTTCCACATATAGCAGACGATATATGGCTGCAGATTGTTGTGGGCGCTACCGGAACCTGCCGCCGCAGTGGAGCCGGAAATGGTGTGCGTATGCGCCCCTCCGGAGGTTGTGGTTTTATTGGTCACTGCCGTATATCCGGAAGTGGCGTCTACAAGGCAGCGGTTGCCCCCGCCTTCAAGACCCCACGGGGCTTTCTGGTTCTGCAGGTTATGAGTATGCGCCCCGGCACTCGCCGTGGTCAGAGAACCTTTGGCATGGGAGTGGCTTGGCATCTGCGCTGTGGTCAGTGCTACTGTAGACGCTCCGCCTGTCTTTTCTGCCTTGTTGAAATTACTGTCGGATGTATTGATCCCCACCGGCACCCTGCCACTGCCCCAAGCTACCCATGTTCCTCCAAAATAGGTAGACGGGTTCGTGGAACTGGCACTCATATAAATACTGCCCACGGGGTACATGGTTTTGGCAAACTGCTGAATGTATTCTTTCAGGAGCATCCCATAGACCTTCACGTCCCAGTTCTCGGCTACCTCAAAGGTGTTATCAGTTTCCGATACCTTCCCAATCGCCACGCCTTTGCCACCGCTCTTAAAGTCCATAACCACGGCAGCTGTGGAGACAATCTCCTGCACGGAGATGGTGGAAAACGCATCCTCCAAGGTATAGCGCACATCATAGGATGTCTCCGTAGAGATTTGTCCTTTGCCGTAGGTGAAGGCCGTATTGGAGGCAAAGGTCACCCCGGCGTCCGTCCACTGCTCCGCAGACACTTGCTTGTACTGAACGGAGGTTTTGAGGGTATTCTTCCCGCCGCAGGTGGAATAGCCAAAGGACACCAGCGCATGGATGTATGTCCCGTCATCATCCAGCGTCCCGTTGCTTAGGCACCGCTGGGACATGGAGGAATCAAAATATGGCGGGGAATAGGCAGTCACCGTGATGGAAACGGATGCCTCCGCTGATACCCGTCCTCTGGAATCCGTTACGGTTGCCTTGAAAGTAATCGTCCCGGAATTGTTGAGAAACCCAGTGGTCAGCGTAGATGCCGAGCCACTGTATCCGCCGCCCGTAATGGAGTAAGATTTAATGGTGGAGCCATAGCTTCCCGCCGCCCCGTTGATGGTCAGCTTGACCTTCGATTTCGTCTGTACATAAATCCCCCACGCACTGGGGACGTCCCCGTCAATCCGGGATGCAGTCAGGCTGGAGATGGTGGGCTTCACACTGGCGGGGACACTTAAACTGAGCGTACAGGTCTTGGAGCCGATATTCGTATTCCCGTTATAGGTGGTGCAGGTAATCGTACAGGTGCCGCTGGTCGCATTCGGAATCTGACTGGCCAGAGAAAGGGCTGGCGTCCACGATACGGATGTTGCCGTTGTCTTGGTCACAATCGTCCCGCTGGTATTCCCAAAGAAATAGGTCAGCGTATGAGTGAACGAAGAGGATGCCCTGCTGATCGTAATCTTTCCAGCAGATCCCATTGTCATGTTTCCGGCGGATACACTGGATGCACGTGGAATGCTGTCCAGCGTGATGTTGGCGCTTGCTGAGATGGTTCCATAGTACGTCCCGCTTAACGTGGCCCGGATCTGGAACACAGCGGAAATCATCAAGGACTTACTGCCATCGCTGGCATGATTGACTGTCCTTGATACTGTTCCCAGCAAATGTGTCCCCGTACTGCTGATTGCTGGGGAGGAAAACGTCTGCGCCGATCCGTCAATGGTGCAGGTATTGTCGCTTCGTCCGCTAATACTTAAACTCCAGTCATTCACCAGATACAGCTTACAGGTAATGGTAGACGTATTGGCAGAGACATTCTTGCTCTGCGACCAGTCCACCCGCAGCTTATAATGCCCATCCCGGATGGAACCGGAAAAACTGCCGCTGGATGCCATTCTTCTCACCTCTTCCCATCATCAGCGTTTCAGACCGGGCCTCTCCACTTGATCGAGAGGTTCCCGTTGCTTCTTGGTATAAAATCAAACCACCCCCGGCTCTCATTGCCGAGAGACAGCTTGTTGCGGATCTCCGCATTAGTAATCACAAGGCTCTGGTTGGAGATATAGGCAATCTTCTGCCCGTTCTCCTTAAAAGCCAGTTCCTCGTTGGACATTTCTGCCGTGAAGGCGTTCCCGACCTTCCCCAGTTCAATGAGCGCCCCTTTAAACCGGATATACTCCTCCAAAAGCAACTGGTTCGTAGAGACATTTTCCTTGATCTCATCCGTGATCGCCGTGAAATCCATCCGGATTTCCGTGCTGTTCTGGGTAATGCTGGTCTCGAAATCCTTCTGGATGGTCTCCAGTTCCGAGCGGGAAATGAATTCTTCCCGGACGGACATATTGATCTGCTCTGAGGTTTTCGTGATTTCAGAGTAGCATTCCCGGATGTTTTCCTCCAAGGAAGCAATGTCATCCTCATAGCCAGAGAAATTCTGGAAAGTAGCCTGACAGCTGGTAATTAATGCCACGCTATCACCCCCGGTCAGTTGGAGACATCACACTGCAGCGTCAGGATGCTGTCAATATCCGCAGCGGAAAGGTAGATCACCTTCCCAGTCTTATCAAACTCTGCAGCGTGTCCGTCCTTGTCCTGCGCATACCATGTGTAGGTCAGGGACTGCTTTTCCGTGGCGGCTGTCCAAGCTGAGCCGGAATACTTCATCAGAGTCACCGTCTGGCCGGAGTGATCCACCTGATACCAGAAATCCCCTTCCTTGGGGTTGGACGGGGCGGTCTCCGAGATACTGCCAAGCAGGGGATCGACTTCCTTCTGGTTGGTGCGGACGATCACATAAGGCACCACGCCGCCAAGATTGTTCTTGACCGTAAAGCCTCCGATGGAGAGCATCTCCGACACATAAGGGTCGGATTTATCCTCCACCGTGATCACATCCTCATAGGTATTGCCCTTATAGGTCATCGTGCAGCGATAGGATTGGATATTCACGATATCCGCTCCGGATACCGACAGAGTGGAGGACGTCTCTCCGCTGATATTCTCCCATTCGCCGCCCGTGTACTTCGCCCACTGATAGGTTGCTCCTGTCGTAATCTCAGAAGCGCCGTCATAACCAACAGCCGCTAATGCAAGGCTGCCGGACTGGTTAATGACCACCGTGCCTTCCGGCGCATACACGGAGAACACAATCGCATTGGCTCCGCTGGCCCCGTTGCTGCCCTTATTGGATTTCGTCCATGCAAACTTCTTCACCACGGAGGCCCCAGAGATCGTAAAGGTCAGGTCAACCGTGCCGTTTAAGACCGTTGCCCCGCCGAGGGTCGCATTGACGGCAAAGGTCAGCACCACTGACCCGGCCTTGGAAGCGGTCGCAGCGGTATTGCTTTTCACCGTCACCCCAGAGGGCAGCGTCCCTACCGTACAGGTACAGGCAGTCTGATTGATTCCCACATATCCCATAAAGGGAATGGTCACCTCTGTAGCCGCCGCTACCAGACCGCCGGAAGTACAGGCGATATTCTGGGCCTCGTTTCCAAGGATGACGGAAAGCCCGCCCGTTCCGGCCGCACCCGGTTCGCCCTGAGAGCCGTCATAGATTTTCGTGAGGGAAGTGGTATCATACACATCCGGGTCATCGGTGGCCAGCTTGATCTGGGCCACCCCGTTAAAGAACACTGCGTGATCCGGTTTGACCACCAAGGTACCGCCGGAAATGCTGGTGTTATCCGGCGTGGTCGGATAATCCTTCCATGCCCCGGTGCTGTCCTTGTACTGCCATGCCGTAATGGTAACTCCCTGCACCTGTGCCGTCAGGGTAGCCTGCTTGGCCCCGACCAGAGAGGAATTGGAATCATACTTAAACACATAGGTGTCCGCAGACAGATAGGCCAGCTTGGCGTTCTGTGCGTTGCGGATCAGCGTGTAAGTGATGTCGGCGGAGATATTGACCGTGTTCTTCGTCTCCGAGTCGTAATAGCTGATATAGCAAAGGTAGGTGAGCATCCCGGATGCAGCCGCTGCCAGCTTATTGGCATTGACCGTCAGGACGCCTTTGGAAACGCTCTCCCCGGAGGTCAGCGCCGCTTCCGCACCGTTTCCCTCCTTCCGTTTCCACGAGATCGTAAGCCCCGATGCGTCCAGCGCCAGATTGGTCTGATCGAGGAACACCACCGGGGTAAGGGTCAAAGGTGTGCTGGCCCAATCCGGCGCATAGGTATGGGGCAGCACGTTAGGGTCTTCAATCTGCGACTTGGGCAGATTGGATGTGATATAGGCCGACAGTTTCCTCTGATCTGTGATATCCACAAAGGTCTGCTGGCTGGAAGTTAAAATTGCCATATTCGTCTCCTCCTGTTAAATCGTGATTTCACAATAAAATGACGCGTTGTCCGTCACATCTTCCGTGGTGACCGTGATGGATTTCATGCCCGTATGGGAACTGTCCCAGTCGGTATCGAGGTCTTCCCGGCCGGAATTCCGGTGCCAGACAAAGCTGCTGGCCGGAAGGGTATCTGTGATCTCCTTGTCCCACGAATACACCCGGCAGCGAAGGATGCTTTTCTGCCCCTTATCCCGGAAGATGTTCACCCCATCCACCACCAGTTCTGTCCGGTACATCTTCTGGGCATTGATGTGATCCACTTTCCCCGTGATCACCTCGATCTTGGAGGTCTGTCCTAACAGGTCATCCTCAATGGAAGTGATGTTCTGCTCCTGTTTGGCGGACTGGGAAGTCAGCCGGACGCCTGCCGCCCCGATGGTGATGGTATTGCCGGAAGGGTCAAGATAATCCCGTGTCCGGCTGAGACACAGGTATGTCCCGTCAATCCCGTGTGGCTTGGAAATACACCGGACATACATCCTTGCCCGGATGTCCCCGATATCCGCACCCGTATCGGACTCATCCACGATGGTCAGTTCCATGCTGGTGACACCTTTCACAAGTTCCGAGAGTCTGGCATTTGCTTTCCGCAGCAGATTCCCTGCCAGCGTCACATCCTCCCAAACTTCGGTCGTCCAGATCCAACCAATCTCTTTTACTGCTTCCTCATCGTACACATAGTTCCTGCCATCGTTCACCGCTGCAATATCCAGCCGGGTGTCCGTCTCGGATTCATTACCGTCCTCGTCTGTCTCGGTCAGCTTCGCCCCCAGCGGGATCAGCGCCGTCACCCGCTCCGTGTGGTCACGGGTAATCTTCACATCGGTCAAGTTCTTGCCAAACTCCACAGTCTGTAATGACCGGTCGGAAAAGTCCTCCAGATAATCCAGCACCTTCCTGTCTTCCTTATAACGCACCTGTAAGTACCCGCCATGTGTTTTGATCAGCTTGTCCTGTATGGCGTCCAGCGTCACAGAATAATCGGAATTGCTGTAACTGATATAGTCATTGTTATCTGTAACCGTCACCGTGCCAAGAGTGAACTGCTTCTTCTCCTCCACGGCAGCATTATGCACGGAAAGGAACTGCTCCAGCAGGCCCCGAAGTGGCCCCTGATAGGAAAATGGTGGCTGCATCGTGTCCTTCAGATACGCAAGGCAGGACTCGCACGTCCATGTGTGGGTGTTATAAAAATCCGTCCCGTCATCCAAGGCCCGCCCCTCAAATACGGTCAGGTCATCCTTCTTGCAGACAATCGTGGAAGCCATCGGCTGAATGGAAGAAAGATAGGGATGGTTGAACGGGGCAGAAAGGGTCAGGCTGTCGATATTCTCCGCATCCTCCTGTACCTTCGCCTCCGTGACGGAAAGCTGGGACAGGTGGGGATGGTAGAATAACTGGCCATCCACAAACACTCGAAACAAACTCATAGGCGTCCCTCCCGGTACCGGAAGGTAGTCGTTCCTTCTCCCGTAATGCTGAGCGAGTTCTGCCCTTCCTGCAGTTCCAGTTCCGGGAACGTCCACGTCCCGGCGCTGACAGACTTCTTGAATACATCTTCACCGATGCTCCAACTGAACGCCGTCTCTGCTGTGATGATGACCGTAGGTACCACCGGCATGTAATCATTGTTCAGGATCACCGTGCCGCCTCCGGTAATGGAGACCTCCGTTTCTTCTGTGTGATACCGGTAGGAATCTCCGTCCGAGCAGGACAGCATCATCTGCCCCTTCCCGGTGAGGGGATCATAGGCCGGTTCCAGTTCCAAGGTACCAACGGCATATAGCTCCGGCTCCTCACTTAAGATCACCTGACACAGCTGTCCGGCATAGAGATTGGCAAGAAGATCCTTCCTCTGGTTGAACTTCTCCCGGCTCCCCAGCATAGACAACGTAATGGTAAAACTCCGGGGTTGGTAGGACACCCGCCCAAGTGCCTCCGTAAAGCGGATCGGGGCATTGCGCCCCGGCACCACCACCGTATTGGTCTGCGACTGCGGCGTGGGAAAATCGATCTCTTCGCGGAGCCAGCCCATCGCATACATCCAACGGCCATTAATTTTCACATCTGCCCTCATAGGCTCAGCCTCCTTTGCAGTTTCTGTGTTTTCCCAAGACCGCTGTCAATAGCAGGGAGCAGATGCCCTACCAGCGTCCCGTCATCCAGATACAGCCCCTTGCAGCTGTTCTCGGCAATGATTGCCAGATACTTCTCCATTGCGCTGGTATTCATTCTGCTGGACAAAATATTTTCCAGCTGATTATAAAATCCCTTCAGCGGAAGCACCGCTTCTCGGCCAGCCTCACCACCTGCCATCAGGCTGCTGCCGTTCATGCCAAAGATGGTCGGTTTCGTTAGGATACCGCCTTCCTTATACCAGTCAATCGACAGGTGGGGAACGCTCGGCGGGGCAAGGGATAGCTTACCCGTAATCTTGAAATGGGGCAGCTTGATCTTTGGCAGTTCCAGCTTCATGCCGGAGAAGAACCCGCTGATCTTATCCACGATCCCTTTGATCGTATTCTTCGCCGCTTCAATCGGCTTCGTGATGGCAGTCTTAATCCCATTCCACACCGTAGTTGCGGTACTCTTGATCCCGTTAAACACGGAAGACACCGTACTCTTTACCGCATTAAACACACTGGAAACCTTGTTCTTAATGCCGTCCACCACCGTGGAAATAACAGATTTAATGCCATTCCACACCGTAGAAGCCACCGACTTGATGGCGTTAAAGACAGAAGTCACGGTATTTTTGATGGCATTGACCACTGCGGATACCTTGCTGCTGATGGCGTTCCAGATGGAACTGATCACGTTCTGGATGGCTCCCATGATGCTGGAGATCACACCGGAGATGGCCGATAATACAGAACTGACGGTATCCTTAATCCCGTTCCAGACGGAAGTGACGATGTCTTTGCAGTTCTCCCAGATAAACCGGAAAGGCAGCGTAATGATGTCCACAGCCCCCTGAATGATAGAGCCGAGCAGCATCACAGCCGTCTGCACCACGTTGCAGATGCCATTCCAAACATTCTGCAGGTGTGTCCAGAGGTTGGAAAACCACGTTTTCACGCTCTCGATCATGGTGCCGATCCCGGTGCAGATGGTATTCCACAGGTTCCCGAACCACTCCGTAATGGCTCCCCAGTTCTGGATGATGGCGATGATCCCGGCAATGGCTGCCGCTACCGCCGCAATCACGGCGATGATCGGAAGGAGGGAGATATTCAGCGCCCCAACCGACACCGCCAAAGCCGCAATGACCGGAGTCAGTGCCGTAAAGGCTGCCAGCAGAGCGCCAAGGATGACGATAAAGTTCTGCACAGGCCCCGGCAGCTGCGCAAACCATCCGCTCACCGTCTGGATCACACTGACCAGCGGCGGCAGGATCGTATTGGCAATCTCCGCCAGCTTTTCTCCCAGAGGGACAAGGGATTGCTGTAGCTTCCGGGTATTTGATTCCATCTCCTGCATGGGCGTGGTCGTGGCATCAAACAGCCCCTGTGCAGAGCCTTTCACACTGTCATAGGTGCTACCCACCGAAGTCAGGGACGTGATGAATTTCAGGTTTCCGTCCTCGGCCATCGTACCGAAGGCCAGCGCCGCAAGGTTTAAGGCTTCCTGCTGGTTCGTACACCCGGCGATATCCGCCACAATGGAGTCAATGACCTGTTTCTGGGTAGCACCGCCATTCTGCCATGAGGTAAACAACTCCTGTGTCTTTGTGGAGAACATCCCGATGGACTCCCCGATGGTGCCGTCCACCAGACGGGTGGTGACCTCGTTGATGGCATCATTGACCTTATCAAGGTTGTATGCGCCGTTCTTCAAACCATTGTCCAGCAGCTGGAAATACTCCGAGGCAGAATAGCCTGCCTGTGCGAACTTCCCGGCATACTCGGAGAGGTTATCGCCCAGTTCATTGGTCTTATCCAGGCCGTTCTGGGTACCCACCACGATATAGTCCATCGCTTCCTGCGCCGTCAGACCGTACTGCTGCATGAGGGAATTGACACCCCGGAGGGTTTCATTCATGTCAATGCCGTACAGTTCTTCCAGCGTAATCGCCTGCTGGGTCAGGTTGGTGAGATCCGTTTCACTCAAATCCCCAAGGTTCTTTTTGACCATCAAAACTGCATTGGCCACAGCATCCATGCTTTCTCCGACACCGGAGGAGTACACATTTTTAATGACATTTGCAGACTGCTCCGCAGCCTGTCCCGTCTCGCCAAAGTAAGCATTTACCTTGGTTACGGCGCTCTCCGTATCCGTATAGGCATCCAGCGCCTTATCCCCGATCTCCTGTATCTTATCGCCCACGGCAGACAGCTGATCCGCCGCCTGCATCAGTGCAGCGCCCTTCGTGTTCTCCGCAATCTGTCCCACATCGTCCGCTGTATTTTCCGCAGCGTCCCCGGCCGCTCTTAGCTGCTGGATCAGGTTTTGGATCGCCTGTCCGTCATCCACAGTATCCAGAGCATCCGTCAGCTGGCGGATATCGGCTTTGCCGCCTGTGGCAGACTTCCCGATCTTCTCAAGGGCTGCCCGCAGCTGATCAGAATTGGCAGTCCCGTTTTTAATTGCAGAGGTCAGCCTGCTGCCAAGCACATCCGCATAATCATCCACCTCTGTTCCGGTAGCGGCAAACAATTTTTCCAGCCTTGCGGTATTCTGGGAGAGGGCGTCCTGCTCCGTCTGCAAATCAGAAAGGTCAGCCTTGTATTTATTCAGCTTCCCACGGGTTTCCTCAATCTCCCTCTGGAACGCCTGATACTTATCGGCCCCAATATCACCACGGGCAAAAGCTGCGGCCACCTGCTCCTGTGCGGCCTCCAAAGCCGACAGCTTTTCTTCCGTCTGGCTCACTGCCTGCGCCAGTAATTCCTGCTTCTGCGCCACCAGTACCGTATTGGAAGGATCGAGTTTTAAGAGACGGTTCACGTCATTTAAGGCAGACTGCGTTTTCGTGATGGAAGAATTGACACTCTTTAACGCTTTGTCAAGACCAGTGGTATCGCCGCCAATCTCCACCGTAATACCTTTGATACGATTTGCCACAGCTTTCACCTCCCTCATAAAAAATGAACATTTTGTAAAACAACTGCGTTTGTATTGCTTTTAGCAATCAAAAGAGATATAATAAAGCCAGAAAATCAAAGCGAGGTGATTATCATGGCACGAACTGCATCCAGAACCGCAAATGTATATACGAGAGTAGACCCTGAAACAAAAGAACAGGCAGAGGCGATTCTGAACCAGCTTGGAATTCCTATGTCGAATGCGATCGGAATGTTCCTAAAGCAGGTTGTCCTCCATCGTGGCATACCGTTTGATATGAGACTTCCATCAGCAAAGCCGGTCGCAATCGGCGGTATGACGAAAGAACAGATTGATATGGAACTCCAAAAAGGTATGGACGATATCGCAGCAGGCCGCGTTGTCTCCGCAGATGAAGTAGACGCAGAAATGAGGAGACTGTACGGCATATGAAGATCGTTTATACCTTTCAGGCACAGCAGGATTTAAAAAACATTTACGAATACATTGCCTATTCGCTTCTTGTCCCGGATACCGCCCGCAATATGTACCAGCAGATCATGCAAAGCGTACGGTCTCTTGAAATCATGCCGGAGCGGAACCCTCTCTATAAAGAAGAACCGTGGCACAGCCAGGGTGTACGTTTTATACCGGTAAAAAACTATCTGCTGTTTTATACCGTCAACAATGAAACGCACACGGTATCTATCGCCCGTATCCTTTACGGCGGGATGGATATCAACCGTCAGTTGGAAGAAACCATTGACTTTTAATATTGCAGTAAAGAGTGAAAGCGCCGATTCCGATCGACGCTTTTTCTCTGCTTAAAATTTGTCAAAGTCCTCCTGAGTGGCAAGCCTCTTATATTTCACGCCGTCATTGGATTTTTCCGTCCACATATCCAGAACCAGCCCAATCGTGAGCAAGTCCAGATCCCGGATGGAAATCCCCAGTTCCACACTCCGCAGAAGGAACAGCGGCGTGGTCATTTCCCGCTCACTTCTGCCAATCTTTTTTTTGACGTCACATCCGTCACAAGGTTCTCACCCCAGAGCTCCAGGATCTGCGGCAGTACCTCGTAAATGGAGAACATATCAAACTGATCCAACCAGTCCTCAATATTCGCCGGAATGCTGTTGTCCGCATGGTAGGCCATCACATAGGCCACATTCTCGAAGATCTCCAGATCCTCGATCTGCAGCTCCTCGCCATTTTCCGTCTTACCCTTATAGGATTTTTCCAGCTTGGACAGGTCCTTGAAAATATCCCGTTTAAACTTTGCCCGGTACAGGCGGGGGATCGTGGCAGAGGAACGGAAGGGCACCTTTTTCCCGCTGATTTCTATCTCACGCTTAATCATACGCTTTCATCCTCTCCACTTATTTCTTCTGGTTCTTCTTCAGTTGGTGTGTACACTGCTTTATACCAATTCGTATAAGTACCGGAGTCTGTCGTATCACCAGTACGCGCCTTGACCAGCCCATCGGAACGTGGATCAGCCGTAATCGACAAAGTCTCCGTTCCCGGTTCAATCGTATCTTCCTTCGTCTCCGACTCAATAGACGGACGGGAGGCAGAGCAGTTATACAGCACATGGCGGATGGCGTTCACGTCCCCGTCAAATTCAAAAAGCAAAGCGAATTTCACACTCTCGCCAACACCGCTGTTTTCTACCAGCACCCCTTTGGCGTCCAGCTTCTCCTGCAGGATTTCCGTGCGGAACCACTCCGGGATCAGGGCAATCTCCAGATCACCGCTATAACCGTTGTTGGTCACGCTACGGAAATATACGATGCCATCCGCATAGAAGGGGCTGGTTTCGCCCTCCGCATCCAGACTGATACTTACTGCGCCGGGGATTGCCTTTGGCTCCGCATACGAAAAGGTAACCGTGCCATCGGAGTCCGTCTCAGTCAGCTTTGCGGCATGGACGTTTTTCAGATTATACTTGACCTTGTTTCCCATAAAAATAAAACCTCCATTTCAAACGAGTAAAGGACTTCATAGAGCTTTTCACTCTCGATCCAGACCTCTGTTTTGTCATAAAAAATACCATGCGTATCCAGCACGACTTCCAGTTTCTGTTCCACAGCCAGATCCTTGCTGTCTGTGTACAGTTCGATATTCACACTGCTGACCTTCAGATAAACCTTCCCGTCTGCGGAAAAGTTATCGCTCTGGGGCAGAAGGTAGCAGATGAACGGAGGAGCGGGGGATTCCCCTTCCGCAAAGTGATCATAAGCAAACGGGATACCTGTCTCCTCCAAAAGTTTCACAAAATCATCCATTCGTCATGCTCCTCTCAATCTCACGCTCCAGTTGTTCGATACCAGATTCTTCCGCAGCGGCGATATGGGGTCTTGCGGCAACCCGGCCGCCGCCACGCTTCGCATGGCCAAACTCCAGCAGATGGGCAAGCTGATACCGGTTCTTGGAATGCACTGTTACCTGTAGGACATTGGTGCTCTCCTTTGTGGTCTTCGCCGCCCAGCTTTTGGCATAGTCACCGGTATCTCTCGGTGCGCTGGCTTCAATATCCTTCCGGACGGTTGCCGCCGCTTTCTTTACCGCAGATTTCATATCTTCTGTAGCTAAATCCGCATATTCTTCCAATTCCTCCATCACCGCTGCGGAAAGCTGGCTGATTGGGATTTTCCTTCCCATCCTACCGCCTCACTTTCTCACAGGACAGCTTGATGCTTTTGCGCCTGTAATTCATGTGATCCACAGCGGCGATATTGTAAAGTTCCCCATTGAACTCTACACGGAAATGGGTGCTGTCAATCTCAGCCGCCTTTTTGCACCAGCGGATTGTAAAATCAATGCTGGAGTCATCCACCACCATACCGGCATCCGTCTGTTCCTTCCCGGCCTCACCGCTGACAGTCGCATAGCAGGTATAGAAAGGCTTCCACTCATTCCGGCGATTTCCGATGGCATCTGTGACCACCGTATTCTTTGAAATGAAAATCCTGACATTCAACAGTTCAATTTTCATCAGAAAGCCTCCTTCCTTGAGCCAAACAGAAGGGAGCGGATTGTCAGAGCCAAATCATGATGATCCGCTTCCTCCCGGTGTTCATAGAAATATGCGGCTGCATACATGACAGCAATTTTTACGGTCTCATCCTTTTCCAAATCCGCTGTCTCATCTGCCCGGAGAATATCCCGGCAAAGCTGCTCGGCAGATACTATAAAGCCCGTAATCAACTGGTCATCATCTTCATAATCAACCCGGAGATACTGTTTCATCTCTTCCAGCGTTACCACCATCATCCTCACCTCCAACAGGGAAGAAGAGCGTGGAGGCTATCTTCACGCCCTTCCATATCTATCTGTATCCTTAACCTGCAGATCCCGCTTTCTGTACCAGCACCTTCACAGCCTCCGGCAGGATCATCTTACCGTCCACTCTCTGAGAGCCAAGGAAACCGACCTGTCCGTTTGCCGCATACAGCTCATTGAGACGTTTAAAGGAACGCCCCTGGCGGTCTGCAATCCAGTAATAAGAGAAATCGCCAAAAGCGATGGTCTTCGCACCGGCCGCAATAACAGGCATATAGGTGGAAGTTTTCACCGGCCGACCAAGAATCATATCCGGCGTACCAGCTACCAGGGACGGCTGCCACAGGTACTGGCCGTTGTTATCCTTCAGCTTGCGGATAGCCTTGATGGTGGAGTCGTTCAAAATCCACACGGCATTTTTACGGTATGGGGATTTCAGCGAGTAGAACAGATCCATCAGTTCATCTGCTGTCACCGCAGTGGCGGATGCCGCCGTCACACCGGTTTCCGCACCACCAGAGGCAGCCAGGATTCCCAGAGGCTTTCCGGTGCCATCCCCAGTAAAGAAGGCTTCCTCCTCTTTGGTTCCGATCCTTCTTGCAAACTCCCTGGCAATATAGGACTCCAGGTCAAACACACTGTCATTTAACAGTTCCTCGGAGACCTTGATCATCGTCCCCAGCTTGTAGGCTCCAATGGATACCTGCGCAAAAGAGTCATCGCTTTCCGTGTAGGCTCCTTCCTCATCAATCCAGGAAGCGGTTCCCTTGGATGCCACCACTGGGATCTTCCGGTCGCCGCTGGAGGTCTGGATCACCTTGGCAAGCTGGCGGAAGATGTTTTCTTCTTCCAGCGCCTCCACCAGAGTACGCTCATATTCATCCGGCACCAGATAGCCGCCCTCGGAATCCGTCCCGATCTGCAGCGCATTCACCACAGAAGGCATCGGTGCTTTGGAACGCATCATATTCCAGAAGTTCTGGCGGTACTCATCCGCCGCACGGCCAGTCTTGACCTCCTCCTTACCGTTCATAGGCTTACCCGTCAGGGGCTTGTTCACCGGGCGGTTCAGTTCCGCATCCAGCGCCTCCTGGCGTTCCAGGCGGGCAATCTCCTTGCCCAGGTCGGTGATCTCTTGCTCCATACGGGTGTAGGCGGCATCATCCTCGGCAGACAGGATGCCTTTATCGTTTCTATGGGAATCCAAAAATGCCTTTGCGGCTTCCCAAGCTTTGGCGCGCTTCTCGCGCAGTTCCAAAATCGTCATTGTGGTATCCTCCTTAATTTTTCAAAAGATTGAGCCGCTCGTAGAGACTATCTACCGAGCGGCCCTTGGGTTTGGAATCTTCAATTTTCTTCGGGTTGGTCCTGCACCTGGCTGCAATCTTATCCATCAGGGAATTGACTACAGCCGCTTTGGAATACAGCATGGACACCGCAGGCGGCTCCATGTCCTCCGGGATCTCCGCCCGTGCCAGGACATCATCGGCAAAGCCAAGTTCTACCGCCTTGTTTGCGTCCATCCAGGTTTCCGCGTCCATGAGATGAGACAGCTTGGCGCGGGACAGGCCGGTCTTGATCTCATAGGCATTGATGATGGAATCCTTCACGCTTGAAAGCATCTCGATAGCCTTCTGCATCTCTGCGGTATCACCCATGGCCACGGTCATGGGATTATGGATCATCATCATGGACACCGGCGATACCAGCACCTTCGTACCAGCCATCGCAATGACCGATGCGGCGCTGGCCGCAATGCCGTCAATCTTGACCGTGACATTGTGCGGATAATCCATCAGCATGTTATATATCTGGGCCGCCGCCACACAATCACCGCCGGGACTGTTGATCCAGACGATGATATCTCCGTCCCCAGCCATCAGTTCTTCCTTAAAAAGCTGGGGAGTCACATCGTCGTCAAACCAGCTTTCCTCGGCGATGGTGCCGTTTAAGAACAGCGTCCTCACTGCCGGAGCTGTCTCCGTCTCCGCCTGGTTCTTCCACTTCCAGAACTTCTTCATCGGGGTCTTCCTCCTTTCCCGTTTGTGTATCTGCAAAAGCCCCGGCGTTTCCAAGCGGGAGCATATTGCCATTGATAAGGTACAGGTCGCCGCCTTCCTCGGCAGGGATGCGGTCCATGTTCTCCAGTTCCCGGATGTCATTGGCGCTCATCCAGCCGTTCTGCCTTGCCGTAGCATAGCCGGACATCCTGCTGGCATAATCACCACGGAGCAGCCCCTCCACGTTGAACTTAGCAAAATACCGTTTCTTTTCCTCTGGGGAAAACAGCGTCCTCTGGATGGACTGCTCCCAGCGCACAAGCCAGGGCTCCAATGTGTATTTCACGAACTCCAGAGACTGCTGCTCAATATTAGAAAAGCTCGACTTTTCAAGGTCTCCGACCATATGAGGCGGCACCCGGAAAATTCGAGCGATCTCATTGATTTGAAATTTTCTGGTTTCCAAAAACTGTGCCTGTTCCGGCGAGATGCCAATGGGCGTGTATTTCATACCTTCCTCTAAGACAGCGATCTTATTGGCATTACCGCTGCCTCCAAAGGTGGACTGCCAGCTTTCCCGAACACGGGCAGGGTCCTTAATGGTACCTGGATGCTCCAGCACGCCGCCGGGGGCCGCGCCGTTAGCAAAGAACTTTGCCCCGTACTCCTCACAGGCAATGGCCATGCCGATAGCGTTCTTCGCCATAGCGATAGGGGAATACCCCACCAGCCCGTCAAAGCCAAGCCCTGGGATGTGCAGCACATCAGAAGGGTTCAGCCGGACAAGGCTGCCTTTGACTGTGGGCGCATCATCCATGCTGACGGTGTATTCGTAGTAAAGCTGTCCGCTGCTGTCACGATTAACGGTCATCCGATCCGGCATCAGCGGATAGAGGGCGATGACCTCGCCTTTTCCGTTGCGGATAATCTGGGCGTAAGCGTTGCCCCAGAGGAGCAGATGCGTCATCAACGTTTCCCGGAACACAAAGGAACTCATCTCCGGGTTTGGCTCATCGTGCAGCAAAAGATACAGCGGATGATCGATGGCTTTCTCCTTACTGCCGTCCTCCTTATAGCGGTAAAGGTGCAGGGGAAGCCCCGCCACTGCTTCTGCCAGGATACGGACGCAGGAGTACACTGCCGTCATCTGCATGGCAGACCGTTCATTGACCCGTTTGCCCGCAGAGCTGCCCCCAAAGAAAAAGCTGTAGGCACTGCCCGTAGTACGGTTCTGGGGCTTATCCCTGGAACGGAAAAGCCCGGAAAAGATACCCATATCGAATCACCATCCTTTCAGATAAACAAAAGGCCCCGGCTGTCATAAACCGAAGCACCTGTATCGTTGCCACAGCGGATCGCACGGTCAAGCCCCATGATGGTGGCAATCGCCCCGTCAATCTTCTCTGTGGATTTTTCCTTGTCCGCTTTAATATTGCCGGCCGGGTCGGTACGGATGAAGATGTTGTCCATCATCCACCGCAGCACCGGGTGACCGACGTGGGCAATTTTCTCCTCCAGTACCAGCTTCATCAGTTCCTTTGTCGGCGGGGACATATCCTTAAAGCCCTGCCCGAAGGGAACTACCGTAAAGCCCATGCCCTCTAGGTTCTGCACCATCTGCACAGCACCCCAGCGGTCAAAGGCAATCTCCCGTATGTTGAACCGCTCGCCCAACTGTTCGATGAATTTCTCGATGTAGCCGTAGTGAACCACATTGCCCTCGGTAGTCATCAGCACGCCTTGGCGCTCCCACAGGTCATAGGGAACATGGTCGCGCCGGACACGGAGGTCAAGCGTTTCCTCCGGTATCCAGAAGTATGGGAGGATATAATATTTATCCTCCTCATCCAGGGGCGGGAACACCAGCACGAAAGCCGTAATATCTGTGGTAGAGGACAGATCCAGCCCGCCGTAGCAGATGCGCCCTTCCAGATCGTCCTCGGAAACCGGGAACGCACAGGCGTCCCACTTATCCATCGGCATCCAGCGGACGGACTGCTTCACCCACTGGTTCAGCCTAAGCTGCCGGAAAGCATTCTCCTCACCAGGGTTCTGCTGGGCAGATTCACAAGCGGCTTTGACCTTATCGATACCCACCGTGATACCGAGGGAGGGGTTTGCCTTCTTCCAGACCTTGGGATCTGTCCAGTCCTCATCCTCGGCAGCGCCGTAAATGACAGAATAGAAGGTGGAATCAACCTTCCTGCCTTCCGCAATGTCAATGGCTTTCTGGTGTACCTCGTAGCAGATGGAGTTGGTGTCGTTCCCCGCTGTGGTGATCAGAAAATACAGCGGCTGCATCCGGGCGTCGCCGGAGCCTTGCAGCATGACGTCAAAGAGTTTCCGGTTGGGCTGGGTGTGCAGCTCATCAAAGATCACGCCGTGGGTATTGAAGCCGTGCTTGTTTGCCACATCCGCCGACAGCACCTGGTATGAGGAGTTGGTGGGCAGATAGGTGATCTTCTTCTGGGACTCCAGAATCTTTACCCGCTTGGAGAGCGCCGGGCAGAACCGCACCATATCCACCGCCACATCAAAGACGATCTTCGCCTGGTTGCGGTCGGCGGCGCAGCCGTACACCTCGGCACGTTCCTCGCCGTCTCCGCAGAGAAGCAAAAGCGCCACAGCGGCGGCAAGCTCCGACTTGCCCTGCTTCTTGGGAATCTCAATATATGCTGTATTGAACTGCCGGTAGCCGTTGGGCTTTAACACGCCGAACAGGTCACGGATGATCTGCTCCTGCCAGTCGATCAGTTCAAAGGGCTTGCCCGCCCAGGTACCCTTGGTATGGCAGAGAGACTCGATGAACATCACCGCATAATCGGCGGCGTCCTTATCGTAGTGCGAGGTCTTCGCCATGAACTTTGTTGTTTTGTATTTTTTCAGTTTTCGCATGGACACCACCTCCAAAATGGCATAAAAATAAGCCGCATCGCTGCGACTTCCAAAATGGTTCTGTACGAGAGAAAGAGCCATGCGGCTCGATCTCAGATTATTTTCTGTTGTTTACTGCTGCATCGCCCAGACGATGGCGTGGCCGTCATCCTCGAACTCAACCCCGCTGGCGGCCCTCAGCCCAACCATCCCTTCGCAGGTGTGGTTATCTGTCAGGAACTCGTATGCTGCTCCAAAGTAGCAGGGCTTGTTCTGTCCATTGTAGTAGTATCCGACAAGGAGAACCTTGTCTCCAAAATTCAGTGTCTTGCCGTCCATGCCGGAGAACCTCATCTCCAAATCCTCGGTTGTGGCGGGGTTCGGCAGCCGGTACTTTTTCATCGCTTCGTTGATTGTCATGGTTTTTATCCTCCGTTTTCTTTGTTTTCCCTTTCGGTGTGTACATATTCGCTCTAAAACCACATATTATCAAGTCAATTCTGAGCATAATCTGCACAAAGATCGGAGGGACAAACTGTGTACATTACCCCTGCATATGACGGTGAATCGTCTCGATAATCTGCTCCTGTTCGGACGGCTCCACGCCGATGGACTGGAGCGCCTGCCTGGTGCCGCAGTCCGGGCAGATGAGCGTTTCGTTGTCTATCCGTGAAAGCGCCGGAACGCCATGGTAGGTCCTGCCGCAAAGCGGGCAGACTGCCATTCTTGTAATGTTATCCTTCATAACCGCATACCTCCCTGCATTTATCATAGGCATCAATCAGAATGCTCTTATCGAAGTAAAAGGTGTCATACCCTTCCAGGCAAGTCCGTATATAGAAATTGCTCGGAACCCCAATCGGCCGATCCTCATGCATGATGTAGGCAAAGGCCGTCACCGTCCTGCACTTTCCTGTACGGATTCCTTTGTACTGAAGCCGGATGTCTCTTTTGTAGTAAAAGTTAGGAAATCCCTCATAGCGGTCGAGGGCGGCTTCATTAGTCGCCGTTACTTCCCAGATCACTACTGGAACTGTACCGCCTTCGCACTCCTCAATGGTCAGGTAAGAGCCGGTCTTGCTTCCTTTAAAAAGCAGTTCCCAGCCTTTCAGGTTTGCCGTGCCGAGGATTGTAGCATGAGGACAGCGCATCTGCATCTGTCTGACATTGAGGTTGCTGCCGTAGGCGATGTAGTATCTTTTTTCTTTCATGGTATCCATCCTTTCCGAAGGGGTTACCCTTCTACCACCTTAAGACCGCCGAAGCGGTCAGGGGAAAGGTGGCAGGAGGCTAACTCCTGCGGGTCCTTCAAGCGGCGGCTCTGCCGTGTCGGAAGGCTGTGTCCCCGGTAAGGTTGCGGGTCAGGAAATCTCTGGCCGTTGCAAATTCTTCGCCGATGAAGCCCAGGCGGAGGAGCCAGGTTCTCATCGCATATTTGGGATTCTCATTTTGCTGGGGCTTGGGGCTTGCCGTCCGCACATCCTTTGCCATCTGACTCAAGGCAAGGCAAAGCTGGATGTAACTCTTAAGCTGTCCTGCATGGATGCCGCCCCTGCGCTCTGCGGTCGGCTCATCGAACTGGAAGAGCCGGAACTCGACCGTACCCTTGGTAAAGGTAGCATGGAGGTTGAGCATATGGTAGCGGCTGTCATTGTAATGGTGGCTCCTGCCGTAGCTTGCATCGTTGCTGGTGTACCAGATATCCGCAAGCTGTGACATCGTGCGGGGCTTCCTGCGGTTGACCTGTTCCAAAAACCGTGGGTCTACCGTGCGGCAGT
The DNA here is from genome assembly GCF_042848515.1 of Lactonifactor longoviformis. Taxonomy (GTDB): domain Bacteria; phylum Bacillota; class Clostridia; order Lachnospirales; family Lachnospiraceae; genus Lactonifactor; species Lactonifactor longoviformis. Next base: position 1,479,523 of record NZ_AP031453.1, on the reverse strand, counting down.
AGCGTCTCATGCGGCCCCGGTCAAGTTTCAACGCGTCAGCAATCAGGCTTTCATGGCTCGCCATGATGTTGGCAAGGTTCCGAAGGCTCTGCGGCGTGTGGCCCTGCGCCCCAATGTGGATGTGGACCCCACAGCCCCGGCTGGCGTCGCTTTTCGCTCCGGCGTGTCTGAGCTGCCTGCAAAGCTCCTGCAAGATTGCGATATCCCCGTAGGTCAGGATCGGGGTGACCAGCTCGCATTCCTGGTCTTCCGGCCCCGCGATGGAAACGTCCTTCTGGAATTTCCACTCGCGCCCCTGGCTGTCCCATGCACTCCAGGTGCTGTACCCGTTGCGTCTGGCAGTGTTCTCATATCTGCCTGTACCAAAGTAGGCGGCGGCAACTTTTGCTGCCTTCTGTCGAGTAATGTTGTTCATCTCAACCTCTACCCCTATGGTCTGCTCTTTCATCCTTGCGATCTGCATTGCTGTTTTCTCGTTCATTCTGAAATCCTCCGTTTTCTGCCTCGCGGCTGTGTATTTTCCCTTTCGGTGTACACATATTCGCTCTAAAAGAGGATAATAGCAAGTCAATTCCGCACTATATATTACACAATGATTCCGGGCAGAATTTGTGTGTTTTACAGCTTATTTTTGTTTTCCAGACCGGCTGTCGTAAGCTGCACGCCCAGCCGGAACCCATCCTTGAAGCCCTCCAGAATCTGCTGGCTTTCCAATTCCGAACGGTTATCCATAAGCCTTTCGAGGATCTTTTTCCCATCCTCATCCAGCAACTGTGTCAAGCGTTCCACATCCTGGTAAACCTGTTCACTGCACTGTTCCATTTCAGGTGTCTTATCATTCCGATTTTCCCATGGTACAATCCTGCCAAAATAAATCTGCTCTAAAATATCCTGTTCCATTGATCATTCCTCCTCATCCGTACAGAGTGTGTTTCCCAATCTCAATTCCGTATATATTTTCATATAACGGCTCTGTTCACTGCCCTCGGAATTCATCATCGCATGAAAGAAAAACTGCTCTGCTTCCGCACGGCTGTACCATTCTTCCGTCCTGCCATAGCAGACTGTCTTGACCACAGGGATTTTCCAGACAAGATCCTCTCCGTAAACCACGTTCAAGCCACTGCCATTATCCCAGTGCATAAGGAGGGAACCAGTGTCATCCACACCTTTGACAGTGCCTTTTGTACCGACCGGCGGAGCCTGCACATCATCCATCCGCACCAGTTCCACACGGGTGCCGGCGGGATATTCCCGGCGGATGCTTTCCACAATCTCTCTACTCGGAAACTTCATGGTTCACACCCCCGTTCTTGAAAGCCGAGGAACCGGTCAGATTCTTCAGCAGGATCTTGCGCTCCGTCTTATATTCGCTGCCGATGAACCCCAGGCGCAGCAAAAAACAGCGGAAGGCGTATTTCTCGTTATCCACTGGTTTCTCAGTCGCCGTCACCCGCTTGGCATTCCTGCTCATCTCGCAGAGTGCGGAAATGAAGTGAGTGTAAGCTTTGACAGCATCGGGATCAGGCAGCTCCTCAAACCAGGGGAACAGTACCCGATCTTCCAGCATTTCCATGGGAAGTTCGCTGATCCCCAAGGCTTTCCGTATCAGTTTGCCCTTGGCTTCCAGCAGCTTGGTAAGATTGCCCAATGATACCTTATCGAGCGGGATTTCCACCGTAAGCCCCACGTTTTTCTCCTGTTGCCCGGTTTCGCTTGCCTCGGATAATTCCTCTGCCCTTGCGACAAGCCAAGCCTGTGCCACTTCTGCGGGTGCTGCAACGATCCCCCGGTCTGCAAGCTGCTCCAGCAGGTTTTCCACCTCCTCGCTGTCTGCCCGGTCATCAAATTCCAGTGTACCGTCTTTCGTTACCGTGTAGTAGTCAATTTCGTAAGCGGCGCTTGGCATCCCTTTATACTTCGGCCTGACCTCCAGGATTTCTCCAATGGCGGTTACCAGCGCCTTCCTTTCCGCGCCTGTTCTGTGAAATTCAATTCGCATTCTCTGTACCTCCTTATTTTTCGGTACTACATTCATCACTCTAATCAGCGGAAATAGCAAGCGAATCCGGCACAAAATATGTCACAACAAAAATTCCGGGAATTGTGAGTAGTACACAATGCCGGAAATCAGGCAATCGCCGAAGCCGTCAAAGAGACTGCCAAGAGTCAAAGACTGTGGTTCTGGTGTATATCTTCCGGCTCCGTCCGGCTCTCTACTATGGATATATAGAGGATTCAAGGGGTCTCCACCTCCTTCACAAGAGCGGAGTATGGGATCTGCTCCCCATTTCTTTCCACAAAAATATCCTCCGGCGGGATGCCGTTCTGCACGGCCCTGCGGAGGATGACCGATGCGTACTTCTCATCCAGTTCCATCATGCAGCACACCCGGTTCATCTGCTCACAGGCCATCATGGTAGAGCCGCTTCCGCCGAAGGTGTCGATCACCACGGCATTCTCCTGGGTGGAGTTGCCGATGGGATAACCCAGCAGATCCAGCGGCTTGGAAGTTGGGTGGTTGGCATTGCGCTTCGGTTTGTCATAGTTCCAGATGGTGGTCTGCTTTCGATCGGAGTACCAGGGATGCTTGCCGTTCTGCAAGAACCCGTACAGCACAGGTTCATGCTGCCACTGGTAGTCTGAGCGTCCCAGCACCAGGGAGTTCTTTACCCAGATACACACACCGGCCAGATGGAACCCGGCGTCAATAAACGCTTTCCGAAAGTTCAGCCCCTCGGTGTCCGCATGGAACACATAGGCCGCACCGCCTTTTTCCAGATGCGCCGCCATGCACTTGAATGCGGAGAGGAGGAAGTTGTAAAATTCCTCGTCTTTCATGGAATCGTTCTGGATGGTCAGGCCGCTGGAACTTTTGAAGGAGACGCCATAAGGCGGGTCCGTCACGATAAGGTTGGCTTTTCTGCCATTCATGAGCAGAGTAACATCCTCGGCGGAGGTAGCATCCCCGCACACAAGTCGATGCCGGCCAACCGTCCAGACATCGCCCCGCTCCACAAAGGAGGCTTTCTCCAGCGCAGCAGTCAGGTCAAAATCGTCATTCTTCGCTTCGCTGCCGGAATCATCCGTAAACAGGTCAGCCAGTTCCTTCTCATCAAAGCCGGTAAGCAGAGGATCAAAATCCATGCCCTGCAAGGACTCAATCTCCACCCGCAGAAGTTCCTCATCCCATCCGGCATCCATCGCCATGCGGTTGTCCGCAATGATATAGGCTTTCTTCTGAACCTCGGTAAGATGGTCGGCAAACACACAGGGAACCTCCGTGATGCCTTCTTCCTTTGCCGCCAGGATTCTTCCGTGGCCGGCGATCACATTAAAATCCCGGTCAATGATGACGGGATTGATAAAGCCAAACTCCCGCAGAGACGAGCGGAGCTTCATGATTTGCTCCGGGGAGTGGGTGCGGGCATTGTTCACATAGGGTACCAGCTTGGTAAGCTGCACAAGCTGCATCTCGGTCGTTGTCTTAGTCATAATTTCACCCCTTCCTTGCCCGGAGCAATCGCTCCATCAAATCATCCTGGGGAGATATCTCCCCATAATCCGTACTGCAGTTTTCCTTTACGATCTGGAAGATCTCATTCCAGAGCCGCACCGCCTGGTTCATGTAGTTGATGCCGATGTTGATGAACGGAGATGGAATCGGTTTCTGGGTAGTCGGGTGCTTGGAGAGGAAACCCATACGGTTGGTCATCTCCTCGCACTGAATCCAACGGGCGCTGCACATGGCGTACCGCTCCAAAAGCTGGGGCGACACCTTCGCCGCGCAGCCCACATTCTTTAACCACTCCCAGGTTTCTGTGTATATCTCCTCCGCCTGGAGCGTGCTCCCATCACGCTGCTCGGCGGATAAAAACTCATGGGGCTTTGGCATATCGACACCCTCGACTTCGGGAATATCCAGCACTTCCAGTCTGCGACCGCCCGGATTGCCGTTCTCGGCTTTTTCTTTCACTGCAGACTTTTTCCTTCCCGCACCAGGTCTCGCGCCGCCACGCCCACCTGTGTTATTGGATTTTGTCGGCATTTTCTCACCCCTTTCCTCGAAAAATAAAGTAGCCGCAGCCGGCCTCCTTTAATTACCCTTTTGATTTCGCCTTTTTCGCACGCGAGACCCCACGCCCGTTGCCCGGCCGATTCGCTGTAGAGATTTTGACCGCCCCTCCGGGTCAGCGGTTGTGCCAGCGGTCGCCCCGCCCGGCATGAATCCTGGCATGGCACTCTTTGCAGAGAGAAATCAAGTTGCTCTCATCATGTGTGCCGCCCTCGGATAATGGCACCTTGTGATGGACCTCCTCCACTGGACGCAGCACGCCATTCTCTTTGCACTGCTCACACAGTGGGTGCTGGGATGCGTAGCGGTCACGGATGCGTTTCCATGCCCTGCCGTACCTACGGCGTACAGCCGGGTCCCGGTCGTACTTCTCGTAGCGTCTGGCTTCGGCCTTCTCATGTTCCTCACAGAACCTGCCCTCCGTAAGCCTTGGACAGCCTGGAAAGGAACAGGGCCGCTTTGGTTTCCTTGGCATCTGCCTCACCTCCTTCTGGCATAAAGAAAGCCCCCGCAGGAGAAGCTCCCACGAAGGCCGTCCGTCTTTATGCGGTTTTTGATGCTACTATCATACCACGCCGGAGTGCAAACATTTTACACAATATTACTCACTTACCCTTTTCCAAACAGCAGGGTGGTCAAATGGTGCAGCGCCCGGTTCTTTTTGTTGTAGGCGGAGCTTTGCTCGATGCGGAAGTGGTCTGCGATCTGGTAGATCACACTGCTTCCGTACTCGTTGGTATCCCCGTAGAAGGTGTCCAGCACATACCGCTCATCCTCAGAAAGTTCCTCCCAGGCGGGCAAAAACCACGCCATGTATTCCGCCGCTTGTCGGTAACGCTCCTTTAACACATCGATCTCCTCAATGCCTTTTATCATCCGCTCCTCACCGGCCTGTGGATCGTGGCTTCTTGGCATCCCGTCAAACTGCGGGCTTTTAACGCCGCCCATTTTCTCATAGGCCGTTTTGATCTCGTCATCCGTGTGTTCGATGATGAACCTCATGCTGCTGAAATCCTTCAGCGCGTCCACGGCCGCCGACCGTTTATCCAGGTACTTCCAGATAATGCTCATATCCGATTCCTCCAATCAAAGAAATGTTCATGCCCTCGGATTGTCTTTGATTGGCTCTTGTTGTCATAGATTTTCTCATAATTTCAAGTCTGCTTTCACGGCATCGATCAATGCGGTCTGTGTGGTGTCCTTCGCATCCAGGGCTTTTAGAATCTGCTCGTCAATGGTGCCCTTTGTGACGATGTGCTGCACCACCACGGTTTCGGATGTCTGCCCCTGCCGCCACAGACGGGCGTTGGTCTGCTGGTACAGTTCCAGTGACCAGGTCAGCCCGAACCACACGATGGCAGAACCGCCGCTTTGCAGGTTCAGCCCGTGTCCCGCTGATGCCGGGTGGATCAGCGCCACGGGAAGCTCCCCGGCGTTCCACCTTCGGATGCTTTCAGAAGAGTCCATCCGGGAAAAGGGGATTTTCAGCTTGTGGAGCCTCTCTGTAATGCGTTCCAGATCATACTGGAACCAGTACGCCACCAGAAGGGGCTTGCCGCCCATGCTCTCGATAATGTCCTCCAAAGCATCCAGCTTCCGGTCATGGATGGAGATGGTCTCCCCGGAATCCGTATACACCGCCCCATTTGCCATCTGGCTCAGCTTCCCGGAGAGGGCGGCGGCATTGGCGGCTGTGACATCCCCGTCCGGGAGCTGCAGCACCAGGTCTTTTTTCAGTTCCTCGTACCGTTCCCGTTCCGCTTCAGACAGATACGCCTCATAGCGGGTGGATACCAGCTCCGGCATCTGCAGGTAATCCGTGGACTTCATGGAAATGGTGATGTCGGAGATCAGTTTGCAAATCTGCTGTTCCGCTCCCGGAAGGGGCTTATAGGAAAAGATCACCTGGCCGTTCCGCTTATCCGGCTGAAAGAACCGGGTACGGTACTGCCCGATGAACCGGCCAAGCCGCTCTCCCTTATCCAGCAGCCGGAATTCCGCCCACAGATCCATCAGGCCGTTGCTGCTTGGCGTCCCGGTCAGCCCCACGATCCGCTCCACCCTCGGCCGTACCTTCATCAAGGCACGGAACCTTTTTGCCTGGTGGTTCTTAAAAGACGACAGCTCATCGACCACTACCATGTCAAAATCAAAGGGAATACCGCTTTCCTCGATGAGCCACTGGACGTTCTCCCGGTTGATGATGTAAATATCCGCCTGCCGCTTTAATGCCGCCAGACGCTCCGCCTCTGTCCCCACTGCCACGGAATACCGAAGACCGTTTAGATGCTCCCACTTTTCCAGTTCCGCAGGCCAGGTGTCCCTTGCCACCCGTAGGGGTGCGATGACCAGCACCCGCCGGATCAGGAAGCGGTCAAACAGGAGGCTGCTTAGTGCCGTCAGCGTGATGCTCGTCTTGCCAAGGCCCATGTCCAAAAGAACCGCCGCAATAGGGTGTGTCTCGATATACTCCGTGGCGTACCGCTGGTACTCATGTGGCTCGTATCTCATCGATGATCCCTCCAATCTGTCCCTCATCATCCAACACATACACTAAAAACCCCAACCGCCGCAGCATCCGGTGCCTTGCCTCCTGTAAGGGGCGTGGCCTCTTTCCCGGAGCCTTGACCTCCACAAATGCCATCCTTCCGCCAGGGAGAAGTGCCAACCTGTCAGGCATCCCATCCAATCCGGGCGATGTAAACTTTACTGCCATGCCCCCGGACTCCCACACCGCTTTTCTGAATTTCTGCTCTATGGTTTTTTCTCTCATGCCATTTACCTCCAAACCCTTGTGTTTCCTGCATTCCAGACCTTTGGGTGCAGGTCGGTGCAAGTCATACCTAAAACTCTCCTATTAGTGATTTTTTGCTGAAAAAACTGCCCTAAAGGGGGTTTATACCAAGACCTGCACCGACCTGCACCTTTTCAGAAAACAAAGGCTCTCAGACCGTGAATTCCTCCTCTTTGAGCTGCAGTCCGTAGACAATGATCCCCGCCTTGGATTTCTTTTTGGAAAAGCCCGCCGACTCCAGCGCATTATAAAAATCCGCCGTGCTTCTGGTGTACTCGCCCGTGCGCATACAGTAGCTGCGGTACTCCTGGTACAAAACGCCCGATTTTTCCGTGCAGGTCTTATCCGTTTCACAGCACTCGCTTAAGAAATGCCCCAGCCAGTCATTGTCCTCCCGGTAGGATTTGATGGCATCCTCCACGCAGGCCGGACAGGGGATATGGAAATTGTGCCCGATCGCCTTTTTCGCACCTTCGATGATCCAGGCAATGATCGCCGGGGCAGCCTCCGACACGAGAAAATCGGCATAGTTCTTCACATCGCCGCTGCCCTCGATCCTGGCATTGAAGGGGATCACGATCAAACGCCGCCACGTCCCCGGATCATTGGCTCCCACCCTTGGCAGGTGGTTGGTATAAAGCACCAGGGTATGGCTGGGCGTAAAGGAAAACGGGTCTTTGTATTTCTTCTCCGCAAATATCTCATCCGTGGAACACATCTGCTTGACCACGGAGGTGTTCAGGCGCATCCCTTCCTCCAGCTCGGCAGCGATGATGAGCCGCTTGCCCTTGGCCTCGGCAAGCTCCGGCTTCACGTTCCGCTTGCAGCCCACAGTCAGGGTGTCAGCGGACATATTGCCGCTGTAGGTGCCAAGCACACGGGCTATGGCATTCCAGAAAGTAGACTTTCCGTTCCGTCCTTCCCCATAGGCAATGATCAGCGATTCCAGGTAAACCCTGCCCACCGCCGCCATGCCCACGATCTGCTGCACATAGGAAATCAGCGCCGGGTCTTCGCAGAAGATAGTAGCAAGTGCATCCTGCCACAGGTCTTTTCCCTTATCGCCGGGGCCAGCCATAGTAATCTTCGTGATGTAGTCCTCCGGGCTGTGGTCACGCCGGCCTTCCAAGCCTTCTGGCAGGTAGTATGTGCCTTCCGGGGTATTTAGCAGAAAGCCGTCCCGGTCAAGGTCGGATACACTGATCTCCAGCATGGGCTTTGCCGCCTGCAGAGCCGACACCACATATTTCATGTCCCGCCGCTTCATGACAAAGTTCCGGTATGCCAGGGCAGACACATAGGTAAGGTAGCTCTCCATCTGCCCCGACTCGATTTTCTTCTCCAGCGCCTTGCCGCCGGAAGTGATGGCATCCTCTGAAACACCTGCGTCCAAAAGCGCCTCCCTGGTGCGCTGGACTTCGTCCTTGGCGTCCTCAAGCTGAAGGTCTAAAAATTCCTCCGCCGCGCCCACCGCCTGCTGCTTGGACTCAATCCAATACTCCCCGCCGAAGCGGATATAGTCTGTGGCTGCTGTATACCGCAGCTCCACGCCGTACTCCCGCGCCAGCACCTTCGCCTGCCCAATGTCCGAGTAATCCGCAGGCTTTAAGGATTCCCGGCAGAATTCATCGTTGTAGTCCTCCGGGGCCACATACCCCTCCTGGCTTTGCACCTTCTGGGCAAACCGACAGGCACTCTGCCAGATGGCGGCAAGCTCCTCATCTGGGAGGGGCGGGCTGCACTTTTCTGCTTCCTCCAGGAAAATGCGGTGTGCTTTGTCGGTATCGCCGTAGCGTTTGATGACGCGCCCTGCGAAATGAGACATGGTGGAGTTTCTCTGCCCCTGGGGTATCCCTTTCTCCTGGGGTTTTATGATACAGTCAATGGTGATCTCGCCTTCATGCCACAGAATTTCCTCCACAGGGTTTCCGAAAATGAACCGGGCAGAGTCCAGGGCGTTGGCGTCAAAGAAGGGGAATCTCTGCTGGATGGCCCGCTTCAAAGCAGCACACTGCGCCCCGTCTGTCACCGGATCATGGGGAAAATACACATGGAACCTCGGTCTTGCCGCTTTCCCGTCCTTCGGTTTCCCATGATTGCGGCTTGGCACCACGGCAAACGCCACATCCTGCCCGATCAGCTCCGGCAGGTCTTCCGGGGAAACCCACTCTGCCGAGTCTTCCGAGTGGTCGTTGTCACAGTCCATCACCTCCACATCGGAGGAAAGGAAATGATCGCCGCTCCTGCGAAATCCCTGAAACTCTGCGCACACATGGTCAAAGGCCATGACCTCCAGGCAGTCGTCCTCATTATCCACCACCCGCTTATTGGGATACAGGCTGTTCTTTGCGTTGCCCCGGCAGTTCGCCGTATAAAAAGTCATCTTCATCGTCCCCTGACCTCCTCCAGTTCTTCCGTAAAATAGCGGATCGGTATCCGTTTCTTTTCCGCCTTTTCAATCTCCGCCGCCATGCCTTTGGAGATGTGTTTTCCAAACACCCACACCTGCTCGCATTTCGTAAGCAGCACCAGCCCCATGAACAGGGCGAGGCTGCGTTCCGCAGGATTCTCATCGTCCATAAACTGCGGGTACAAAAGATGCGGGGCAAGGGGGATACAGGCGCTTCTCACCGCAAAGCGGCTGTAGGTCCTTGCCATGTTCACATTGGTTTCCACCTCCCCGGCATAGGGGGAGCATATATAGACAAGCGGTCGGTAGGTTCTCCTCGCCGCCTTTTCTTCCTGTTCGATTTTTGTGAGCGCCTCATAGGTCGTCGGATCATGATAGCCCTCACTGTTGTATTTGCTGATTCCCAATCGCTGCACCTCCTCTAATCCTTTTGATAAAATTCACACTCATAGCCGTCTGCCCTAAGCATCAGCCCCTTGGCCCAAGGCGGTGTCCTGCCCATCTGTTCACACACTGCCGCAAGTGACATCCGACAATCCGCCTCGATGATGATCTCGTCATGCACATGGGCAACAATGGCACAGTGCTTTAAGGTCTGCATGGCATGGCAGAGGATGTCGCGGGCCGTGGCCTGCACGATATTCTCCACGAATTTCGGCCCATAGCTTTCCAGCCGTTCCCACTTCTTTGTGCCGCCCACACCCATGTAGGTGACGGACTCCCCGCCGAAGACATTCTCCCCGATCCGAGGTTTCACATAGGCAAGCCGCCTGCCGGAAGGGAGCGTGATAAAGAGTATGGCGCTCTGGTAGTCAAAGCGCAGACCGTGGGTCTCTGTGGGCAGCCGCTTTTTGATGCACTCCTTCACGGCACGGTCCACTGCCCACCAGAATTCCGTGATCATGGGATTGGAACCCCGCCAGGCATCCACCAGTGGCTGCAGTTCTTCCTCCAAAAGTCCCATTTCCAAAGCACCCATGGATTTGAGCGCACCCATCGAACCGCCATATCCCAAGGCCAGCTCTGCGATCTTGCCTTTCTGCCGCAGGTGCCCGTTGACGCCGTGCTTCTCCACGGGGACATGGAACATCTGGCTTGCAGAGGCGCAGTAAATATCACCGCCGTCTGCAAAGACCTTAAGCCGCCACCGTTCCCCGGCAAACCAGGCGATCACCCGCGCCTCGATGGCGGAGAAATCCGCCACGATGAATTTCCTGCCCTCCTGCGGAACAAAGGCCGTGCGGATAAGCTGTGACAGGGTGTCCGGGATGTCCGCATAGAGCAGGGAAAGGGCTTCCTCGTTTCCGCATCGCACCAACTCCCGTGCCTGGGCCAGATCCGGCATATGGTTCTGAGGCAGATTTTGCAACTGGATGATCCGCCCGGAGAAACGGCCGGTACGGTTCGCCCCGTAAAACTGGAACATCCCATGAGCCCGGCTGTCCTCGCAGACCGCGTTCTCCATGGCGGTGTATTTCTTCACGCTGCTTCTGGCAAGCTGCTGCCGCAGGGACAGCACCTCCCGCAAAGGCTCCGGTGCAGTTTTCAGAAGCTCCGCCACCGTCTTTTTACCCAAGGAATCTGTTTCGATCCCGTTTTCCAAAAGCCACTGGCGCATCTGCTGCACGGAGTTTGGGTTCTCAAGACCGGTCAATTCCTGCATGGCAGCGGTCAGCCGTTCCCGTGACCGGTCATCTATGGCAATGGCCTGGCGCACAAACTCCATATCCACGCCGATGCCCCTGTCGTTGATCTCCTGGTCCTGCCGGTATTCCTCCCACACAAAATCCGGCACTGGAAATCTGGAGAGCCGCTTCTGTACCTGCATCTCCGCCTCCACGTCCCGGAGGTTATATGCCTTGAACCGCTCCCATTTCTCCGGGTCTGCCTCCGACAGGTTCCTCGTCCTGCCACCGTTGGCTTTCGTTGCCTTGCAGGGAACACAGAAGTAGCGGATCAGGTCTCTCCCTTCGGAGAGCTTCTGCTTTTCCAGCCCCAGCGCCATGCCTGCACTTTCCAACGAAAGGGGCAGCCCCAGCGTGGCCGACCACACCATGGTGCAATGCCAGCCCTCCGGCTCCAGCCATTCCCCCAGATAATGGGATAAACACACCCGTTCAAACATGGCGTTGAACGCCCACTTGGTCACAGTCTCATCGGCCAGTGCCGCAAGAACATCCTCTGGGATTTTCTCCCCGCAGGCAAGGTCCACCACCTGGACCGCGCCCCCGTCCACCGCATAGCCGAACAGCAAGACCTCAAAGGCAGGGGAGGCGGCATATTTATACACGCCGCATTTGCTTAAGTCCCGGTCGGAAAAGGTCTCAATATCGATCGACAAAGTTTTCATTCTGCCACCATCTCCTTTCACTGCGGAAAGGGCAGCGGGGATGCGCCTCATAGAAGCACATCCCGCCACCCGTCACCGGCCGTCATTAAGCGAGGAAATCCTCTTCCTCATCTGCGAAATCATCCTCCGCACGGCTCTTGCCGCCAAGCGGTTCCCCGTCACGGAGTTTCTGCAGGTTGTTGAGGCCGCAGGCGATTCCCTTATTGCCGTTGCTGTTAAAGGCATAGAAGTTGATGCTGGCTCTGCCGTACACACCACTGTAGACCTCGCTGCGGTCCAAGATCGGCTGGCGGTCTGCATCCACGATGCCGGGAGCCGTGGCGCTGTTGGCGTTGACGAAGTAAGCATCCGCATAGGCTTCATCATCCGGACGTTCCGTATCCCCATCACGCAGCGGTGTTTTCAGTACGGACAGCGCAGGGACGCTCCTGCCGTTGCCTTTCAGTTTCGCTTCGCCCTCCCGGTAGGCCGCTTCAATCGCCGCCCTGATCTTTTCAATGGTTCTGGTATCCGACTTGGGGATGATCAGCGACACGGAAAACTTCGGCGTGCCGCCATTGATGGATTTCGGTTCCCACACGTTGGCATAGCTCCAGCGGGTGTCGGGACCGGTAATGACCTTCATGGGATTGTTGACTGTATTTGACATATTGGTTTCCTCCTAAATTTCCTTAAAATCATTCTGTGCGGTGTGGATGGCCGGACGCTTATCCGACTCCGGCACCAACGTTGGCTTGCCCTGGGGCTTCTCAATGAGGCCGCCCAACAGTTCGTCAAATTTCTTTTTGCCCAGGAGCTTCTGCATCTCGGTAAGACCCAGCACCTTTTTCGCATAGGGGTCGAAGCCTGCCTGGGTCACCGCAGACGCTACCGCCTCGTCATTCACATACCTCCTGTTGGATCGGCCCTCCACCACCTTGTAGCCGGGATACTCTGTTCCGCTAAGGGCCTGCCGAAGTGCGTATTCTTTCACATCCGCCGCCCATGCCGCCAGCTCATCCGCTTTGTCCAGGATCACGGCGATCTCCGCATCCTCCAAGGTGTCCGGCAGGGCAAAATCGTACTTTGCCAGCTCCAGGTTGTACTCCGCCCGTTTCCTGCAGGCAGCCTTCGCCTTGCAGAACCGGCACCATTCGCCGCAGGTAAACTCCCCGCCGCCCTCATAGGCCAGCTTCGCTTTTGCCATCAGGTCATTATGCGCCCACTGCAAAAGGTCGTCCTTTGCCATCACGCACACGCTGACGTTTTCCCGGCGCGGCTGGAAAATGGTCATGCGGACGGTGTCGATGTCATAGATACCGTCAAACAACTCCAAGGCGCCCAGAGCATACAGCATCATCTGCGGGTTTTCCACCGCCGACACTTCCACACCCTTGCCGTGCTTATAGTCCACGATGTCCAAAGTCCCGTCTGCGATAATGACGCAGTCCCCGGTGCCGAAGCCCTCCGCCACAAAGCGGGAAAAGTCCAGCCGCTGCTCGATCAGCACCACCGGGTCTTTGCAGGTTTTCTTTGCCTCCTCTAAAAGCTCCGTCACATAGGCGGCATAGGCGCAGGCACAGTCCTCCATTTCCTCGCTGTAGAAGGAAAGCCCCTCCGTGGGGTCTGCGGTCTCCATGCCAAGCAGGGCTTTCAGCTTGTGTTCGCAGAGCGTGTGGGCATCCGTGCCTTCCTGGGCATACTCGCTACCCTTATCCTCATAGCCCTCGCAAAGCCTTGCTGAAGGCGGGCAGTTCAGCCACCGATGGCTGGAGGACGCAGATAATAGTGCGTGTTTTCCCATCACAGCACCTCCGCATCGGCAAGCAGCGCCACATAATGTTCCGGGTCGATGTCCGACAGTTTATCCGCACCATGCTTCAAAAGCAGCGCCTTGATCTCTGTCGTATGACCGGCACGGGATTTCTCCGCCAGCACTGCCCGTACCTGCTCTAAGGTCAGCGTTGGTTTTGTAGGTTTGGAAGGCTCCGGTTCTGCTTTTGCACCAGGCTTTGCCGCCTTTTTCCCGGCGTCTTTCTTCGTCGGCTCCGGCTTCTGCGGTTCCTCTGTGGCTGCCGGTTCCGGTTCATGCGCCAGCATGGCATCCGCGACCGCCTGCAGGCTGTCCGCCAGAGAACGGATGTCCTGAATCACATCCAATAGCAATTTGACCTTACTCATGTACCAGCCCTCCTTCCGAGACCTCCCTGATCGAGAGTTCTTCCACCGTGCTGCCCGGAACGATGACCGTCAGCTTCACCTTGTCCCCAAGGAGAAAGCGCATGAGCCGCTCCCTCACGGAGACATTGCGCACACTGACCGCGCCGCCGTTCACGGGCTTCTTTGAAACACTGATCTGCAATGTGTGTTTCATCTCATCACCTCCGATTTCCGAAGGACCATATTTTTGCCGTCCTTCACTATACGGAGATTGGCATGGCTCTTTGAGGGGGGATGTCCTCAAAAAAACTTCAGAAACTTTTTCCTCGCCCCGTCGATGGATTCCCGGACGGTCTTGATGTCCTTACCCTCCCTGCGGGCGATCTCCCGGATGGACAGCCCCTGGGCCAGCATGAGAAGCCGCCGTTTCTGTACCTCCGAGAGCTTTTCAAAAGTCTCTGCGATGTGCTGGTTTTCAAGCTGCAAGAAGAGAGCCGTTTCCGGTGTGCTGCCGTCTGCATATTCCGCCCCTTCAAACTCTGCCGCGTCCAGGGAATAGCAGTGGTACCGCTCCTTGCGGTCCAGGTTGCTTTCCTCCCTCCTGGAATCCAGGATCACAGTCCCGATCTCCTCGCTGACTTCCACGTCCGAGGTTTCTCCATTTGCAAATGTGTAATTGATTTTCATTTTGCCGTTCTCCTTTCGGAGCCCGGCAGGCGGCACCTATGCCGCTAAAACGAAAAAAAGAGCCTGGCAAGCAGCACAAAAGTGCCGCTTGCCAGGCTCGGTGTCATCTCCGCCACTTGAGCGGTATCATGGTGGTTCGACCGGTTTTTCAGAATGAAATCTCCCCACCGCGCATCAGGCTCAAACAAACGCCGCCACCGTTTTCCCGGTTTTGCTGTCCGTTTCCAACCCTGCATACATTCCTTACAAGGCCTGCCGTATTACCGCAGCTCTCCGGTAAGTCCCAGGCATAGCCTGAAACATTCGGTGTAGTCTATTTTGTTTTCATTACCCCGACCTTTGCGCCGCAGTGCCCGCATTTGATCACGAAATCAGGATACCGGCCCTTGGCTGGGGTAAAAAACTGTACCTTGGTATCTGCTCCTGCATCCATGAGCCTGCTGCCGCATTCCGGGCAGCGGACAGGACGCATATTTCTCTTTATCTCATCGTAACGTTCCTCCTTTTTCCTGCGCATCTTCACATACGCTCCTTTCTGATCCCGCCGATGTCCGGCGTGGGGAGTGCATGGACCTGCTATGCGATTGTGCGCCTTACATCACAAGCTCCGACAGCCAGGAGGTCGTCGGCCTTGCCAGCAGGCGGGCGTTTAAGTACGCCATCTCCAAAGTGAGACAGGTGTTGCCGAGGTAATACCCGTCCATGATGGTAAGGGTCATAGCAAGGTCCGGTTTCTCCATATCGGTCAGACAGATCGGCAGGAGATACTGCACCCGTCCCTGATAGCCCTGGGGCACCACGATGCCCGGTTCTACGATTGCCCTCCGGCGCGCAAGTTCCACCGCTGTTTCCAACAGAAGCGGCAGGTTCTTTGCGCCCCGAAGCTCCACAGGCAGACGGGAAAGGTTCTCCTCATCGCCCAGGATGTGGTCTATGTTCACCCGGATTGGCCACTCCGGATTGTAGTTGACGCCGTACTGCGTCATATAGTAGCTGGGCTTTTTCGGCAGCGGGCTTATGTATTTCAGCCACGGCGATATCTCATCCGAAAAGCCCCGGAAATACCAATCCAGCATACTGGCCTGCCGCTTGTTGCGGTCAAAGCAGCCGTAGATCGCTTTGTAGCGTTTCGTATACAGACCGGTGTGGAAACAAGCGTATTCGTTCTCCACATGGAAATACTCCGCCGCTTTCACTGGATTTCGTTCCTCGTTAAAATCAATGGCTTGCTTTTTGAAAATGCTGTGGACATACCGTTCCAAGATCGGTGTGTCCCGGTTCTTGGTGTAGTAGATCGGTTCCCGGAACCTCCACGGTTCTGGGATTGCCATCTCCGCCAGTTCCTCAAGCTGCACATACCAGCCGGGAACATAGGCGAAGGAAAACAGGTCTGGTATCAGCTTCATATCAGTTCCCTCCATTTGGTCTGGATCACTTCCAGAAGGTGCATCTGTATCTGCACTTTCTTGTCCTCATCGATCTCCCTGTGTATCTTCCCATCCGGGCCGATCACCTCGTAGGACACCAGGGAGTTATGGAAAGGCTCGTAGATCCGCAGGATTTCCTCCAGTGCGTCCTTCTCTCCGTGAACCGCTCTTTTGATTAGGTCATAGTTTAATCCATCTGTATAAGCGTTACCGCCCATAGAAATTTCTGATTGCTTTGAATGCACGCTGCCGTAAGTTGTACACCGTGCGTGTCGTTACCTCCAGTCTTTTTGCGATTTCCTCATCGGTGTGTTCCTGCCAGAAGTCCAGTAGCAGGACCGTCCGCTGTTTCTCCGGTAAGGATTTGAGTGCCTCATATAAAGTTTCGCTCTCCACCACACAGGATTGCCCGTCCGCATAAAGCACAAAAGAATCGGACGAGTAGGTGTCCCTGTGGCCTAACAGTTCCAGAATATAGTCTACCGGCTCATCGGAAAAGCGTCTGCTCCGGCATTTCTCCGCCCGCAGCAAATCTCTGAAATAATTGCGCGATACTGTTTTCGTGAAAGAGTCAAACATCGCGCAGATTCTTTCCTCGTAGGAAGGCGATACCATAACTCGTCCCTCCTTTGTTCAGATTTGAGCGTGGCTGCTTTTTACCTCCTCGCTATACCAGAACGTTTCCCGCCGCCCCGAACCGGAAAGAATTTTGAAAAAATCTTAAAAATATTTTCTTTCCTTTTCCTGACATCTTTCGACAGGGCAAAATAAAAAGGCCAATCCACACAAGGCAGATTGACCCATCAATGCAAGGCTTTCTACGCCCTGTGGCTTTTTTGATTATTTACTTCATACTGTTTCAGTCTGTTTTCTCCGCTTATGAACATACCGCTTAAAAAGTATAGAAACATAATGCCCGACAAACACAAACAATGCCATCACCGCGATATAATCCAATAAGAAAAATATAAGGGGCTCCTCAAAATCGAAAAATACAAAGTGATGTTTCAGAACCATATAATTCCCAATATCCCTTTTGATAAATGCGAAAACACCATATCCTGCCAGAAGAAGCGCTGCCAACCGTAATCCCCATACTGTTCTTTTCTGCTGCTTTTGGAAATGTTTCTTTACAATTCCAATCATCATTCCCCAGTGAAAACCAAGATGTACACTCATCAAAATGTAACCGCCATACGCACATACCATGTGTACATTTCTGGCCAAGAAGCTGCCTTCATGGATTGGCAGAAAGGAAAATACAGTCTGAGACAAAAGGATACCGCTTATCATGGAACCTATCATCGTAAACAGCACACCGATGACGAATGTTGTTTGCAAAACACGGAATACCGTATAATGACCTTTGAATATGTTTTGTATCCATTTTCGGTTCAGTATATGGTGGAGTATAAAAAGCAGAAACATCGCTACTCCAAGCCATTCGTGTGTTGCCTGTCCAATCAGCTCATAAGTCATCAAAAATATCAAGGCAACGGTCATACATAAGTCAACCGCTATTTTCATCATCATTTTCGGTTTCATTTTGGCTGCTCCCTTCATTCCTTCTTATGCGAGATGATCCACTTCAAAGTCGTTTCATCTTCAAATACAACATTCCCGCCGCCGTGATAATTGTAAATATCCCGGCTGTGAAAGTACGCATTATCTGGAATCTCCATCTGCAGCACTTCATCAATCTGATCCGCCGACCAGCCTGCCGTCTCATAAGCCTCCCGCAAACCATTATAGGCCTCCCTTGCTTTCCCGGAGCCATAGTATTCGTCATTCTCAGCCATAAAGATATACACCGCCACACCATTTTCTGCAATCGGCTCATAGGCTCCGTCCCACTGCGAGGCTCCATGCAAATACGCTGCATACAGATCCGGCCGCATGGCTACCGCCTGAGACATGGTTTCGCCACCTGCAGAATATCCGGCAGCATACACACGGCTTTTATCAATCGAAAAATTCTGGATAAAATACTCCGTCAGTTCTACGGCCTGCCTTGCGGATGTTTCATGCCAGTCTGTGAGCTGCGCAGAAACGACAATCATATCCTCCGGTAACTCTGTCCACACTCGGAAACCACTCCACTCCAAGTTGCTCCCAGCAGAGTCCTCTCCAAACCACATCCTGTCATATCCAGGCATTGTCATCATCAGCGGATAGGTTTTATTTTCGTCGTAGTTCTCTGGCAAATAATAA
The DNA here is from genome assembly GCF_042848515.1 of Lactonifactor longoviformis. Lineage (GTDB taxonomy): Bacteria > Bacillota > Clostridia > Lachnospirales > Lachnospiraceae > Lactonifactor > Lactonifactor longoviformis. The sequence continues at coordinate 1,461,430 of NZ_AP031453.1, read as the reverse complement.
CTGTAGTGAATGTCACCCTCATTTCCGCTTAAAATTTGTTCTGCAATCACCCCCGTCTCCATGTTGGTAGCCTCCGGCTGCTGCGTGACAGTTTCTGGTGTTGTTTTAGAATCATTTTGCTGCGTCTGTAATACCTCCTGACTATCCTCGTCGCTGGGATTTCCACAAGCAGTCATGCAAATGGCGCTTATGATGAGCAGCCCCAAAACAAACGCTATTTTCTGTTTTTTTATCTGCTTCATTTTTGAAACCTCCAAATCCTCTCCCAATGTTTGAGTTACTGTAACTTTATTATAAGGAAAGCGAGACCTCCGCAGAAGTCTCGCTTTGTTCGTCAGTTTTTACTTTTGGGTTATAACTTATGGTGCATTATTTTTGCGTTTCAACCGGAGGCACCATCTCCACATATTTTTTCAGCAGTTCCGGCGTGCTGGTGTAATATCTCTTATCCTGATTCATTGCTTCAATGTCTGCCATTTCTTCATCCGACAGCGAAAAGTCGAATAGGGCAAAGTTGTCCCGAATGTGAGCAGGGTCTTTAGAACCGGGGATCACCACATTTCCTGCCTGAATGTGCCAGCGAAGAATAATCTGCGCATTGCTCTTGCCATATTTTTCAGCCAGCTTTGTAAAAGTGAATTCTTCCAGCAGAGCCTTATCGCCGTGTCCCAACGGATACCACGCCTGGATCACGATTCCTTCTTTCTGCAAGAAGTCTTTCAACTCCCGCTCCTGGAAATACGGATGCACCTCCGTCTGTAAAATGGTCGGTTTCACTTCACATATAGAGAGAATTTCCTTGATCTGCTCCTCGGAAAAATTAGATAAACCAATCGCCTTTACCTTGCCGTTCTTATAAGCCTTTTCCATCAACCGATACCCTGCAATATAATTCCCTGCTGGCTGATGGATCAGAAGCAGATCGATGTAATCGGTATCCAGACGTTCCAATGTTTTTTCCACCGCATCTTCCTGCTCATAAAAAGATGGCCATATCTTTGTTTCCAGAAAAATCTCTTCTCTTTTCAGACCGGACTTTTTCATGGCACGGCCTACAGCCTTCTCGTTCATATAGGCATTGGCTGTATCGATCAGCCGATAGCCGCAAGCCAGCGCACTCACGCAAGACTCTTCTGCCTCGTCCGGGGTAAGTAAAAAAGTTCCAATGCCCGCCACCGGCATCTTGACTCCATTATTTAAAGTAATATATTCCATTTTCGCATCCTCCTGTTATTTCAGTTTATTTCCATCCTTGAAAGCATTCCCGACTTTATCGCCAAGCACCAGATAATCATTGTGTACCGCATCATAGGCAATCGCTTTCAGTTTTGTTGCATCGATCAGACCATCCTCACCAAGCACACACTCGTCTGCGCTGACATTGACGATTTCTCCGATGATATTGCCGTCTTCATTGAATTTCACCAGTTTGCATTCCAATGCCATCGGCAACTCACAGATGATTGGAGCATCCACAAACGCACTTTTTTCTGTGGTAAATCCTGCCTTTTCCAGCTTATCGGAAATCTTATTGCCGGAGACCAGCCCCACATAATCGCAGGCTGCCATGTGAGGCGCATCTGCAAAGCTGATGGTAAATGCCCCTTTCAGCTTAATATTTTGGGTCGTTTTATGACCTGCGCTTAAGGAAAGCACCACATGGTTATAGTCGTAAATGCCACCCCACGCCGCATTCATCAGATTGGCCTTTCTATTTTCATCATAGGTGCCGATCATCAATACCGGCATGGGATACATCCACGTTTTCTGTCCAAAATTTTTTCTCATCACAAATCATCCTTTCATTTTTTAATGCCCGCCGAACACCAGCAGTTCCATGGTATTCAGCTTTTCATCAATCGCAGCAATCTCATCCTGACTCAAACAGATATTTGCCGCTTCAAAGTTCTCTTTCAGGCGTTCTGGTTTTCGACTTCCGGGAATCGGCACGATAAAAGGCTTTTTACACAGCATCCACGCCAGAGATATTTGTCCCGGCGACGCGTTCTTCTCTGCCGCCAGATCACGCAGCATCTGAAGCAGCTCCCAGCTCTTTTCAAAACCTTCCGGAGTATACTGAGGCATATTACTACGGAAATCTGCACCTTTTTCAAAGCTGGATTTTTCGTTGTACTGCCCGCTTAAAAAGCCGTTTGCCAGAGGTGAAAATGCCACATAAGTAATCCCAAGTTCTTCCACTACAGGGAACAGATTCTCATACCATCTGGCCATCATAGAGTAACGGTTCTGAATCGCCGTCACAGGGCAAACTGCATGAGCGCGACGCAAATACGCTTCATCTGTCTCTGAAATACCCCACGCCCTGATTTTTCCTTCCTTCATCAAATCAGCCATGGTTCCCGCCACTTCCTCCGGCTCTACCTTAGGATCGATCCGGTGCTGATAATATAAGTCAATGTAGTCTGTATCCAAGCGTTTCAGGCTGCCCTCCAGTGCTTTGCGAATGCTCTGCGGCCTGCTGTCCATAATCAAATGGTCTTTACCATGAGTAACTCCGCACTTACTCGCTAAAATAACTTTATTGCGCACCGGCTTTAAAACAGCGCCCACAACCTCCTCATTATAAGCCACCGAGCCATCGGGATTGATTCCGGTATAACACTCGGCTGTATCAAAAAAGTTATAGCCGATTTCCAGCGCAGACTCCAGCACTTTCATGCCTTCCGCTTTTGTCAGCGGCGTACCGCTGGCATGGGTAATACCCATACAGCCCAGCCCTACCGGAGATACCTTCATACTTTTTCCTAAATCTCTCTTCTGCATTTTATTTCCCTCCAGTTATGAAATGTGATTGTGGAAGTTGGTAAAGATAGCAGGCTCTTTTTCCGGCAGCCCCAGCTTTTCTTTTCCCATCTGGATGCTTTTCATCAGAAAGGCCATGTTCCGGCCCAAAGTACGCATAGTCTGTAAGCCTTCTTTATCTTCCAGCACTTCCTCCGGACTGCCGCCATATACCATGTTCCAATACTGGCTGCTTACAATCGGCATTCCGTTCATAGTGAAATACTTGTTCAGCATATCAAAGGTGGCCGTATTTCCTCCCCGGCGACAGGAGACTACTGCCGCTCCCACCTTCATGGTTTTGTCCGTATTCAGAGTGCTGAAGAACAGCCGATCCAGGAAAGATACCACGCCGCCGGCAGGAGAGGCAAAGTACACCGGAGAGCCAATGACGAAAGCGTCTGCCTCTGCCAATTTCGGAGCCACTTCATTCACAATATCATCAAACACACATTTTCCGCTGCCTGTAGAATGACACTTACGGCAGGCAATACAGCCACGCACATCTTTGTTTCCAACATGGATGATTTCCGTCTCAATACCTTCCGCTTCCAGAGTCTTTGCCAGTTCAGTCAGGGCGGTATAAGTGCAGCCTTTTGCTCTTGGGCTGCCGTTCACAAGTAATGCTTTCATAAGGGATTCCTCCAATTTCTAAGATTCTTCTTGTTCTGTTTCTTCCATTTTATCACATGGTTCTCAAAACAGAAGTCTCCGGTTGTTCATCAGTTCCAACCCAAAGGTTTGCACTCGTAATAAAAGCAGCACAGCTTATTACGGGCTGTACTGCTTTTCGTTACCGGCGCGTATATCGAAGCCAGAGCGTATCTCCATCCAGAGTTTTTGCTTCCTTTAATTTGAAAACTGCCGGAGATCGGGCCGGAAGGAAATCTGCTTTTTCAAAAATAGATACTGCCCGTATACTTCCATCTGCCACCGGAGCCATAACAATGCTCACTTCATCTACCAAATCCTCCTGCACGAATGACCAGTTCATCAATCCACCACCGGCAATCATCAGCCGTTCAATAGAAAAGAGACGGTGAAGTTTTTCCAGAAGAATCCGACAGTCAAGAGTATCCTTGCCAGCAAAAATATAGGAAATTTCCTTTTTACGAAGATACGCAAGGTAATCTATATGTACTGCTTCGGTCAACACCTCCACGATATGGGCTTTGGCACGCCCCTTTTTTTCAATAGAATTACAAGGGAAAGCTAGAGATCCCTTTGGATCGACTGAAATCACATAGCTTTCTGCATCTGATACAGCTATAAAATCTTCCTTCGGATAATCCGAGTTACTCACTTCCACTTGTCCGACATACCCTTTTGAATAACTGCCTGCCATAGTTGTGGTTCCATAAAGAGTTGCCTGGCAACGAAATACTCCTCTTAAATTTCCATACGCAGTTAGTGCCGGAGCGCACTCCGGTGCGCTCATATAGGCTCCGTCAATCTTCCCATCCAATGAGGTCAGCATATGACATATAACATACGGTCTATTCATGACACATCACCTCCATTCCAGAAGAACCGTAATCCATTATAGGTATATTCATCCGAGGCGAATCCATCATGGGCATATCCTTCCCGTTCCAAGAAGGATAGATTTCCATCTGCCTCATTGTTTGCGAAACGGAAAATACCGCTGTCGCCTTCTGCCAGCGCGTAAATCCCGTTCTTAAATCCCGAATAGGCGAAATCGTCTGTCCCGGAAGCAGAAAAGATAAAGAAATCGTCCCACTCATACCCCGAATCCATCACAGCATTTTCGTATGTTTCCACGCTTGCGGCAGGGCCGCCACTCATGGGCATGAAGTAACGGAAATAGTCAAGACCATACCGGAAAGTACACCAGGTATTTACAGAACCCATAGAGAAACCACCAAATCCACGGTGATCACGGGAAGCAATCAAACCATCCGATGAGGTATCTTCTGCATAAGTGCTGTATTTGCTCTCCACCGCAGGAACGAGGTCATTCAGCAGTTCGTTATGAAATTGATCGGTTAATTGCAGCGCAAGGCTGTAATTCCCGCTGTCCTCACCGCTGGTATTGTTGTAAGTAGGCAGGACAATGATGAGCGGCTGTATTTTGCCGTCCTCGATGGCATGATCGATTACATATTTGAAGGAATGGGGGGCCTCATCGGTTCCCATAAGGCTTGTTTCATTTGACCAGCCACCGTGGCTCAAATAAAACACATTATACTTTTGTTCCTCAGAATAGCCGTAGGGGAGATATACCCAGGCTTCTTTTGTCAGTTCCTGTGCATGATCCTCATAGGAGAAGGACTCCCACGTCTGATATATAAGCTTTTCCAAAGTTCCCGGATGCTCTGACGGACTTCTGTATCCATCCGGAATGTATTCCAGTTCATCTGGAATGGTTCCGCTTAAATTGTTTCTCTGCTCGTCATCCACCGTATCAGCTTCTGTCTGTGTGTTCTCTGTCACTGTTTGCTCCTGCTCTATATTTTCTGTTTGTGACGGCGGCTGCTCCATGCTGTTTCCGCAGGCGGTCATGCCAAGGAGCAGTAGAGCAGCCATCACAATAAATACTGTTTTTCTCATAGGCACCCGTTCCTATTCTTCGCCATACACTTCCTGAATCAGCGGAAACGTACTCCACGCCTTCGGCCATCCGCAGTAAAATGCCAGTTGCGTGACAATTTCCACTGCTTCTTCCTTCGTGATCCCATGCTCTTTACCAAGCGCCAGATGAGATTTCAGTTGTGGGTATAAGCCTGCTGAAAACAGGGCTGCTATTGTGACCATGCTCCGATCTCTTGCGGAAAGCTGTTCCTCTCTCGACCAGACCTCTCCAAACAGAACATCGTCGTTCAGCTCTGCGAATTTCGGAGCCAGCGCCCCTAATTTATCCCTTCCTGCTGTCTGCTTCTTTGTCATCTTTACCATCCTTTCTATTGGAGCTTCTCCAAATTTTACAATTTACTGTACGCATTTTCATCTACCGCTTCGCACCACTCCGTCGAGGTTCCTTCTCCCGGAACCTCGACTGCCAGATGCTGAAATGCCGAATCGGGGGCTGCCCCATGCCAGTGCTTCACCTCTGCCGGAATATTTACAACATCTCCCGGACGAAGCTCTCTGGGTGCTTCTCCCCATGCCTGATAGTAACCACGGCCTGCAGTGACCAGCAAAATCTGACCACCGCCCTTTTTTGCGTGATGGATATGCCAGTGATTTCGGCAGCCCGCCTCAAAGGTAACATTTCCAATCGCAACCTGCTGCGTTGAAATCATGTTCAAATAACTCTTTCCATCGAAATATTGTGCAAAGGCCAAATTTTTGTCCCCGATGGGAAAAATGCTTGTGTTCTCTAATTCACGCATATCATGTATCTCTTTCATAGACTGCATCTCCTTTACACTTTTACAAACCTAAGCCTTCCACCCAAGCTACAATATCATCCTCAGAAGCGCCTGAACGGAAACGCTGGCCTTCCTGCCAGTCACCGGTTCCTGCCATTTCTGCAAGCAGTTCGCCGCTTTGTCCCATACCGGAGCTTGCGGATGTAGCAAATGGAATGACTGTTTTACCGGTGAAATCATTGGTCTCGATAAATTCATCAACGGGCCATGCGGCGATACCCCACCAAATCGGGTAGCCGATGAATATCGTATCGTATTCACTCCAGTTATCGACTGTTGCGGATACAAGCTCCACATCTCTTTCGTCCTCATTTTCATGCTCTCTGGTTACTCGGCTATCATCGTTTGTCCAGTTCAGGTCATCGTTGCTGTACGGTTCCACGGGTTCCAGTTCAAACAAATCGGCTCCCAGGGTTTCTGCAATCACATTTGACACATTCTCGGTATTTCCAGATGCGGAGTAATAAACAACCAGTGTCTTTCCACCAGTGCTTTCCGTATCCGCAGCTTCTGTTTCAGAAGTATCTGTGGTCGGAGTTTCGGTAGTGGACGGTTCCGTATTATTTGTGTTGTTATTGCCGCAGGCTGCAAGACCAAGTACGAGCATAATGCTCAAGAATAAAACAGTTAATTTTTTCATAGTAGGTAATCTCCTTTCAAAATCTGTTTATTTTGTATATCCTGAAGTTTCCAGCCATGCGATGATGTCTGGTTCCGCATCCTGTACAGTATTTCTGGATACAGTAAACCCTTCTCTATCAATTGTTGAGCCCGGTTCCAGTTCTGCAATCGTATTGATGGTATTTGAGAAACCACTTCCTCCATGGGTATTGAACGGAACAATGGTCTTGCCGGAAAAATCATATTCATCAAAGAACGAGTAGAGGATCATTGGCATATCGCCCCACCAGTTGGGATAGCCGATAAAAATCGTGTCGTACTGTTCCAGATTTTCAATCCTGTCCTTGATGGCAGGCCGTGCATCATTATCCTGTTCCTCCGCTGCCAGATCCACCAGTGTGTCATGGTCGGTCGGATACGGAGTTTCCGGCTCAATGCGAAAAATATCTGCACCTGTGTTTTCCTGGATAACATAGGCCACATACTGGGTGTTTTCCAAAACCTCTCCGTCAATGACTACAACGCTGTTGTCTTCTTCCTCTGTCATGTTATCAGAATTCGTGGTCTCCGGCATGGAGAAATAAACAACCAGCGTATTGGCATCAGAAACCTGAGTGGCCTCACTTTCTTCCTCCGAAGGTTCCGTATTCACCACCTCCTCCGATGTCTCAGGTTCTGTTTCTGTTACCTGCGGATCGCTACCACAGGCGGCAAGACTGAATACAAGCATCAGGATTAAAAGTAAAGCGGTCAATTTTTTCATTCTTGTCAGCTCCTTTCGTGCTTAAAAGCATTCTTTGAAGATTGCATGGATTTCTTCATGGGTCATTTTTTTGTAGCTGCCGGACATGAGGACACAGGAATCTGCAATCGCTTTCAAGTCAGTGTTTTCATCCACTCCCAAGTCCTGCAAAGATACCGGCAGTCCAATTTCAACGATGAAATCTTCCAGCGCCTCGATACCGGCCAGGGCAATTTCCTCATCTGTCTTTCCATCAGCAGAAACGCCCCAGACATTCAGAGCAAACTGCTTGAATTTGGCCAATCCTTCTTTGTAGATATGTCGGTAATACACCGGATGCAGTACGGCCAGCCCTGCACCATGGTTGCAGTCCGTATATGCCCCAAGCTGATGCTCCATCTGGTGACATTCAAAATCCATCCTTTTTCCCAGCTTGATGATACGGTTTTCACCCATAGTCGCTTCCCACATCAGATTGCTTCTTGCTGTGTAATCCTCCGGATTCTTAATAGCTGCCCGCAGATCACGGATCACGCCACGCATCAATGCTTCGGAAATATCATCGGACACATTGGCTGCATCCGGATCGCTGAAATAAGTCTCCATAATATGGGAAAGAATATCGAAACCTCCGGATGCCATCTGGAATTTAGGTACACTGTAAGTGTAGGTAGGATCAAGCAAGGCAAACATGGGATTGCACTGCGGGTAGTCCCGTCCCGTCTTTACTTTCAATTCTTCATTGGTAATGACCGCACCGCCATTACACTCGCTGCCAGTACCTGCCACGGTAACGATCACCCCAAGAGGAAGCGGCTCAAAGTCAAAAATACCCGCTCTTTCCCAGAAATCTTTCCAAACATCTCCCTTATATCTGGCCGCAATGGAAATCGCTTTGCAGCAATCCATTACGCTGCCGCCACCTACGCCAAGCAGCAAACCTACATTGTTTTCTCTTGCCAGCTTTGCTCCTTCCAGCACCTTTGCATAAGTAGGATTTGCCATGATTCCCGGAAACTCGATTACCTTCTTTCCTGCGGCGCTGAGAAGAGACATTACTTCCTCATACACTCCGTTTTTCTTAATGGAACCGCCGCCATAGCAGAGCATTACGGTATCGCCATATTGCTTTGTCAGGCACGCCAGATATTCCTTGACGCAGCCCTTACCAAAATAGACTTTCGTTGCGTTTTCAAAAATAAAGTTGTTCATTATGATTCCTCCTGCATTATTTCATTTGCTTTTCCCAGAAAGCAATTGCTTCCTCTACCCAGCCATCGGCCACCGTATCGGTTCCAATTCCAAAACCGTGACTAAGCCCCGGATAATGATGAAACTCTGTGTCAATGCCAAGCTTCGCCATGCGGTTAAGCCGCTGCTCCATCGTTCGCCAGTTAGCAATGCCATCATTTTCTCCTACACAGGCAAAAGTGGGCGGATCGTACTCCGTATAGTCACTATGGCCGGTGTACTGCATGATCACCGCTCCCGGCTGAGGTAGTTCAGCCCCACCGAAATCTGCCGGACCATAAGAACCGAGCCATGCCGCCATTCTTGCTCCAGCAGAGCCGCCCCACAAAGAGTAGCTGTCTGTATCTACTTCCAGTTCCTCTGCGTTTTCAAAAACAAAGCTGATTGCCCTTGCCAAATCCTCACAAGCAGTCTGTGCGCCGGGACGGTAAATCAAAGCGAAAGCATTATAACCTTGCTTCGATAATTCCAAGGCGTGGGGAAAACTGTCCTGCATGGCTCCCACATAGGCAAAGCCCCCACCTGCATTGCATACCGCAAATTTTTCTCCGGGTGTCCCTTTGAAGAAAAACAGTCCCGTGTCTTCCTTGGCCGGATCAGCAGCTTTTTCCTCATCGGTATAGATGTCATAAAAAATCACATCGCCTGCTGCCGCATGGTCTTTCATGTAATTCGCAATTTCTACCGTTTTGTCCGGGGAGATGTTGTTGTACCAGGTAAGTCTTAAATCCCCCAGCGTATCCCCACTGTAGTAACCCGCATCTACCGGAAAAATCAATCTTCCGTATTCTCCGAATACAGGATCACGAATCACATCTTCTATGGGAGTATCCACGGTATAATCGCTCGTTTTTGTTTCCTGCATTGATGCGCCCCCTTCCAGTCTTGATTTGCTGGTGGCATCAGAAGCTGCACTCGTTTCCGGAGCTGTATCCAAATTCCCACTGCAACCTGCAAGGCAAATCAGCAAACAAGTAACCGCTGTCATCCATACAGCCCTTTTCAAGCATTCCACCATCCTTTCCGTTTGTTCTGGTTATAGTATAAAGAAAACGAGACCTCATAAGAAGTCTCGTTTCGTTCATCAGATATTACCCGAAGGTTTTAAGTCTTATTTAGAAGCTGCGGCTTTTGCCGCTGCCAAAAAACGCTCCACAGTCTTTGACGGCTGTGGTGAATGAAGCAATCCATACGGAATATGATGCTCCCATTCCACCGGAATCACCTTTAGCAAAGGATGCACATTGGCCCATCCTGGAATCGCCATCAGAATATCATTGCCATTCTCGCAACGGTTAAAAATATTTACATCATAAAAATCAAAATCAATAATATGAATCTGCGAATGGTTCTTCCACAGATCGTCCCGAAGTTTATCCACATAACGACTCCACTCCCGGTGCATGAGAAGAAGATTTTCCCCATACAGATCCTCTACCTTTAATCTATCCTTTGCCGCCAACGGGTGATGCATCGACACCGCACAGCAAAGCGGTTCACGGGATAATTCCAGACCGGAGCAGCTACGCAGATCCAGCATCGTCTCGTCAAAAATTCCACCGACCACATCTATGTTTTTGCCCAGGTTTCTTAAAATTTCGCTGGCATTTTCCGGTGTATTCTCAAAGGGAATGATCTGGAATTTAATATCCGGGCATTGCTCCTGTATCTTCGGCCACAGCTGCATCAGAAGCTGGGCTGGTGTGATCGGAGAAGTTCCGATCCGAATCACATTGCTATCTTCCTGCATCGCATTTTTAGCCCGTGTCACAGAGTCCTTGCAATACTGGATAATATACTTGGAATCTTGGTATAGGGACTTTCCGGCTTTTGTCAGATGCAGTCCCCGGTGCGTCCTCTCAAACAATTTCAACCCCAAAGATTCTTCCAGAAGGTTAATCTGCTTAATCACCGCAGTAGAAGTTATGTAAGATTCTTCCGCTGCTTTATTAAAACTGCCTGCGTCTGCCACACGCAAGAATGTTTCCAATTGAGGATTATACACGCTGCCACTCCACCTTTCCTGTCATTTATTCGCTGGCAGCCTTTACTGCCGCCGAGATAAATCTTTTAACCAGCTCCGTTGGAGCCTGATTATGAAGCAATCCATAAGGAATGCTGTATTCCCATTCCACAGGTATTACCTTTAACAAAGGATGCACATTGGCCCATCCCGGAATCGCCATCAGCACATGATTGCTGTTTTCACAGCGATTAAAAATCTCGGTGTCATAAAAATCAAAATCTTCCAGTATGATTTGGGGATGATTTTTCCAGATTTCATCACGAAGCTTATCCACCTGAACGCTCCATCCCCGCCGCATCAACATAAAATGTTCTCCATGCAAATCTTCTATGGTTAATTTGTCCTTTGCTGCAAGTTTGTGATGAATCGAAACAGCACAGCAAAACGGCTCTCTCGATAGCTCTGTTCCTGCAAAACCGCCCAAACCAAACAGTGCCTCATCAAAAATACATCCAAATACGTCGATTTCTTTTCCGAAATTAAGCAAAATATTTTTTGCCCTTTCCGGGGTATTTTCAAAGGGAAGAATCTGGAATTTAATATCCGGACAATATTTCTGAATTTTAGGCCACAATTGCACAAGCTGTTCTGCAGGTGTCATTGGAGAGGTTCCTATCCGAATAACTGCTTCATTTTCCTGCAAAGTATTCTTCGCTTTTGTGACAGAATCTTTGCAGTATTGGATGATGTATTTCGTATCTTGATAGAAAGACTTTCCCGCCTTTGTCAGATGTAATCCCCGATGTGTTCTCTCAAACAGTTTTACACCCAGAGATGCTTCCAACAAATTTATCTGTTTCATAACGGCAGCCGGAGTAATATCTCCTTCTTCCGCAGCTTTGCTGAAGCTGCCGGCATCTGCCACGCGTAAAAATGTTTCAAGTTGAGGATTATACATCTGATTTCACCACCTTACTCTTTGAGGCTCTCTTTTTTCTTAAATCACCAGGCTTCTGCGCAGCCTTCGGAATCATCCACGAACGCCCAAACCGTAATACACCGTCTATTCTTCCTTCATCACAAAGTTTTTGTATCCATCGTTCTGATACATTCCACTCTGCGGAGATTTCCTTGACAGATAAAAAATCCATATCGTGCCTCCCTATCTGTTCGTTTATCCGAATTATAACCTATGATTGCCCCCTATATCAACCAATTTATTATGAAATGATTGTGAACGAATTTCGTCAGAAAAATATCATCATATCAAATATTCTCTTAACAAATCCTCTCGCTCCTCCTCATAAATTCGCTTTACCACATACTCCAACCATTCTTCTACAGTAGCCCTTTCCCCAACGCAGGGTATTCTTTCCCATTGCGCTCGATGCTTTGGATTAGGATCATTTAAACCAGCCACCAATCTTTTTTCGAGCTGCTTGTGCATTTCCTCCACAGACATATTATTATCTTGCGCCAAACGCTCCAGTAAGGATTCCTGATTTGCCATAAACTCTGCCTCCTGTTTTCTTTATAGTATATCCATTACTCCCCATAGCACGCACTCCGTATATCCTTTTCGGGTCTTTCTCTATCTACCAATCGTGACTATTATAACACCTTTCTGGGACTTAGAATAGATACAGATAGGTAGGTGATGATATGGATACGCAAAGACGCATAAAAGAATTAATGGAAGAGCGGAAATGGACAGACTACCGTCTGGCAAAAGAATCAAATCTTTCCCACTCAACAGTTACAAATATGTTTAACAGAAATAACGCTCCTACTCTGCCGACACTGGAAGCGGTATGCAGAGCGTTTGGTATTACACTGGCTCAGTTTTTTGCTGAAGGCGAAGAAGCGCAGCTGACCGAGGAGCAGCAGATACTATTCTCAAAGTGGAGTACCCTGACCGACCGCCAAAAGCAGATCCTCCTCGATCTGATGGATGCCATTTGAAGCACATCAATCCCATTACCGGGAAAGATGTGCTTTTCTTTTCGCTTTTATTCATGTTGTCAACTCCACATACCATTTATTTAACCTGTCAACTCAACACCCCCAATATCAAAATCAACCACTCAACTCTCCGCTAATTTTCACAGTAGACCAGTTCCCACTTACCCGTAAAATTAAAAAAACCGGGAACCGAAACCTGTCCTCTGACAAGCCCCGACTCCCGGAAATCCCTTGTTTTCTACACTTTTTCGCTATTCTATTCTTTGACTTTTGACATCAATACTACGCACTCCACATGCACTGTCTGACAAAATTGATCCACCCCTCCACATCTCTCCACCCGATACCCATTCTCCAAAAACACTTCCAAATCCCTCGCCAAACTGCTGGGTTTACAGGAAATATACACAAGTCTGTCCACCCCGTACTCTATGATCTTCTTCAGGGCCTTCGGATGCACTCCGTCCCTGGGCGGGTCTAGCACGATGATGTCCGGCTTCTCCTCAATCTCATCCAACACTTTCAGCACATCCCCGGCAATAAACCGGCAATTGGCAATACCGTTCAGCGCCGCATTTTCTTTCGCCGCCTCCACCGCTTCGTCTACAATCTCCACTCCAATCACTTCCTTGGCCACCGGGGAAAGGATCTGTGAAATTGTTCCCGTTCCGCTGTACAGGTCAAACACGGTCATATCCTTGGTATCTCCTATAAACTCACGTGCTGTACGGTAGAGTACTTCGGCCCCAAAGGAATTGGGTTGGAAAAAGGAAAATGGTGTCACCTTGAACTTAAGCCCCAGAATCTCTTCGTAAAAATAGTCTTTTCCATACAGAATCCTGGTCTCATCGCTCTGGACCACATCAGACAGAGAGTCATTGATAATGTGCAGAAATCCCACGATCCTGCCCTCCAGTGGAAGCCCGAGGACTTGTTCCACAAGTTCCGTCAAATCGTGTTCTTCCTGGCTGGTGGTTACCAGATTCACCAGGATCTCACCGGTTGTCTGAGCCCTGCGGAGGAGCAGGTGGCGCAGATAGCCCACATGCTGCATTTTTTTGTAATACCCCACAGTTCGCTCCTGAAAATAAGCCAGGATACACATTAGAATTCTGGTGTAGTCCTCGTGCACCAGCTTACAGTCTGAAGCTGTCAGAACATCATAGGTGCTCCCCTTCTTATGTAGACCGAGTGACAGAGGACCGTCTTTGTATTCATCTCCGAAGGAGAATTCCATCTTATTCCGGTAGCCGAATTCCTGAGGACTGCCTTTGACGCCCTCAAATACATAGTCCGGGCAGCCATTTTCATCGGTTTGTCCCCCTTTTTGGATGGCCTCGTCCAAAAGATCTTTTACCTGTCTTTCTTTCATCTCCAGCTGTTTTTCATAGGACATGGTCTGGTACATACAGCCTCCGCAGGCAGGAAAGATACTGCACACAGGCTCCCTGGTTTCCAGGGGGGATTTCTTCAGCACTTCCAGGAGACGCCCTTCCATTTTATTCTTTCGCTTTTTATTTATCGCAAACCGGATCCTCTGGCCCGGTATTCCATTCTTGACAGTTATGGTCTGACCGTCGATTACCACTTTTCCCTTGTTGGGAAACTCTACTTTTTCAATGATTCCTTCACAAATATCACCTTTTCTCACAGGCTCTCTCCTTACTTCTCGTTATCTTATTATCTCCTGACAGAACGATAGCCCCGGCACAGGTCTGCACCGGAGCTATTATTATCATATCTTACTCTTCTTCGTCATCCTCATCTTCGAAATAATCATCAAAGTCATCATCAAAATCCTCTTCGAAATCTTCCAAATAATCAGGTGTAAAGAAACGATATACTGCATATGCGATTCCCGCAACTGCTGCTACAGCACCTATAATTGCCAATATCCAGAGAACCGTATTTTTATTTTTTTCTTCTTCTTTTTTCTGTAATGCTGCAAGAAAATCTTCCACTTTATTCATTATATACACCATCCTCTCTTGTCGTTAGAGTTATTATACCACCATATGTGGGATTTTACCATCATTTCTGAAAATTTTAGATTTTCTTGAGTTTGGCGAAGGAAGCAAACATTTTTTTCACTCCTGCCTTATCAAAATTGACGGTAACCTCGTAATCCTTTCCGCCTTCTGCGATATTTTCCACGATCCCCACGCCGAATTTAATGTGTTTTACCGTGTCTCCTACGCCGTAGCTCAGTCCCTCTGATTTTTTCACTTCAAACTGCCGGGGCTGGAAGGCCTGACTTTTGAAGGCCTGGCGCATCTGCTGGAATCCGGAGGGCAGCGGGATATCTTTTACCTTCCTTTCCTGGAAGCTCTGTCCCATATCCACCAGTTCTCTTGGAATCTCACGGATAAACCGTGATACTTTATTATACTGCGTTTCGCCCCGAATCATACGCTGCTGGGCACAAGTCAGGGTAAGATCCTTCATCGCCCGGGTAATTCCCACGTAGCACAGACGGCGCTCCTCTTCGATTTCCGTGGGATCGTCTGCCACGATTGTCATATAGCTGGGGAAGATGCCGTCTTCCATGCCCGCCATATAGACATAAGGAAATTCCAGTCCTTTTGCGCTATGTAAGGTCATCATCAAAACCCTGTCACTGTTTGAATCCACAGTGTCAATATCCGCAATCAGCGCAACCTCTTCCAGGAATTCCCCAAGGCTGGGCGTATCAGTTCCCTCCTCATAGGTAACCACCTTAGTAATCAATTCATCGATATTCTCAATTCTGGCATTGGCCTCGTCGGTGTCTTCGGCTTTAAGATCTGCTACATAGCCGGTTTCTTCTATAATATCATCCAACAGTTCTGTGACGGAGAGATACTCTGCCTTGCTTCTGAGACTTTGGATAAAGGTGACGAACGGACGAATTTTAGCGGCACCTCTTCCCAGAGAAGGAATCTCATCCGCAGTTCGCAGCGCATCGTAAAAACTAATGCCATTGGCATCCGCGTAGTCCTGGACCCGGGTGATTGTTGTCAGGCCGATACCGCGTTTCGGCACATTGATAATCCTCCTGACAGCAATATCGTCTCTGGCATTGTCAACGGTTTTCAGATATGCCAGGAGATCCTTGATTTCCTTTCTGGCATAGAAGTTTACTCCTCCCACCATTTTATAAGGGATATTGGACATAAGAAATTTTTCTTCGAACAAACGAGACTGGGCATTGGTCCGGTACAAAATAGCACAATCTTTGTAGCTGCATTCTCCCTCGCGGACCTTTTGGCTGATATCACCTGTGATATATTCTGCCTCTTCAAAGCCGTTCATAAACTGCCTGAAATGCAGAAGCGCTCCTTCCTCGTTGTCTGTCCAGAGTGTCTTGCTCTTTCGTCCCAGATTGTTTCGAATTACCTCATTGGCAGAATTCAGGATATTCTGGGTGGAACGGTAATTTTGCTCCAATTTGATCACCTTGGCATTGGGAAATACCTTTTCATAGCCCAGAATATTTCCTATATTGGCTCCCCGGAACTTGTAGATGGACTGATCGTCGTCGCCCACTACGCACAGGTTCTGATATTTGGAGGCCAGAAGGCTGACAAACTTAAACTGCGCCGTATTGGTATCCTGATATTCATCCACCATCAGATACCGGAACCGTTCCTGGTAAGACTCAAGTACGTCGGGGCAGGCCTGGAAGAGTTCTACGGTCTTTACAATGAGATCATCAAAGTCCAGAGCATTGTTCTTTTTCAGCTGCTTTTGGTATTCCTTGTAGGCAAGGGCTATCTTTTTCTTTCCGAAATCCCCCATAGTGCTGAGTTCATATTCCTCGGGGCTTATGAGCTCATCCTTGGCAGATGAGACAGCACTCATAATCGCCCGCTCTTTGTATACTTTCGTATCAATATTCAGCCGCTTGCAGATATCCTTCATCAAGGTCTTCTGGTCATCGGTGTCATAGATTGTAAAATTATTGCTGTATCCCAGGCGGTCAATGTAGCGTCTCAGGATTCTCACACAACTGGAATGAAAGGTGCTCACCCAGACGCTCTCGGCGCCGAAGCCCACCAGCTTATCCACACGGTCCCGCATCTCCTCCGCTGCCTTATTGGTGAAGGTAATCGCCATGATATTCCATGGGTTAACTCCCTTTTCTTCTATCAGGTACGCAATCCGGTGCGTCAGCACTCTGGTCTTGCCGGAACCTGCTCCCGCCAGGATCAGCACCGGCCCCTCTGTCCGAAAAACCGCCTCCTGCTGCTGGCTGTTCAATGTATCGTATATACTCATATGCATTCTCCATCTATCCTAATCATCCATCCTGCTAAACAGGCAATTTTCATTATAGCACAGCCCCTGCCTGAGATCCAGAAGTTCCGGGGAATCCCTATTGCCGCTGTATAAAAAGCCCGGAGAACCCTTTGGATTCTCCAGGCCTTATGTCCTGCCGCTTTTCTTACCGCTCAAGAAGCCTGCGGATGTTTGTCTCCATATTCCGGAGAGCTTCCTGCTCACTGATCTCTCCCTTCAGAACCCGTTCAATCTCTTTGGGAATCAGAGAGGTATAGATATTATTCTTCCACCGGCTTTCGTCCAGAATCTCAGGCATAAAACGCTTTTTGCTCTGTTCGTAGCACTTTAGGATCAGGCATTTCCAGGGCTCGAGATTCTCCAGATCTGCCCTTCTGTAATATTCTTTCCTCAGGGTTGAGCCGCCAAGAAGAGAGAGAGGAATCCCATTCTGGCTGCCGCAGGCCCACAGAAGAAAATTCTGGGCATCCTCCTGATGGGTGCCATAACGGTTCAACCCCAGACTCCAGCCCCCCAGAACAGGAGCTCCCCCTGGGATCTGGGAATACCCCAGGTTCCCGGCTACTTTTGATTTCGTATAATTATTAATATCCCCGGCATCAGAGTCATAGAGGAGTACCATGGCGCTGTTCCCCCGGGCAAATTCATCTGCCACCTCATTCCAGGAGCAAAGCTGCTTCCCGGAAGTATATTTATAGGAAAGAACCAGATTTCTAAGAGCCGCGGCCGCATTGCTGTCGTTGATGCTCACATCTCCGTTTTCATCAAATACCCGGCTTCCGTAAGACCACAGATGGCAGAGGAAGCTTAGGGCAGTATAGACATTCTCCCCTCTGGGAAGAGAGGCGCCGTACATCACCGGTGACTGGGGATTGTATTCTTTGGTAAAAAACTCCGCAATCAGATTAAACTGGGCCCAGGTCTGCGGAGGAAGAAGATCTTCCTTATATTTTCTTTTAAACCGCATCTGCAGGGCACGGTTTTCAAACAAATCCTTCTGGTAAAACAACAGGAGGGCGCCGGACATGAATGGAATTGCATAGAGAGATTCCACATACATACCGTACTCCTTTACCACCCCATCGATAAACCCCTCGAAATAGCCTCTGTGGTCTTTCCAGAGCGCATCCAGATTTTTTACGCCTCCGCTCTCTATGAGACCTTCCAGCCAGGTAATATCCATCATAAACCCGTCGTAATAGCTGTCCTTTTCCCCGGACTTCTGATAGAGGAGCTCCTCTAACTCCCCGTAGGAATAGAGATCAAAGATAATTTTTCTGCCGCTCTCTTTCTCGTAAATCCTGGACAGCATCTGCAGACTTCTGGAGGAGGAGCAGTCATACATAGCAAATCTCAGATCATGCTCTGCCTTTTTGATTCCTGCGGTAGCAGGCTCTATCTTATCATAGTCTGCATGGAGAAATGTAGTCATATTCTCATGCAGATGAGGCCTTCTCACAGCCTCCAGAAGACGCTCCGCCGTCTTCTGTGCCATAACTTTTGGAGATACGGTAAGCTGGGCGGCAAAGTAACCGGCATCTTCCATCCAGCTGCTCTCTTTCATTACAATCACAGGAATCCCGGGTACCTCCAGTATATCTATGGCCCGCTTTACGCCGTTTGCTATGGTAGCGCTTCCGGCGATTATGCAGTCCAGATGCGGATCTGCGGTATACAATTGGAAAAATGCCTGGAACCCCCGCTCCTGGCTCCCATCTACGACTTTGATGAAGTCGTTTTCCGGATAAAAGCGGTGGTAAATTCCCGACAGATCCTCTTCCTGGAGAAGATCCTTTTCCTGGATCAGACCTACCCGCTTCCAATGGCTGGCCGCACACTCTTCCATAGCCTGTGTAAACGCCCGGCTGTAATCAATGATTATCTTATCCCCGGCAAACTGTTCCGTCTCGCTTCGGCTGATAATCACTGCGGGTACCTTTGACTTTTCAAGAAGAGTTACCGGCTTTCTGCGCTGCACAGAGTACAGGATAATCCCGTCCACACATTGTTCCAGAAAAGCCTCAATGCACTGCTTCTCAATCAGACGGTTATTTCTGCTGAACTTTACCAGGATGTGATATCCTTTTTCTCTCAGAAGGCGTTCCAGCTCGAGTAAAAAGTCTGCCAGATCCGCTTGCAGAATATCCGGCAAGATCACTCCTATGACACCGCTCCGTGTATTTTTCAAGCTTCTGGCATTGGCATCCGGACGGTAGGAAAGCTGTTCCATTGCTGCTTCCACCCTCTGAATCAGCTCTTCGTTCTGGGTCTTTCCATTCAATACATTGGATACCGTCCCCAAAGATACATTTGCAAGCTTTGCAACTTCCTTAATCGTGGCCATATCTGTACTCCTTACTCTTTTTTGCTGCTTTTATTTCTAAACACAGTGATTATAAACACTGTATCATCCTGATTGGGTGATGAAATGTGCCGTTCACAGCATGCCTTTCAGACCGTACTGTGAACAGTTACATCTTATCACATCAGGTTCACCGCCTGCAAGGTTTGCTATTTTTTCTTGGTCTGATTTACAATATCAAAGACCACGGCTGCCAAGAGAACCAGCCCCTTGATGGACTTCTGCCAATCTGTCCCCACACCGATGATGGACATTCCGTTATTCAGGACACCCATAACCAGACCGCCCACAATAGCGCCGCTGATTCTCCCCACCCCTCCGGAAGCGGAAGCGCCGCCGATATAGCAGGCAGCAATGGCATCCAGCTCAAATCCGTCGCCGGCGGTGGGATTGGCACAGTTGATTCTGGCAGAGTATACAATGCCTGCAAAGGCTGCAAGAAGTCCCATATTTACAAAGGTCATAAATTTCACCCGTTTTGTTTTGATTCCGGACAGGGCTGTGGCCCTCTCATTTCCTCCCAGGGCATAGATATGCCGCCCCAGAACGGTCTTCTCTGTTACAAAAGAATAGACAAAAGTAAGTAGCCCAAGAATCAGCAGAATCACAGGTGCACCCTTGAATCTGGTAAACCAATAGGTAGCAAAGGCAATCAATCCTGCCATAACTACAAGCTTCAGGGTATATACCCCGCTGCCTGATACCGCAAATCCATAGGATATCTCCCGCCTTCTCTTCTGCAGCTGCGTGATCAGGAAAACAACAATCAGTGCAGCCCCGATCAGAATGGTAGTCAGGTGTATCTGCGAAGCGCCTCCCACATCGGGAAGATAAGCCTGTGCAATGTACTGATATGCGTCGGGATAGGGACCAATAGTTTTTCCCTGTGTGATTACCAGGGTAAGACCTCTGAAAAACAGCATGCCTGCCAGCGTGGCGATAAAAGCAGGTACCTTTACATAGGCGATCCAGAATCCATGCCATATCCCGATAAGAATTCCCACTAAAAGTCCGATGGCAATTCCCAAAGCCACCGGCATCCTTGCCTCTCCCACCAGGAGTTTGCTGGTCACAGCCCCTACCAGGGCAACCACAGATCCCACAGACAGATCAATGTCTCCGGTAAGAATAATGGGCAGCATGCCAATTGCCAGGATTAATATGTATCCATTCTGCATAAGTAATTTTGATATATTCATAGGTGCCAGAAGCACCCCTTTTGTCAGCCATTGAAACAGTGCGGTAATTACTACCAGGGCAATCACCATCCCATATTTTTTAAAATCCAAATGAAATTTTCTTCCCTGATTCATCTCAGTTCCTCCTGTTGCTCTGTAAAATTGATTTCATAATCTTTTCCTGGGTTGCCTCTTCCCTGGTAAATTCACCGGCTATCCTGCCCTCATTCATAACATAGATTCTGTCGCTGGTTCCCAGAACTTCCGGCAGCTCTGAGGAAATGACCAGAATACACTTTCCCTGTGCGGCAAGCTCATTTATAATGTGATAGATCTCGTATTTTGCCCCCACATCGATGCCTCTGGTCGGTTCGTCCAGAATCAAAAGATCCGGATCTGCGTAAATCCATCTGGCCAAAAGTACCTTCTGCTGGTTTCCTCCGGAGAGGTTATTGGTTGTCTGGAAGATCCCGGGTGCCTTGATTCCCAGTCTTTCTATATATTCTTCAGCCACCTTGATTTCTTCATTTTGATTTACCACCCCTTTGCGGGCCAGCTTGTGCAGGCTTGGCAGGGATATATTCCCCTTGATGCTCTCCTGAAGCAGCAGGCCCAGAGCCTTTCTGTCTTCTGTCAGGTAGGCAATCCCATTCTCTATGGCTGAAGAGACTGTGCTTACATTAATTTCTGTTCCATCCTTTACTACGATTCCCTGTACTCTGGAGCCAAAGCTTCTGCCGAACACGCTCATGGCGAATTCTGTTCTGCCGGCGCCCATAAGACCAGCGATGCCCACCACCTCGCCCCGTTTTATCTTCATATTTATATGGTCAATCATGATCTTGTCTTTATATTCCTCGGAGTATACCACCCAATCCCTAATCTCAAACCGAACTTCTCCAATTTCGGAGTCTCTTGCCGGATACAGGTTCGTCAGCTCCCGTCCCACCATTCCCTGAATAATCCTCTCTTCCGTGATGAGGTCCGAAGCCGCACAGAGCGTTTCCACGGTGCTCCCGTCTCTGAGTACGGTAATATCATCTGCAACCTTTGTCACCTCCGCCAGCTTATGAGAAATAATAATGCCGGTCATGCCGTGATCGTCTCTCAGGCGGAGGATAAGATTCAGCAGACGTTCACTTTCTTCCTCGTTAAGGGCTGCGGTAGGCTCATCCAGTATGAGCAGCCGAACTTTTTTCGCCAGAGCCTTGGCGATCTCTACCAGCTGCTGTTTCCCCACACCAATCTGATTGATCAGGGTCTCCGGTTTTTCCCTCAGCCCCACCAGTTCCATCAGACGTATAGCCTCAAAGCGGCATTTTTCCCAGTCAATCACCCCTTTTTTCTGCTGTTCATTTCCCAGAAAAAGGTTTTCCATAATGGAAAGCTGTGGAATCAGTGCCAGCTCCTGATGGATAATTACAATCCCCTTTTTTTCGCTTTCCCGGATGTCTCTGAACCGGCATTCACCCCCGTCCCATATAATCTTTCCCTCATATGTGCCGTGGCGATGTACACCGCTCAGAACCTTCATAAGTGTGGATTTTCCTGCCCCGTTCTCGCCCACAAGTGCATGGATGGTTTTTTCCCGGACTTTGATATTTACATTATCAAGCGCACGGACACCCGGAAATTCCTTTACTATATTCTGCATTTCCAATAATACCTTTGTCATGCCTGCCTCCCGTGTTCTCCTGTATATGGAAGGGCGGTACTTCTCTGCACCGCCCTTCTCTATGCTTACTTTAATTCAGCTTCTGTATAATAACCGGAATCGACCAGTTTTTCCTGATAATTATCCTTTGTTACTACAATCGGCTCCAGGGCATAGGCAGGAACTACTTTTGCCCCGTTATTATAGGTAGTAGTATCGTTGTACTCAGGCTCTTCCCCGTTCATAAACGCCTGGGCCATAGACGCTACCTGCTTGGCCAGTGCTCTTGTATCCTTGAAAACAGACATAGACTGTTCTCCGGCAATGATAGCCTTCACATTTGCTGTGTCACAATCCTGTCCGGTAATCACAGGGAATGGAAGATCCCCTGAGCCATATCCGGCCGATTTTAATGCAGATTCAGCACCCAGTGCAGTAGAGTCATTGGAACAGAGCACCGCATCTAGTTTCTCTGTTGTGTAATATGCAGTCAGAATATTATCCATTCTGGCTTGGGCTACATCGGTCTGCCATGCGTCCGTTGCGCACTGTTCTCTCGTGGTCTGCCCGGATCTTACAACCAGCTTGCCGCTGTCGATGTATGGCTGAAGAATCTCCATAGCTCCGCCCAAAAAGTAGGAGGCATTGTCGTCATCCAGAGAACCTGCAACAATTTCCAGATTAAACGGGCCATCTGCATGCTCCAAATCCAAGGCGTCTGCGATGTACTGTCCCTGAAGAGCGCCGACCTTATTGTTGTCAAAAGTTCCCACGCAGTCCACATCTTCTGTCTCTGTAATAAAACGGTCATGGGCAATTACTTTAATGCCCGCATCATGTGCCTCTGCCAATACTGCCGAGAGAGCGCTGCCGTCTACCGGCGCAATTATGAGCACCTTCGCACCTTTTGTGATCATATTCTCAATCTGGGAAACCTGCTGCTGTACTTCGTTGTCCGCATACTGAAGATCTACCTCATATCCCATTTCCGTTAGAAATTTGTTCAGATTCTCTCCATCCTGGTTCCAACGCTGCAGAGACTGCGTAGGCATGGATACGCCAACCATCCCCCTTCACTTTTCTCCCCTGAGGATTCGCTGTCCGCCTCCTTCGCGTCTGAGGCCGATGTACTTGCCTCCTCTTTGGTATCCCCGCATCCTGCAAACATAGACAGGCACAGCACAGATGCTGCTAAAACTGCTGCTAACTTTTTCATGTTGTTTCTCCTTTCCCTATGCAATCATAATTTGTTTTTCATGAAACGTTTCATGATTAATTATAAATATAGCACTGATTATTTTATCTGACAAGCTATTTTTACAACTTTGTTTGTTTATTTCAAAAACAAAGGGCAGTTATTGGCAAATCTGCACAATAACTGCCCTGTTTCCTCTGTATTTGGCTTACCTCTGAAGAAGCAATTGTGCTTCATCCGAAGCGGCTTTCAGTTCTTCCTCCCCCTCAAGTATCTCTATGGAAAACTGAATCTTCTCTTTTTCAAAGGGCTGCATGGTATGTAGGTTCTCTTCCTCCCGGGACCTTCCATATACCCCGGAATTGGTTGGTTCCAGTCCCATCACATAGTCCCCTGAAGCAAGGGATTTCCACTGTACAAAATGGGGAAGATACTTCTTCGAAAACCGGATCCTTAAGCCCAACTGCAGCCTTTCATTTATAAGACAAGCAAAGGTATTGCCCTCCCTGTCCCCGGCTAATTCGTGCAGATACACCCGCTCCGGCTCATTATCTGCAGGGGCCTCCATCTGATCCCAGAGTTCCCGGTTTTTCATGGCAGCCTCATCTCTTGGGATTACCTTTTTCGTGGGCAGTATCACTCTGGCCCCCTCATCCAGAAGCGGATAGCCCATGTTAAAGTGATACAAAACCATCATAGGTTCCTCCCGATATGCAAGATTCTCAATCTCGTCGGTAAGCAAAATCTTTCTCTCTCCATATACGGTTTCAATTCTCCGGCTGAGACACATATGATTGCCGAAGAGCTTTCCTTCCCGCATCTGTCCGCTTACGGCTATGCGGTACTTTCCCTCTTCCCACCCGGCGCTTGCGCACAGCTGTTCTCCGGGGGCTGAGCGGACTCTTCCGTGCATGGGATAATAGGCCTCCCCCTCTCTGCAGGCAAGACAGGTATTCTCCAGCCCGCAGGTAAACAAAAGGCCTCCCATAATATTTGATGTTCCCTCTTCCCCGTGGGTATCGTAGTCCATTCTTCCTATAAGACCCTGTTTTGCAAGGAACGAAAGGTTCATCCCCTTATAGGATAATTCGCTGATATCCAGGCACTTATCTCCCATTACCTGAAATCGGAGGGGGCCGTTCTTAATGTCATATCCCTGCATTCCTCTGGCTCTGCCCTCCTGAAATTCTATCTTTCGCACTGCCGCTGTCTGTTGGATATTCCCCACTTTTTTTAGGATTTCATACTGCTCCTTCATCTTATCTACCTCCATATATCGTTTCATGCACTGATACTACCATTTATCATTTTGAATTTCAACTGCATAAATTTAAACAAATCAATTATTTACAAATAGTATTGAAAACTATATAATAGAGAGCAGAGGTGAAGAAATGACAATTAATACAGAAGATATGTTAAACAGCATACTGGCCAGTATCTCCCGGATTGACTATATTAAACCGGAAGATATCCCCGGCATTGATCTATATATGGATCAGGTAACTACATTCATGGAAAAGAATCTCCAATCCTCCAAGCGCTATCCTGAGGATAAGATTCTTACCAAGACTATGATTAATAATTATGCCAAAAATAACCTGCTTCCTCCCCCGGTAAAGAAAAAGTACTCCAAGGAGCACATGTTTCTTTTGATTTTTATCTATTACTTTAAAAATATTCTCTCGATCAACGATATTCAGACACTGCTCCAGCCTATTACCGGCAAATATTTTGATACAGACGAAGACTTTGACCTGACTGCCATCTACAATGAGATCGTAAAACTGGAGATGGATCAGATTGTGCCCCTGAAGAAGGATGTTACCCGCAGGTTTAACCTGGCTAAGGAATCCTTTTCTCAGTGCCCTGAGGATGAGCAGCCATTTCTTCAGCTGTTTTCCTTTATCAGTCTTCTCAGCTTTGATGTCTACGTGAAAAAGCAGTTGATTGAAAAATTAATTGATGAACTGCCCAGAGAAAATAGCAAAGGCAGAGGAAAAGAACCAAAAGAATAGAGATGTGATACGGCCTCAGAAAGAGAGGACAGGAAAGATTTCCAAGGAATCTGCCCTGTCCTCTCTTTCTTTTGCTTTTCCGGAAAATGCCCCCCACAGATAAGATGCCCTCGAAAGCTTCAAGTATGATCACAAGATGCACGAATCTCCCTGGAAAAAATGCTTGACAAAACAAGAGGGGTATACTATCATGGCTTTATGAAACGATTCATGAAATACATAGCATTGTGTTTTCACTAAAACACAGATAAAAATGAATGAAAGAGAGAGGCAAGTACTATGACGGGAAAGGAAAAATTAAAGCTGGCAGTAAACCACGAGGAAGGCCCGCTCCTCCTTGATATTGGCGGAATGCCTACCACTGGGATTCACTGTATTGTTCTGGAGCAGGTCCGGGCGTATCTCGGACTGGAGAAACGCCCCATTAAGATACTGGAGCCGGTGCAGATGCTGGGAATTCTGGACGAGGATATCAGAGAAGCCCTGGGAATTCAGACACAGCCATGCTGGGGGGCCGGCAGTATGCTGGGATTCCCGGTAAAGGACGACTATAAGGAGTGGAGAACCCCCTGGGGACAGGATGTCCTTGTACCCAAGGATTTTGTCACGACTACGGATACAAAAGGAGATACCCTCATATATGCCTGGGGGGATACCCGTTACGAAGCAGCCGGGCGTATGCCCAGAACAGGAGTTTTCTTTGACAATACAGAACGTACCCCTGCGTTTGATGAGGACGATTACCGTCTGGAAGACAATCTGGAAGAATTCGGTCCCGTTTCACAGGAGGATCTGGACTGGCTGGCCCTCCAGCGTTCCAGATACGAAACCTCTTCCGACGTAATTATGGGCAATCTTGGGGGCACTGCTTTCGGTGATATTGCCCTGGTCCCTGGACCTATGCTCAGGGAACCAAAAGGAATCCGGGACATTACAGAGTGGTACGTATCCATTGCATCTAGACCAGAGGTTCTGCATGAAATCTTTGAGTACCAGGCACGCTGCGCGATTGAAAATCTGGAAAAAATGCATGAAGCTCTGGGAGAAACCATCCAGGTTGCCTATATCTGCGGCACTGACTTCGGTACTCAGAAGGGGCCTTTCTGCAGCAATAAAACCTTTAATGACATGTATAAGCCCTATTATCAAAAGATCAACTGCTGGATCCACGAACATACTTCCTGGAAGACCTTTAAGCACTGCTGCGGAAGCATCAAGGATCTGATCCCAGAGCTCATCGACGCAGGCTTTGACTGTCTGAACCCTGTGCAGTGGACCGCTGAGAACATGGACCGGAAAGAAATCAAAAAACTCTACGGAGACCGAATCGTATACTGGGGCGGAGGCATCAACACGCAGAAAACCCTCCCCATGGGCACCTATCAGCAGGTGTTTGACGAAGCCCTTGAGTGCTGCCGAATCTTTGGGAAAGGGGGCGGATTTGTATTTAACACCATCCACAATATTGTTCCCGGGGTTCCCCCTGAAAATGTAGTGGCTCTGGCTGATGCAGTGAAAAAGTACAATCAGGGATAAGAAAGTATATCCCTATTCCTGAGTAATAAAAAATGCTGTCCAGGCCAGTGAATCGGCTGCGGACAGCATTTTGTCTGTTATCTTCATATTTTCTCAGGCCAGATAGCGCACCAGCTGAATCAGCTTGGAAGTAATCCAGAACAAACGGGCCTTTCCCGGGGAGAGTTCTTTTTGGCTGACACCGTCTTTCTCAGCATATGTGTCCGGTCCGGTAACCTCCAGTGACTCCGCCTGCAGCTTATCCATCTTTTCCTCCAGCAGAGAATTGAACTCTTCTCCGCAGATCACCAGCATGGTCTCGGTATCTACATAAGTACTTCTCATATCAAAGTTATAGGATCCTACCACAGAAAGATCGCCGTCTATAAGTATGGATTTGCCGTGGCATGAGTGCTCCCCAAAATACTCATGCACCCTTACCCCCGTTTCCAGGACCTTTCCCTTGTTATGAGTATAGTCCGAAGAAGCCATAAAATTATCGCCGACTGCGGTGGAATTGATGAGCATGTCTGCATTTCCCACAGTTTTTGCAAGCTGTTCCATTCCCTCATACATATCCTGAGAAAATACTGCATAAGGCGTCTGAATAACTACCCTGCTGTCAGCTTCCAGCATCAGCTGCTGCATGGTATACCATACCCATGGTTCCTTTGGCCCTATATTGGTTGGGTTTGCCACAAACGTAGCTTTTTTCACAGGCACAAGTTCTTTTGTCCAGTCAATATCTGTCCCGGTCCCCCGTGTACCAGACAGTTTTTCATATCGAAGAGAAAGCTTTTCTAATTCTTCAGCTGTCTTCCGATCTTCCCGGGACTTCCCCTCAAATACCGGTCTTGTGCATTCCTGATTCCAAATCTTCTGAAAATACTCTCTCACTTCCAGAATTACGTTTTCTGAGGAGGTCTCCCCCTCTTCCTCCTGGTGATACAAAAGAACTTCTCTGTCATATCCCTTGTTCTTTTGAGGATAATTTCCTATAAAATAATCGAACATATTTCTGCCGCCCATAAGGAGCAGCTTGTTGTCAATCAGCACATATTTGTCATGCATTCTTCCATTGATTGTCCACGGCTTCAAAAGATTAGGCTTATTATAGTACCTGATCTCCAGATTTGGGTGGCTCCCTGCAGCCTGAAAAATACCCTGTCCATCCATATGAAGCATTCCGTACAGACCGTCCACAATGACCTGCACTCTTACCCCCCGATCCGCCGCCGCCAACAGAGAAGCAAAGATATCCGATGTGCTTTTTCCCGGACGGATATCAAAGGTAGAGATCACAATGCTTTCTTTTGCCTCTTCAAACATAGCCAGGCGCACATCCAGGGCCTCTTCATTTGTCTCCGCAATCTGCGCCCAGTCACTGCCTGCGGATGTCTGCCCAAAGGACTCTGTATTCAATTTTTCCAAATACGTCTTCTTTACTTTTTTTGTATGTATAAATGGAATACAAGCTCCTACAATCTCATACAGCAGTACAGCCAGCAAAAGGAGCAGCAGTATTTTTAATTTCTTTCTCACTTCTGACTCCCGCCTTCCCTGTTCATCTTACTAAATACGGGAATATAAAGAAGAAACGACAGCAGCATCAGCGCACCGCTGATTCCGATAAGGATATTTGCCCCGGTCATCGGAATATTGGGGATCAGTATCAGCAAAAACATAACCAGATACAGCACGGCTGTGCAAACCTTTCCGAACCACATAGCCCCGTTAAGCATCTTGCCTTTTCTTAACATCAGAATTCCCATAATCCCCATAAATCCCTCTTTTATTACAAAGAGGACTGCAAGTGCCGCCATCAGGGGAAACCGGAAGGACAGAGAAAGAACAATGGCTCCCTGTGTTAACTTGTCCGCAATGGGATCCACTGCCTTTCCCAATTTGGTTACCATATGAAACTTTCTTGCCACAAATCCATCTAAAAAGTCAGTAATCCCTGAGATTCCTATAATCACCGCGGCTATGCGGTAATCTTCTATAGAATCTGCAGTCAGATATCTCCAGACAATGACAGGGATAAGCAGTATCCTGAAATACCCCATCAGATTCGGAATAGAAACAATTTGTTTTTTCAGCGGCAGTTCTTCTGTCATACTAACGCCTTCTTTCTCTATGACATTTCCTGAGTCATCTGCTGTTTCATCTCCAGCACATAACCGGAAAGCTCTGTAATTCTCTCATCGGTCATACGGTTCACCGGGGCAGAGATACTAAAAGCATACTTTGCCTTACCTTTAAAATCAGTAAGACAGGCAGCAATGCAGCGCACTCCTTCCTCATTTTCCTCATTATCCAGGGCATAGCCCCTTTTTCTTATCTCTTCCAGATCCTTCAGAAATCTGCTGTAATCTGTAATGGTATGAGGAGTAAGCCTGTGAATATCACTGGCTTCCCACAACTTTTTTACAGCCTCCGGCTTCATGGTTGCCAGCAAAGCCTTCCCTACGCCGGAACAGTAGAGAGGGATACGGCTGCCCACCTTTGACACCATCCGCACAGAATTCTGGTGAGATTCTACTTTATCAATGTACACCGCCTCTGTCCCGTCTATCTGGACAAAATGTACGGTCTCACCGGTCTGCTGCATCAGCCTCTTAAGATGTGGGCGGGCTATTTCCAGCACATCTACCTTGTTCAGAACTTTATTGGATATTTCCAGAATCTTAAAGGTAAGACTGTATTTTCCCGTCTCCTGATCCTGCCGTGCGTATCCCATATAGATCAGTGAGTTTAAGAGCCTGTGAACCGTACTTTTATGAAGGTTCAGCCTGTTGCTTAAGTCAATCAGCCCAGCCGGCCCTGTCTCTGCCAATGTCTCCATCACCAGAAACAGCCGGTCCGCTACCTGGATGGGGTTCTTTTCTTCTGCCATATGTTATCTCCTGATTTTGCAGTTTATCTATGCTGCTTTGTGTATTTCCTTAGATTGAAACATATTGTAACACGTTATGATTAGAAAGTAAATATTTCTCCCACCCGCTTGACATTCCTCCCTTGTGTAGTATAATTCTACTATAAATATTATATCGTGGAACTAAGTTTTATATTATGAAACAAAGGAGAGTAAGAAAATGCACAAAGTATTAGAACAAATTCAAAAAATTGGTATTGTTCCTGTAGTGGTTCTGAAAGACGCAAAAGACGCCCTTCCTCTGGCAAAAGCCCTCTGCGAAGGAGGCCTTCCCTGTGCCGAAGTTACCTTCCGCACCGATGCTGCCGAAGAGTCTATACGGATTATGTCGAAGGCTTTCCCGGATATGCTGATCGGCGCAGGCACCGTACTGACTGCTGAGCAGGTGGACCGTGCAGTAGCTGCAGGCGCCCGTTTTATTGTAAGCCCCGGCCTGAATCCCGATATTGTCAGACACTGTAAGGAGAAAGGGGTTCCCATCACCCCAGGTACTTCCTCCCCCAGCGACGTGGAACAGGCCCTCTCCCTTGGCCTTGATGTAGTAAAATTCTTCCCCGCTGAGGCATGCGGCGGATTAAGTATGATTAAAGCTATGGCTGCTCCTTACACAAATATGATGTTCATGCCAACGGGCGGCATCAGCGCACAGAATCTGAACAGCTATCTGGCCTTTCCCAAAATTCTGGCATGCGGCGGAAGCTGGATGGTAAAAGGGGATCTCATTGACGCCGGAGACTTTGACGCTATCCGCCGTCTGACCCGGGAAGCGGTAGAAACTATGCTGGGCTTTGAATTAAAGCATGTAGGCATCAACTGTCAGAATGAGGAAGAGGCTGATCACACGGCATCTTCTTTTGAAAAGTTATTTGGTTTTGCCAAAAAGACAGGTAACAGTTCTGTTTTCGCGGGCACCGCTGTGGAGGCTATGAAAAGCCCTTATCTGGGCGCTAACGGCCACATTGCCATTGGGACCAATTCTGTAGCTCGTGCTATGCATTATCTGGAGTCCCAGGGATTTACTTTTAATATGGATTCCGCCAAATATAAGGGGGACCGCATGACTGCCATATACCTGAACGGGGAAATCGGCGGATTTGCCGTTCATCTGGTACAGAAATAGCCGCTGTCCCTGTCTATCCCGGAGAGATTGCACCTATGACTTTTGTCTGAGGCGCAATCTCTTTTTCTTGCTTCCTCCCCATTAAGATGCTGTTAAAATACCGAAATAAGACTAAGCAGAATTAAAAATTTATGATATGTTAAAAAACGTACCACAAAAGAACAAGATCAAGGGAGGAATATTTGTGACTATATCACTGAGTGAGTTTTTTAGCTTTCTTGCAGAAAGTCCCGCGTTGGTCATTACTGTTCTGCTTACACTTGCTGTTGTTTTAGTAAACGGATGGACCGATGCCCCCAATGCCATAGCCACCTGTGTATCCACCAGATCCATGGGCCCCAAAAATGCTATTCTTATGGCAGCCGTATGTAACTTTCTGGGTGTATTTGCCATGACTGCAGTGAACGCAAGTGTGGCATCCACCATCTATCATATGACAGATTTCGGCGGAAATACACAGGATGCCCTTACAGCCCTTTGCGCTGCTCTGGTTGCCATTGTCACCTGGGCCACGGCCGCCTGGAGGTTCGGGATTCCCACCAGTGAGAGCCATGCCCTCATTGCCGGCCTGTCAGGCTCTGCCATCGCACTCCACGGTGGGCTGCAGGGAATTAACCCTGCAGAATGGGTAAAGGTTTTATACGGACTTTTGCTTTCTACATTGCTGGGGTTTCTTTCCGGATGGATCAGCGCAAGGATGGTAGCGGCAGTCTGCAGGAATCAGGACAGGGAACGCACCACCCCCTTCTTCCGTAAGGCCCAGATTGCAGGAGGTGCAGCAATGGCCTTTATGCACGGTGCCCAGGACGGACAGAAGTTTATGGGCGTATTCATGCTGGGGATTTTCCTTGCAAAGGGACAGGATACTGTAACCGCTTTTCAGATTCCTCTGTGGCTCATGATTCTGTGCAGCCTGGTGATGGCTATAGGCACTTCCATCGGGGGATACCGTATTATAAAGGCTGTAGGGATGGATATGGTCCGGTTGGAAACCTATCAGGGATTTGCCGCAGATTTGGCAGGTGCTGCCTGTCTTCTGCTCTCCTCACTTACCGGCATCCCCGTATCCACTACCCACACAAAAACCACTGCTATCATGGGGGTAGGGGCAGCCAAACGACTGTCTGCAGTGAACTGGAATATAGTAAAAGAGATGATATTGACCTGGATCCTCACCTTTCCGGGCTGCGGACTGATTGGATTTATCATTGCTAAATTATTCATGTATATTTTTTAAAGGAGAAATGACCATGCCGTCGAGAAAAGAAAACAATTATTATAATATGTTTATAGAGAATGTTATATATGCCTGCAAAGCTGCTGCTCTGCTTCAGAAATGCTTTGACAATTTTAATCCGGAACATTTACCACGGCAGATGGAAGCCATGCATCAAATCGAACATACCGCCGATTTGGCCAAGCACACTATGATGAAGCATCTCCACCGGGAATTTCTGCCCCCCATTGACAGAGAGGATATCATGGAACTGTCCGAGACCATAGACGATGTCACCGACTGCATTGAGGATGTAATGCTCCGCCTGTATATGTTCCATATCACTGGACTAAGAGAAGATGCCGCTTCGTTTGCGGATCTTATATGCAGTTGCTGTGAAGCTCTGCTGGATATGATGGAAGAATTCTCTGTATTTCACAAATCAAAAGTTATAGGAAGTAAAATAATCGAAATCAACCGCCTGGAAGAAAACGGCGACCGGCTGTATATGGAAGCCATGCACAGGTTATACGTCAGCCCCTCCTCTTCCACAGAAACCTTCACATGGACTTCCCTGTATGACTGCCTCGAAAAATGCTGCGACAGGTGTGAACGAGTGGCAGCTGTGGTGGAGAGGGTGATATTGAAGAATAGTTAATTTATATCTAAAGTTCAGATATATGGGAAACGGATGGTGGGTAGGATTGTACTTTCCCATATAAAGGCAAAAGCAATCCCATCCCTGCCACTCTGCAATCTCTATTTCCCCAAATACCCTCCATCCACAGGTATAATCGCCCCGCTCACATAATCACTGGCATGAGAAGCCAGGAAAATAGCAGTACCCTTCATGTCCTCCCCAGTTCCCCACCTATGTGCCGGGATTCTCTCTGAAATGGAAGCATATCTTGGATTCGCCGGATCAAGAAGGGCTTTATTCATCTCTGTAGCCATATAACCCGGAGCAATGGCATTGACATTTACCCCTCTGCCCACCCAGTCATTGGTAAGTGCCTTCGTAAGCTGTGCGATTCCCCCTTTTGCAGCTGCGTAAGCCGGAATCGTCTGTCCGCCGAAGTAGGAGTTCATTGAAGCAATAGTTATAATTTTTCCATAACCCTTTTTCAGCATTATCCTGCCTGCCTCCTGGCAAAGGATAAAGATGGATGTGAGATTTACACTTATCACTTCATCCCATTCTTCCACAGGAAATTCTTCTGCGCTGTGGCGCCTCTGAATGCCGTGTGCTGTCAAAAGAATATCCAGATCTCCCTCAAGAAGCTCAACGCATTCCTGAAACACTCTGTATACCTCCCGGCGTTCGCCCAGATTTCCTTTTACTCCGTGGCATAAGAATCCTCTGTCCCTGAATTCCTGTGCAGTGTTATAAACGCTGTCTGAGGTTCCCACAATTGCCACTTCACAGCCAGCCTCAAGATAACCTTCAGCCATTTTGTATCCGAGGCCTCTGGTACCTCCGGTAACAATGGCTTTTTTTCCGCTGATATCGAATACGTTCATAGTATCTACTCCATATATCCGCCCTTCATTGGAGAAACGGCCCTTTCTGAAAAGATTTTTAATACGCCCTTTTTATACTTGGAAGGTTTGGGAGACCACTTACTTTTTCGCTCTTTTAACGCAGCATCGATCTCCTCCGGTGTTTTTCTCTCCCCTGCAATCCCTACGATCTGAAGGATACGTTCCGGAATATTTACTTCAATGAGATCCCCCTCTTCTACCAGAGCGATAGGGCCTCCATCTGCCGCTTCCGGTGAAATATGACCGATGGCAGGTCCCTTGGAGGCGCCTGAAAATCTTCCGTCTGTGAGCAGTGCAATAGAGGCCCCCAACTCTGCGTCCGATGCAATGGCCTCAGTGGTATAGAACATTTCCGGCATCCCGCTCCCTTTTGGTCCCTCATAGCGGATAAATACAGCATCCCCTGGTTTAATGTCATGTGTAAGTACCGCGTGGATGGCGTCTTCTTCACAGTCAAAGGGACGGGCGTTTAAAGTGGCCCGGAACATTTCCTTTGGAACTACGGTGTGCTTTACAACAGCACCGTCGGGACAGAGATTTCCGTAGAGAATCGCAATACTTCCGTCTGTTCCGAAAGGCTTGTCAAAGGGACGGATCACATCCTCCCGTTTCAGTCCTGCTGCCGCCAGATACTCATCGCATTTATCATAGAATCCGTTCTTTTTAAGATCTTCCAGATTTTCACCCAGTGTTTTGCCTGTGACAGTCATAACATCCAGGTGGAGCATATCCTTAATCTCTTCCATAATAGTAGGAACACCGCCAGCGTAATAGAAGTACTGGGCAGGCCATTCTCCTGCAGGGCGGATATTTAATAAATAATGTGCACCTCTGTGCAGTCGGTCAAAGGTGTCACCGTCAATTTCGATTCCGAACTCCCTTGCGATGGCTGGAAGATGAAGAAGAGAGTTTGTGGAACCCGAGATAGCAGCATGTACCATGATTGCATTTTCAAAGGATTTCATAGTAACAATTTTATCTGGAGTCAGATCATGCTCTGCCAGCCAGACTGCCTGTCTGCCTGCTTCCCTGGCCATTGTTCTGAGATCCCGGCTTGTCGCAGGCATGAGAGCGCTTCCGGGCAGCATAAGTCCCAGGGCCTCTGCCATAATCTGCATGGTGGAAGCAGTCCCCATAAAGGAACAGGCTCCGCAGGAAGGGCAGGCATGGTGCTTATAATAGGTAAGTTTTTCTTCTGTTATCTCACCGCGCTCGCACATTGCATTATATTTTCCAATCTGCTCCAGTGTCAGAAGATCAGGGCCTGCATCCATAACCCCACCGGTCACCACAATAGATGGAATATTGACTCTTCCCACTCCCATCAGATGAGCCGGCATCCCTTTATCACAGCTCGCAATGAAAACGCCGCCGTCAAAGGGAGTGGCGTTGGCATGGATTTCGATCATGTTAGCAATCATATCGCGGGAAGCCAGGGAGTAGTTAATCCCGTCGTGCCCCTGAGCCTCACCGTCACATATATCTGTTGTAAAATATCTGGCACCGAAACCTCCGGCTTCGGCCACTCCTTCTCTCGCCTCTTCAACTAACTCCAGAAGATGACCGCTTCCCGGGTGACTGTCACCAAAAGTACTCTCAATCATAATCTGAGGCTTTGATAAATCCTCCAATTTCCATCCGGTTCCCAGACGCAGAGGATCTAGCTCCGGTGCTGCTTTCCTTAATTCCTGACTTCTCATTTTCATTTTAACTCTCCTTTTACAGACAAACTATATTACACTTTTCGGTTGCAATGGATTTGGAATTGGGTTTTACAGACGTCATACGTCGTATCTGTTTTTATAGTAGCACTTCTATACTTGGGGGTCAAGAAGTTCTTCCATTTTATCTCTTTTGTCGGTTTTTACTGTTCTTTTTTGTTTAATATTACTAAAGGGGACAGGTCAATTCCATTTTGGGACACCTTGGATCGAAAATGGGGCTGTGAAAAAATGGAGTTGCTCTAACTCCATTTTTTCAGCCCCTCTTTATTTTGTGGAAAGCGTAAGAAAAAAGCAGTAAAAAGCGCATAATCCCCCTTACCCCAACAAACGTGCGCTCTTTCTTCTTTAAGCCACTTCCCGGAGTCTCATCTGCTTATTATAGATTTTATAGAGATTATGGCCGATAGAAACAAGAAATATCTCTACTCTTACCGAATCCAGTCCTCTTCTTACAATTCGCTTATACCTTCGGTCGTATTTGATGATTCCAAATGTCCCTTCTGCCTGGATGGAGCGGTTCATGCGGAGCAACGCCCCATGGATACTCTGAAGATTATCCAATACCTCCTGATGCATGGCGCTTAATTCCGCATTAATCCGCACTGTCCTGTTCTTTTCTGTTCTCTTGCATTTTTCTGCATAGGGGCAGCCACTGCAGTCCTCGCAGGTATAGTACTCTTCCTGCCTGCCGTATTGGTTCCCTTTCACTGGTTTTCGGTATGCAAAGTGGAACTTCCTCCCGTTTGGACAGATTAGGTTCCCTTCCGGGTCTGTCTTAAAATTCA
Source organism: Lactonifactor longoviformis (assembly GCF_042848515.1). Classification (GTDB taxonomy): domain Bacteria; phylum Bacillota; class Clostridia; order Lachnospirales; family Lachnospiraceae; genus Lactonifactor; species Lactonifactor longoviformis. Next base: position 1,425,172 of record NZ_AP031453.1, on the reverse strand, counting down.
CTGCACGCAACGGGTCTTCATGGTACTTTTCGTCTGTTGTCTCTTTCTTATACATGGGGAATTTCATGAACTTTTCCATCCTATGGTCCTGGCAGAACAGATAGTTATTAAAGGATCCATACCCTGCATCCGCTACCGGATATTTCGGGTAGAAACCGTATAACTCATGGAACTTTTCCATCAGTGGCACAAAGCAGTCCATGTCGGACCGGTACTGCATGACATCTACCACCGCAATGTACTCGTCAGCCACTCCGATCTGTATGTTGTATGCAGGAAGGAGCTGGTCATTTCCCATATAGTCCTTTTTCATCCGCATGAAGGTCGCGCCATGGTCCGTCTTCGCATAGCTGTTCCGGTCAGGCTCGCATATCCGGATCTTTTCCACGTATTCCGAAAGCTTTCCGATATATTCCTTTAAACGTTCGTAGTAACGCTGCTCCTGGCTCTTCCGATGTCCCCGGCCGTATACAAATGTGTCCTCGTCGATATGGCAGAAGAATTCATACCTGGACAAAATGACCTCCAGGCTGTCCGGGGTGTATTCTACATTGGTTTCAATTTTCAGCCCTGTGTATGCCAGCGTTTCGTTCATTTCTGTAAGCAGTGTGGTAATCTTGCCGAACAGACGGTATCTCGATTTTTCCGTGGCTTTTTTCCATACCCAGGTATACTTGTTTGCATTTGCCTCGAATTTTGAGCCATCTATATACAGATGCTGCAAATCGATTCCCTCCGCTGTCTGGATATAGGACATGACTGCCTTAAAAATATCCTGGGCAGATTCCTTGATCTCTTCATTGATAAAATAACTGAAGGCACGGTAACTGGGAGTTTCATGATCCATCAGGTACATGTAACGGATGTTGACTTTGCATCGGTCTTCTAATTCCCGAAGGGAAGCGTATCCAGTGTCCATAAAGCCGAACAGGACTGTCTTTAGCATGTTGACCCGATTATATCCGGGCCGGCCCAGTTTATGTGAGGGCTCTGGCCTAAGATATCTTTCTATTCCAATCTCCTCCATGATTCTGTCAAATGCTAATACTGGATCACAGAGATCCAGACAATCCGAAAAAAACAGTGGCAGCCTTCCCTGTTTTGCGGTATAATATTTCTCGGTATTATTGTTCATAGTAGATTAATTTTACCACAAAAAGAAGAACGCCTCCAGGTTTGTATACCTGAAAGCGTTCTTTTTTTACGGGACTTTTTTCACAGCCCCCCTTTTATGCTATTATCGTTTTTATCTTTTCCCGGTTGCTCTCCAGATGTTCAATCATGGCCGCTCTCGCCTCTTGAGGATCATGATTTTTAATTGCGTTGAGTATCATTCTGTGTGTGCGTATGGTTTCCTGGGTAAGAGAATACTCTGTAATATTGATAAAAATAGAAATTCCTGACTGTATCACAGGTATGATATTAGGCATCACAGTATTTTTGCTGCACTTGGCAATTAGGCCGTGAAATTCTATATCTTTTTCCATATGCTGCAGCTCCTGCTCACATAATACTTCTACTTCTTTTGCTACTTTTTCTAATTCCTCGATCTCTTCCTCCGTTGCCCGTTCTGCAGCCAGAGCAGCAATCTCAGGCTCAATGATCATGCGTACCTCGCATAGATCCAGAGCCAGTTTTCCCTTATCTTTCATAAATCGGAAGCCCAGCGGATCGTCTATCATACCGGGATGATCACATACAAAGGTACCGCATCCTCTTCGTATCTCTACAATATTGCGCGATACCAGGATTTTAATCGCCTCACGTATAGTACCTCTGCCAACGCTCAGCTGCTGGGCCATATCGAATTCATTGGGAAGCTTATCGCCTGCTTTTAGCTGCCGGTCGGTGATCAGCCGGATAATCTGCTCTGACACCTGTTCAGGCAGCAGCTTTTTGTTATTGTTCAGTGACTCTAACATGCCTTATACCTCATTTACCATTCCATTTTCATTACTGCCCAGAGGCACTTCTATATGTATGCACTCCGGTCCGACGTACGGCCTCTGTCGTACATTGGATTATTTTAACACGTTATTCCTCTGAAATCCACAGCAATCCGGCATTTTTCTGCAATATTCTTCCTGTTGGTCCTTTAGTAGCCGGCACCTTTCATAGCAGAAAGAGCCGAGCTTGTATATCTGCCAAACAGTCCGCTGCGCCGTGGGCTGGGAATAATCCCCCTCTTGCTGCGCTCATCTAATATTTTTCCTACCTCTGCAGGTGACATCTCTTCTCCGTTAATCCCCACCACATCAATGGTTCGCTCCGGAATATTGTAAGAGATGATGTCTCCGGTCTCGATGAAAGCCAAAGGGCCTCCGCAGGCAGCTTCCGGAGATACATGGCCAATGGCGGCGCCCCTGGTGGCCCCTGAAAATCTTCCGTCGGTCACCAGTGATACCGTTCCGTTTAGCCGCTCGTCGCATACAATGGCCTCTGTGGTCATCAGCATCTCCGGCATCCCGGTGCCTCTTGGTCCTTCATATCGGATGACTACAACATCCCCGGGATTGATTTTCCCGTCAACCACAGCCTGGTAAGCATCCTCTTCTCTGTTGTAAACCCGGGCTGTCCCCTTGTGGATCCGCAGTTCCTTTACACAGGCTGAATATTTGACCACAGAGCCCTCCGGCGCAAGATTACCTTTTAAAATCGCGATAGACCCTTTTTCCTCAGCCTTCTCCACCGGAAAGATCACCTCATCTCTGGTGAGGCCGTAATTAGACAGATAACCCAGGTTTCTCTCAAAGAAATTTTCCTTCGCCAACATTTCCAGATTCTCTCCCAGGGGTTTTCCGGTGACGGTCATAACATCCAGATCCAGCATATCCTTCAGGTACCACTGCACCATTGGTATGCCGCCGGCGAACCAGAAAGCTTCAGTGAGATGCTGCCCTGAGGGGGTAATATTCCCCAGATGGGGTACCCTGTGGTTGATCTCGTCAAAGAGGTCCGGAGAGAGTTCCAGACTCATCTCACGTGCAATGGACGGAAGATGAAGGGTTGCGTTAGTGGAGCCTCCGATAGCACTGTGGATAATGACTGCATTCCGAAAGGCTGCCTCTGTCATAATATCTCCGGGCTTTATATCCTTTTCCACCAGACCCATAATCGCCCGGCCGGCCTTTCTGGCATAGGACTGGATATCCCGCATAGTAGCCGGCATCACTGCAGATCCTGGCAATGCCATGCCAAGGGCCTCCGCCATACACTGCATAGTACTTGCGGTGCCCAAAAATGTACAGGCTCCGCAGGAAGGACACCCCGTAAGCTTGTAGTCCCTTACTTCCTGATCGGAGATCGCCCCCTCCCGTTTCTGGCGAAGTGAAATATCCCCCGCCACCAGTGAAGTTGTCATATTCGGCCCCGGCCTCATACTGCCTCCCGGTATAAATATAGTAGGAATATTCAGCCTGGCTGCCGCTTTCAAATGGGCGGGAATGGACTTGTCACAGGAAGACGCCAGGATTATTCCATCCCAGGGATACACAGATCCATGAACCTCTACCATATCACAGATAGCTTCCCTGGATGCCAGTACATAATTCATTCCATCATGGCCCTGGGCGCAGCCGTCACAGATATCCGTGGTGTGATACTGCGCGGGAAATCCCCCCCTTTCAAAGACACCGTACTTTGCCTGTTCCATCAGCTGTGATAAATGTGTACTCCCCGGATGGCTGTCCCCATATACATCTTCCAGGAGAATCTGGGGTTTTGTGATATCCTCCTCATCCCATCCGGATCCCATATTCAGGGCATCCAGCTGCGCCCAGTAGAGACGCTGTGGCGCACTCTTTTGCTGTATGTTGCTCATTGGTAAAACCTCCTTTTTCTATATGCAAACAGAGGCTGCCTCCGGATAATGGAATGACAGCCTCTTGCATTTCCTATGCGATCGCCTTGTTCTATTATATCATCAATCCAGGCAGGAATCCCTGGAATAAGGAAAGAATTGATACGAAGATCAGTATGGCCACGCCCGCTACAAATCCACCGATACTCCATCCGCGGATGGTATCCGTAACCGATATACGGAAGAAACGGCTGATAGCCCAGAATCCGGAATCGTTCGGCAGAGAAAGACCAATTCCGCCTGCGCAGATTGCAATTGCACAGAGAATCGGAGACACTCCGCTTGTTGCAATTGTGCTGGACATAATTGCAGCAGTTGTCATAAGTGCAACAGTTGTGGAACCCTGTGCGCAACGGATGATCTGTGCAATCAGGAAGCAAAGGATTAAGATTGGAATACTGAAGCTGGATAAAGTTCCTGCCACATAATCTGCAATACCCGTTGCCTGAAGGACCTTGCCGAAAGCTCCGCCGGCACCGGTGATTAGCAGAATTAACCCTACCTGGTCAGCAGCCTCCGTCATAATATCAGTTGCAGTTTTCTTAATGTATTTTCTGGAAATAACTGCTGCGTAGATAACACCTACCATCATAGCAAAGTTTTTATTGCCGATAAATGTAACAAATGGAACAATTGCTGCTTCCTTGCCCACTGCCAGGGGAACAAAGCTTCCCAACAGAATCAGGACAATAGGAACTAACAGAATTGACAATGCTTTCCCTGCTCCCATTTTATCTTTGCTGTCACCTTTTGCCATCTGTGCCTCTTCCTGGTCCAGATCCTCAAAAGTATAAAAATGGTTGTTCTTATGATCCTGCTTGTTCAGGAAAGAGCCGTATACAATTCCGCCCACCAGCATACCGACAAACGCTGAGATAAGAGCATAAAAGAAAAAGATACCGATTTCAATTCCCAACTCCTCAGCAACCGCAAGAGGAGGTGCTGTTGGCAGTACAAGCGCAAAGGTACAGGTAGTTGCAACAGAGATTGCACAGGCAAAGTTTACCATTGAAATCTTTGTCTTTTTAGAAAGTACACGCAGCATAGGAGCAAACATAATATAAACAACATCGCCGAATACCGGAATACCTGTGATAAATCCGGATAATGCAACTGCGATAGGAGATTTCTTCTCTCCGAATGCACCCAAAATCTTGTTAGAGATAGACTCAATACCGCCGGATTCAAACATGAATTTACCCAGCATAACACCAAGACCGGTAACCATACCGATGCCGCCCAGGGTTCCCCCGAATCCATCCGTAACAGTCTGTGCCACATCTGCCAATGGCATATTTACTAATACACCGGTACCGAAAGCAGTCACCAGCAAGGCAACAAAAGCATTAAGCTTAAACTTAATAATTAATACGAGTAATACGGCAATTGCAAGAATGAAGATTCCAATCAGCAAAGGCCCTGTAACCATTTCTCCTGAAAACATAAATGTTTTCCCCCTTTTCTCCTTTTCTTTTGGTCATCACCTAAAGCCCTCCGGCAGGTGGTAACACGTATGACATCTCATCCATTCCATAACCCGACTATAGCAAATCAGACGTCATACGTCAAGAGGGAACATTAATTATGTTGAAATATTATAAATTTTCAATTAAATTTTTGTGCACTATTTCATTGGTAAGTTTTTACATGTGAAAATACCCCGGATATTCTTCCAAAATCTCCTGAAAATGTTTTCTGTAGGTTCCCAAATGCCTGTCATAAAAATGCTTCAGATCAAAGTCAGCAGTCATCCCCAGCAGAAGAATATGTGCAATATCTTTGTGTTCCATCAATATGCCTTCCAAATCCGTCTGGTTCATAATCGCGTCCAGATACCGCACCCTGTCATAATGAGAACTTACCTTCTTCACCGCGTACCAGGTGATATCCTTTCCCGCAGCTGAATAGATCAAATGGTGGAACTTATCATCCAGTTTAAAAAAAGAATCTATCTTGTCCTCTGCGCGAAGAGCCTCCTTTTGCCGGTCCAGATTATACTTCAGGCTCTCCATCTTCTCTCCCGGGACATTTCCCGCAAGCTGACGAATAATCTCAGGTTCAATCACGGAACGCAGAAAATACCCCTCCTTTAATATATCAATATGGATCAGAGATACCCTGGAACCGCTCTGGGGATATACATCCACCAGCGATTCCTCTTTCAGCATAAGGATGGCTTCATGTATAGGGGTTCTGCTAATGCTAAGCAGATCCGTCAGTTCTCCTTCATTCAGTGTAGTCCCCGGCAGCAGCTGAAGTGTCATAATATTGTGCCGCAGCAAACGGTATGCATATTCTCTGTTATTCTCTTTCTCTCTTTTCTCTACGATTTTAATTGGCATAGCCGCACTCCTTTCCGGTCTCCGTGTTGTTTATTCTGATAGGAAGCGTATCATATGCCTGAGGCTCCGTCAATACAAATAAGAAGTACAAATCAGGTCCCATACTTATAGGATAAGAAAGAGCATTATACGACGTCATACCTCTTTGTGAAATATATACATTTTTACCATTCATATGTTAGTAGTTTTTAATATTGATCTTTGATTTGATATTTGCTATAGTGTCCGTATGGCAAACTAATATATTACTTCAAGCACCATTTCCATTCCATTTTCACCTTATTTCAATTTTGTTCGCACAACATCCCGAAATAAGGCTTTTGAATTAATATATTAGTTTCCTTTCTAAATTCAAAGTACTGACTGTCCTGGAACTGCCAGGGAGATCATCAGTACATAAACCTTATTTCATTCACAAGGAGATCTTAAAATGAAAGCAATTAAAGTAATTGAGCCATTTAAAGTTGAAATTGTAGATGTACCAAAGCCAACGATTCAGAATCCGGACGATGTTATTGTACGCATCACATCCGGCGGCATCTGTGGATCTGATATCGGAATCTATAACGGTACAAACTCTCTGGCCACTTATCCACGCCTCATCGGCCACGAATTTGGAGGCATTGTCACAGAAATCGGAGCAGATGTTACGAATGTAAAGGTAGGCGATAAGGTTGCTGTGGATCCGGTAGTAAGCTGCGGACACTGCTATGCCTGCAGAATCGGACGCCATAATGTCTGCCGTGACTTGGAAGTCATGGGTGTGCACAGAGACGGAGGATTCTCTGAATTCGTCTCGGCTCCCGCGCAGAACGTCCACAAATTCCATAAGGATTTTGATGAATCCTACTTAGGCCTGGTAGAACCATTCACTATAGGAGTGGAAATTAACAACCGTGCACAGGTCACAAAAGGTGATAAGGTACTTATCATGGGTTCCGGCCCAATCGGTATTGCGGCCATGCAGGTTGCCAAACGAAACGGCGCAGAGGTTATCATGACCGATCTGGTTAAGGAGCGCCTGGACAAAGCCCTGTCCATGGGAGCAGACGAGGTAGTTCTGGTCTCTGAGGAAAATCTGGAGGACCGGTTATTGAAATTCACAGACGGCGAAGGAATTCCAGTTGTTGTAGACACCGTGTGCATTCCGTCTTCATTTGAACAGAGCGTACAGCTGGCCTGCCCGGCAGGACGGATTGTATGTATCGGTCTGAAGGATGCTCCGTCTCAGATTACTATGGCTGATATTACAAAAAAGGAGCTTACCATTGTAGGTTCCCGTCTCAACAACAACTGCTTCGACGAAGTCATCGCAGGCTTTGAAGACGGCTCTCTGCATCCGGAAGACTTAATGACTAAGGCATATAACTACAAAGATATCATGGACGCTTTGACCATGATCAAAGAGCATCCTCAGGATGTACTGAAAATCGTATTAAAATTCGAAGATTAATCACATACTACCCCTATTATGAAAGGAGAAATCAGCATATGAAAATGTCATTTCGCTGGTATGGCGACGACGATGCCGTAACTTTAGAAAAGATTCGTCAGATCCCTAATATGAGCACAATCGTAACCGCAATCTACGACGTCCCCGTAGGAGAAGTCTGGAGCGAGGAAAGTATACAGGATTTAAAAGCAAAGGTAGAGACTGCCGGCCTGAACTTTGAAGTGATCGAAAGTGTACCTGTACACGAAGATATTAAGTTAGGCAAACCCTCCAGAGATCAGTACATCGCAAATTATAAGGAAAATATCCGCCGTCTTGGCAAAGCCGGCATCAAGGTTATCTGCTATAACTTTATGCCCGTATTTGACTGGACCAGAACACAGCTGGACAGAGAACTGCCCGATGGTTCCAATGCCCTTGTCTATTATCCGGAACAGATTGAAAAGATGGATCCTCTCACCGGAGAATTATCCCTTCCCGGATGGGACTCCAGCTATACAAAAGAGACCCTGAAGGAAGTATTTGACGACTATAGTAAGATTACGGAAGAAGATTTGTGGAGCAATCTGGAGTACTTCTTACAGGCTGTAATTCCCACCGCGAAAGAGTGTGACGTTAAAATGGCCATTCATCAGGATGATCCGCCCTGGAGCATCTTTGGTCTGCCCAGAATCATTACCTGTGAGAAGAATCTGGATCGGATGTTATCCTTAGTGGACAGCAAATATAACGGGCTCACCCTGTGTACAGGTTCTCTCGGAGTATCTCCGTCCAATGATCTGGTACATCTGGCAGATAAGTATTCCGCAATGGGAAGAGTTCACTTTGTGCATCTGAGAAATGTAAAAATTCTGGACGGGGGCTTTGAGGAGGCAGCTCACTTCTCAGCCTGCGGCAGTCTGGATATGGTAGGAATTATGGCTTCTCTGCATAAAAACGGCTTTGACGGCTATATCCGTCCGGATCATGGAAGAATGATCTGGGGAGAAACCGGCAGACCGGGCTACGGCTTATACGACAGAGCCCTGGGGGCAACCTACCTAAACGGTATCTGGGAAACTCTTGATAAATTAGGGAAATAAGAAAGGACTTGTATTCCATGAAATTATCACAGGAAGCATTGAACAATAAAAATATGTGGGAAGAGGCAGGCTTTGCCCTTCCCCAGTATGACAGAGAGGCTGTTGCCGCAAAAACAAAGGAAGCTCCGGCCTGGATTCACTTCGGCGCCGGCAATATCTTCCGGGCATTTACTGCTAACCTTCAGCAGACCCTGTTAAATGCAGGAAAAGCCGATACCGGTATTATTGTAGCTGAAGGTTTTGACTATGAGATTATTGAAAAAATGTACCGCCCCAATGACAATCTAAGCGTACTGGTTACCTTAAAGTCGGATGGAACCATTGAAAAAACCGTCGTGGGCAGTATCGTGGAATCTGTCATCGTGGATTCTTCTAATGCTGCAGAATGGGCACGTTTAAAAGAAATTTTTACTGCTCCCACACTTCAGATGGTAAGCTTTACAATCACGGAAAAAGGTTACAATCTTTTTGCCGCTGACGGAAGCTACTTCCCCCCGGTAAAGGCTGACTTTGAAAATGGTCCCAAGGCGCCTGTGAGCTATATCGGAAAACTGACTGCGCTGGTCTATGAACGCTATCTTGCCGGCAGACTTCCCCTTGCCCTGGTTAGTATGGATAATTGCTCACACAACGGCACCAGACTTCACGATGCGGTAATTGCATATGCGAAAGCCTGGTCTGAACACGGACTTGTTCCCAAGGAGTTTCTGGCCTATGCAGAGGATCCCGCATGCATCTCTTTTCCATGGTCCATGATTGATAAGATCACACCCCGCCCCGACGACAGCGTAAAAGAAATGCTGAAAAAGGACGGATTTGATGATGTGGAGGCAATTGTTACCAGCAAAAACACCTATGTTGCAGCTTTTGTCAACTCTGAAGAACCCCAGTACCTGGTGATCGAGAATGCATTCCCCAACGGCCGTCCGAATCTGGACGAAGCAGGCGTTATATTTGCAGACAAGGAAACCGTAGATAAGGTAGAGAAGATGAAAGTCTGCACCTGTCTGAATCCTCTTCACACTGCACTGGCCGTATACGGCTGTCTCCTGGACTATACATTAATCGCAGATGAAATGAAAGATCCAGAACTGAAGAAATTAGTGGAGATCATCGGTTATCAGGAAGGACTTCCGGTTGTAGTCGATCCCGGTATCATCAACCCCAGAGAGTTTATCGACGAAGTGCTTCAGGTCCGCATACCGAATCCTTTTATGCCGGATACCCCTCAGCGGATTGCCACGGATACTTCTCAGAAGCTCGGCATTCGTTTCGGCGAAACCATCAAAGCTTATGCGGCCAGTGATACTCTGGATGTGAAAGATCTCAAGCTTATTCCTCTGGTTCTGGCTGGCTGGTGCCGTTATCTGCTTGCTGTAGACGATAACGGGAATGCATTTGCCCCCAGCTCTGATCCTCTGCTGGAAAGCTCTATGGCATGCGTAAAAGATATTAAGCTGGGCGAAAAGGGCGATTTCCATGAAGCACTCCAGCCCATCCTCTCCAATGCTGCCATCTTTGGCGTAGACTTATATCAGGCCGGCCTTGGAGAAACCGTGGAAGCATTATTTGCTGAATTAGCTGCAGGTCCGGGTGCCGTAAGAGCAACACTCAAGAAATATACCGCCTAAGGAGGATATCATGAACGAGATTTATATGACCAACGAAGCGTCCGGCATATCCATGTCAGAGGTTGAACAATGCATGGAACAATTGCTGGAACAATATCCGGACTTAAAAAAAGTCCTGATTATTCCCCCTGACTTTACCCGCTGCTATTCTTATGCCGGGGAGATCACCCAGGTTCTCTATAAAAAGCTGTCCCCAGCAGCCACCGTACACGTTATGCCGGCACTGGGGACTCATATGGCCATGGATGCGGAGGAAAAAGAAAAGATGTTCGGGGGTGTAGTGCCTGAAGAAGCATTTCTGGTACATCACTGGCAGACAGATACCATCTCCATCGGCCAGGTTCCGCGGGAAGTGATTGAGGAGATCTCAGAGGGTCTGTATTCTACGGATATTGAAGTAGAGGTCAACGAAAAATTAATTAACGGAGGGTATGACCTGATACTGTCCATCGGACAGGTAGTGCCCCATGAAGTTGTCGGGATGGCCAACTACAGCAAAAACATCTTTGTAGGTGTGGGCGGACGCCAGATGATCAATAAATCCCATATGTTAAGCGCTATCTGCGGGATGGAAAAAGCTTTGGGCGTAGCCGACTCCCCGGCCCGGAAAGTATTTGACTATGCACAGCAGCATTTTCTGGACGGAAAACTGCCTCTTGTTTACATTCAGACAGTAACCACTCTAAAAGACGATCAGGTAACCTTAAACGGCCTTTACGCAGGCCCCTCCCGGAAGCCCTTTGAGCATGCGGTAGCGCTCTCCGAACAGCTGAATATCTGCCATGTGGAGCGCCGGGCAAAAAAACTTGTGACTTATCTGGATCCTTACGAGCTGAAGACTACCTGGGTGGGAAATAAGGGCGTATACCGTACCCGTATGGCTGTTGCCGACGGAGGGGAACTCATTATTCTGGCGCCCGGAGTAAAAGCTTTTGGTGAAAATGAAGAAATGGATCGCATGACCAGAACTTATGGATATAAGGGCCGCGACTACGTCCTGAAGCTTTTCAATGAAGGGGCATTTGAAAACAGGATCATGGCTGCTGCCCATCTGATTCAGGGTTCCTCCGACGGACGTTTTACCATCACCTACTGTACACGCCCTGAAAACCTGTCCAAGGAAGATATTAATACTGTGGGCTATGAGTGGATAGACTATGAAGAGGCTGCCGCCCTTTATAATCCTCACACCTTGAAAGAAGGATGGAACATCCTGGAAAATGGAGAGGAAATTTACTTTGTTAAAACTCCCGCCCTGGGATTATGGAAAGTAGACTGATACTTTCTGACTTTCAGTAATCCTAGAAACAGGACCCGAAGAGCGGCGTGCCAATGCCGGCTCTTCGGGTCCTGTTCTTATATATTATACTTCTTCAGGCTCCTTTTTATTAATCCGCTCAAACACCATCTCATACCCATCATTCCCATAGTTCAGGGAACGGTTTACACGGCTGATGGTTGCAGTGGAAGCTCCTGTCTTTTCTGAGATCTCCAGATATGTTTTCTTTTCTCTTAGCATCTTGGCAACTTCAAAGCGCTGGGACAGAGAAAGAATCTCATTCACTGTACACACATCCTCAAAAAATGTATAGCATTCTTCTTTATTCTTCAGACTTAAAATGGCCTCAAACAGATAGTCTACTGCCTCTGTGTGAATCTTCTTACTCATTGTCATTCTCCTCAACACATATTTTTAAGCATTAACGAAATAATACGTCAACTTTTCTTCATTTTATCACGTTAAAATTGTGAAGTCAATGAGTTCGAATGTTTTATTTGTTACTGAGAGCGGAGGAAACCGTAACTTTCATTTTAAGTCCGGAAGTATGCTGCCTCCCACAGGCATAACCACTACAGAGGCTTCCTCCCCTATCTTCTGAAAGGCTGTCTGCAGAGCTTCCTGAACACTGCTGAAAGGGTGCATAAATATTTCCTTCACCTGGGAGTCCGGCAGACTGGATACCAGAAAAATATCAGCTTTTCTTAAGACAGCACCTATGGCTGCCGCCTTATGGCCTCCGAGACAAAATTCCCTGCCTATCTTTCTCACCAGCTCTTCCGGATTCTCTGCCTCCCGCATCCACTGTTCAAAAACGGGCTCTCCCATGCCCTCCCCAAGATATCCTGCCATAATGATGATGCCCCCGTCTCTGACTGCGTAGGCAGCGTGATTCAAAGCCTTCTGCATCTGGTAAAGATTAAGATCCTTGGGCGCCCCTCCCTGGGACACGATTACAATATCTGCGGCTTTCTGAAGCTTTCTTCTGCAGCAGCTGTCCACATATCCGCACCCTGCCCGGTGGACCTGCACCGGATCCCCGGCAGCAGCCCAGAGTATTCTTTTTTCTGCATCCAGTACTACATTTAGAATAAAATCTATGTTGCACAATGCCCCAGCCTCTTCTATATCTTCCCGCACAGGATTTCCCTCCAGGCATCCGCTCTCTGCCCCGGGCTCCATCATATGGCTGTGGTTCTTTTGTATGGCAGCCCTTGAGGCAGCTCCCGGAAGAATAGCCTTGGCACCTCCGCTGAAACCGGCGAAATAGTGATACTCAATGTTTCCCAGACAGACTATCCGGTCCGCAGAGGCAACCTCCCTCGTTATCTCCACCGGGGTTCCCCTGGATGTATATCCCAGGAGAATGCAGTCTTCCGGTTCTGAATCCACACAGCGTATCCTCTCATACACTGCCTCTCCAGCCAGCTTTCTTTTTTCTGCCTCTGTATGGTGCCTGTGAATCCCTAATCCAAAGATCAGTGTGATATCCTCCGGGCGTGCACCCCCGGCAATCATCTCCTCCAACAGCACCGGCATAATACGGCCCGTGGGCAGGGGCCTTGTCATATCACTGGCAACTACCGCGATTTTTTCACCCGGCCTTATTATGGCTCTCAGTTTGGAGGTTCCTACAGGATGGAGCAATGCCTTTCGCAGAAGTGTCTCCTCATCCTCCTGTTTTGCTGTCTCTTGGGGCAGTAAGACCGCCTGAAGATTCCTGTCCGGTATGCTTACCTCCTGCTGTCCGTTCCCATAGCCCAGCGTTACCTTCATGCCGATTCTCCCCCTTCTTCACTATTTTACCGGTACTATTGCCTGCCTTCGCAGATGAATCCCACAGATTACACCGGCTACGAGGATTCCCACAAGATCGGTTGTTACTCCCTGCACCATCATCAGTACCGCAGCGCCGAACAGAGGAACCCGCAGATAAGCTTTTATTGGATACTTCAGCCAGCCGGAAACCGCCACAGACAATATAGCAATCCCTATGAGTGTGGTACAGACGGCAAGAATAATATCCACTATATTCCCTACCAGAAGTATTCCTGTACCGTATGCAAATACATAGGGCACGATGAAAGACGACAGGGCCAGGCGAAATGCCTGAAATCCCACCTTTCCGGGATTTCCTTCTGCTATGGGAGCCGCCGTGTACGCACAGATGGCTACAGGAGGCGTAATTCCTGCCATACAGGAGAAATAAAAGATAAACAAATGTGCCTGAATGGGTTCCAGTCCCATCTGAACCAGTGCAGGAGCTGTAAGCGCAGCCTGCATAACATAGGCAGCCGTAGGAGGAATCCCCATCCCTAATATAATGGAGGCTATCATAGTCAGTATCAGGGCTACCATAAGATTGCCTCCGGAAATACTGACAACTGCACTTGTGAACTTTAAACCAAGGCCTGTAAATCTGAGCACGCCAATAATAATCCCGGCGCTTGCACAGGCTGTTGCCACAGAGATGCAGGATTTTGATCCCAGTACCATTGCCTCCAGACATTTTTTTGGTGTCATCCGGGTTTCCCTGCGGAAAAAGCTTACGATAATAATGGATATAATCCCGTAAAAGGCTGCCCTCATGGCAGAATATCCTGCGCAGAGAAAATAGATAATCACAAGGAGCGGTATCAGCAAGTATCCTGCCCGCTTCATAACAGAAAGGGCTGGTTCAATTTCTTCCCTGGGAACCCCCGAAAGGTTCAAACGCCGCGCCTCCAGATATACCTGGAGAAACACTGCAAAAAAATATAATAGTGCGGGGACCAATGCATAAAGACATATCCTGGCATAGGAGATCCCCAGGTATTCGGACATAATAAATGCACCGGCACCCATAACCGGGGGAAGAATCATCCCTCCTGTGGAAGCCACAGATGCAACGGCACCTGCAAAATTCTTTTCATATCCTCCCTTTTTCATAAAGGGGATCGTAAACACACCGGTTGCAGCTACATTGGCAATGGCACTCCCGGAGATTGTCCCCATCAGTGCGCAGGAGATTACGGTCATCATACCGGGACCTCCCCGAAAACGTCCTACCGCACTCTTTGATATATCAAGGAAGAACTGTCCGCCTCCGGAGACCTGGAGAAAGCTGCCGAAGAGGCAGAACATTACTACAAAGGTAGCAGAGGAATTCAGCGCTTCCCCGAACACCCCCTGAAAGGTCAGGTACATCTGTTCCACAAAACGGTCCAGCCCAATCCCTTTAAAGTATAATACTCCGGACATATACTTGGCGGTGAATGCATACAGGATAAAGATTAGAGCTATGATGGGCATTGCCATTCCAAGACAACGGCGTGTCAGCTCCAGCACAGACACAATTAAAATAATTCCCAGAATTACCTGCAGTGTAGTTACCTTATCCACCTGCATCATACGCATCATCAGCTTTTTATTGGCAAGTATGTTGTATCCAAGACTTGCCGCCATCCCAGCTGCAAATACAAGGTTGAAAATCCTGGTTACCGTTTTCCATCTCTCATTCTTAGACTGATACCCCAAATAATAAATGAGACCAATAAACAGCAGGTGCACCGCTGTCTGGCAGGTTCCTGTCAGCGTACCCATAAGAGCTGTATATAAGTGGAAAAATGCCATTGCAGCGCCCAATATCTGGATGCTGACTTTGCAAATCCTGTCGTATCGATCCCCGCCTTTTGTTTTTTCCATTGAAATCCTCTCCCTTATGAGACATTAATTCCTTTTTCTTTATAGTAACGGAGTGCTCCCGGATGGATCTCCCCCACCACTCCCTGGGTAATGGTTTCGTCCGATAAGGACTTCAGGAGAGCATGTGAGGTCCCCAGCACATCATAGTTTTCACAGATTGCCTTTGTCATCTCATACACCACATCCTCCGGCATATCCCTGGAGACTACGTAAAGATTGGGTGTCCCTATTGTTTTCACATCTTCTTTTTGAAATTCATAGGTGCCTGCGGGAATGGTAATGTCTACCCATCCCTCATAGGTTTCCGTATATTCTTTCAACTTTTCTTCATTGATCTGCACCAGGCTGAATTCCTTTCCCACGGCCGCATTCACAATTCCTGCTGCGGGGAACGAGGTTGTCCAAAAAACTGCGTCAATATTTCCATCCTGAAGGGAATTAGTAGCCTCTCCCCATGCCAGAGGTGTCATCTCTCCACCGCTTGCCTCTATGTCGTCCAGGGTAAATCCATAGGTCTTCATCATATTCATGCAGGGCTGGTAAGGTCCTCCCCCGAACTGTCCGCAGGTGAATTTTTTGCTTTTCAAGTCCGCGAAGTCCTGGATCCCGGAGGATGGCAGCGCCCAAAGCTGCATGGTGTTGGGATACAGAGCGCACATGGACATGAGATCCGGATAAGTCTCCTCAAAAGGCTCCTCTCCGTTAATGGCTGCTGCCAGGGTATCTGCTGTAATAATCGCCATATCTGCCTCTTTGTTGTCCATCAGTTTTACATTTACCGCGCTCCCGGTGCTGGGAACGGAAGAAAACTCTGTTCCCGGCATGGCAGCCTTAAATAGTTCTATAGTAGCTGCCCCCACGATCTCCATGGTCCCACCTGACGGACCGGTGAGAATCGTTACTTCTTTTACCTCCTGGCTGCTTTTTTGGGTGCTGTCCTTCTCCGTATCCTCAGAAGCAGAATCCGTGTTTCCTGAGCATCCTCCCAAAATCATAATTCCTGCAAGTACCAAAGCCATTATCTTTTTCTTCAATGTAATCTCTCCTTCCTGTGATCTTTTCCCTTACTCATCAGTAGCTCTTAACGATCTCACTTGCCAGCCTGCACCACTCCCAGAGCCTCTGAGGTTCATGGTTCAAGTCAATAATTGATTTCATAATAATCTCCACGCTGCTTCCATACCTTTTTGCCAGACGGCAGACCTTTTTCAGTTCCTCAGTGAGGAGATCGTATCCGCAGGGATTTAGATTGATAAAAGTATTATGTGCTTTAAATGATACAATATAGCGTTTTCCCATCTTTTCCATTGCAGCTTCACAATCGCTGAACGGGGATACGGATATCTTTTTCAGGTTGGGAAAGGTTCCCAGTTCCTCTATTTTGTGATCCAGCCGTTCACAGCATCCATAATAGATGCGCGGATACAGATCGGTCCAGGCCCTTTCATGGTCAAATGCAAATTCTTTGGTCATCTCCGGGGATACCGATGTGAAAATCTGATCTTGTGCCACCCCCCAATTATCCTTCAGACTTCCTCCAATCCCGGTTTCAGTGGGCCTTGGAAGAGCTGAACAGTATCCATAGCCTCCATTTCCAATAAATGTGTTAGAATTATTAGAGGAGATAAGGCCAAGCTCTTCATACTGCTTTGCTCTGTGTATAAAGCATTCGGCATATCTCTCCGCTGCCAGATGCAGATATTCGGGGTTCATGACCAGGTCTGTCATTCCCTGATCAATGGTTGTCCATGCAAAGATGTCGTCGAACATGGCAAACCGGAAATTCTGGATCCCAAATAATTTAATCTCGATAATCCCTTCCATAATCTCGCACATCTGTTCATACCGCTCCATGGTCTCCTCTCTGCGGTAGACAACCTTGGGCCATTTAATTTTTGCGGAGACATCCTCTTCATTCCAGAGTACTCTCTCAAAGGCATACGCCCGGTGAAGTTCCTCCGGATCCATGGTCCACTGGGCCGGATAACTGGACATACGCAGTCCCACATTTGTATCCTCTGCAATGACCGGGACATTAAGATACGGTTCCACTACCCGATCTCCCCGCAGATGGTTCCATTCGTAGATGGTTAAAAGCATTTCCATCTCCCTTTGCCTGAAATACGGATCTTCAATCGTCGGCCGGATGGCATCCGGACCTTCCATAAGAAGCAAAACCGGATAATCTCTGGCTATTACCACCGGACGTATCATCTGTCCGTCATTCACTGCTGTCCATAGCTTTTTATTTTCTTTCTGAATATCCAGCTCGGCAATTTCCCGTATCTGCCTCCCCAAAGACCGCAGTCTTTCTTTTTCTCTGTCTGATAACATAATCCTTCCCTTTCTCCCGGCCGGCACAGGGGACGGAATCTGTAGAAGGGCCCCTTTTGGCTTCCCGGGTGCTCAGTTGATAGATGCCGTAAACTGCCATATGGCGCAGGACGCAATGCATCTGTACGTCGCAAAGCATGCTTCTATTCCCAGAACTGCCTGAAAGCAGAACTATGAATAGAAATATAAATTGATACCCGGGTTCACACAGTTATATCAGATAATTAAACATTTTATATGTATTTTTCTGGTATTTGTTCCATTATCTCTGTGTTTTCTTTATTGTATATCTGTTAACCTGAAGTGTAAATTACATCTTTCTTTTGGATATATAGTTTAAAACTATCGATAGCGCAGAATTTCTTGACCAGAAGACAAAATAAGAATAAGATAAAAAATACAGGAGGTGATGATGTGACAATTCGGCAATTACAGTATTTTCAGCAGGTCTGCCAGTGGGGAGGAATTACTGCGGCAGCAAAAAAGCTTCACGTTTCCCAGCCCTCCATCACCAATTCCATCAAGGCCTTGGAAGAAGAGTTTAACCTTCTGCTGTTTAAGCGTGAGAAAAAGAAGCTTACACTGACCTTTGAAGGGGAACTGTTCTATGTAGAGGCAACCCATGTCCTTCAGGATGTGAATGACCTGACCCAGAAAATGAAAGATTTGAGCCGCTCCAGAAACCAGATTAAGCTTGCAATCTCACCCACAGTGGAAACCTTTCTGTTCTCTGAAGTGGTTATTGGATTTAAAAAACTCCATCCCCATGTTACCATTGATGTCCTGGAGCTGGGGGCGCTGGAGTGCTATGAAGTGGTGGAAAAAGGACAGGTTGATTTTGCAATTACCATAACCAATTATGCCAATCTGAATGCCGTGCGTATTATCACCCTGCTGACGACACGGCTGAACCTGGCCGTTCACAGGGAAAGTCCCATGGCCAGTCTCAAAAGCATTACACTCCGTGAGGTGGCACAGATCCCACTCGTGGTCAACCGAATCGGTTCCTTCAGCAATAAGATCATCAGCACTGCCTTTGAAAAGGCTTCCCTTAAGCCCAACATTATATTCCGCTCCAATCAGCTGGATACCATCAAGCAGCTTCTCCGGTCAGATTACTCGGTAGGGGGACTGCTTTTTGAGGAGACCATTCTGCACAACGAGGATATTGTAGGGATTCCTATTGAACCTCAGCTGGATCCGGTATTTATCGGTATCCTGTGGAATAAAGAACGTCCCTTGTACAGCGACTCTACCGCCTTTATCAACTATACCAAACGGCAGTTCCCCCCCTGCAGGATATCCTAATTTCAGGGTATTCTCTTATACCTGCAGGAGCAGGAAAAGGCCGGGAATCTGTTTTTAAGATTCCCGGCCTGATAACCGCGTATTTCTCTCTTTGCTACCTGTATCTGTTTACATACTTCTTCAGCTCTTCCACAGAACGGTTCACAACCAATTCCTCAGGAAATTCCGTTTCTTTTAACAGCGCTTCCACAAACTCATGGGCTCCAACCAAATCATCCACATGCGCATCGCTTCCAATGATAACAGGAGCCTGGTATTCCTTACAGTATTTCAGCAATTCCAGCATATTCTCTCTGCCATTTTGCCGGAAACATCTGGGATCCAGGGAATTATTATTCAGCTCCAGCAGCACCTTGTACTCTTTTGCAGCCTGTACAACGGCGCGGTAATCCGGCTTAAACCTCCCGTCATCAGGATGACCGATGATGTTAATATAAGGGTTTTTTATGGCACACAGATAAGCATTGGTATTCTCCTCTTCTGTACCGCTCTTATAGCATGGGGGATGGATGCTTGCAATAGTTACATCCATCTTTTTTAAGGTTCTCTCTTCCATATCAATGGTTCCCTGGTAATCCAGAATATTCAGCTCTGTGCCCAAAAGCAGCTCCACCCCATAGCAGTCCTTATATTTGTCCCGGTCAACCATTTTCAGATTTTCAAAATAGAAAGTGCAGCAGGTTCCCGGCATTTCAACCGCGTGTTCTGTGATTCCCAGCAGCTGAAGCCCTTTCCTGCCTGCGGCACAAGCCATCTCTGCCATTGTATTGTAGGCATGCCCGCTGGCCAGCGTGTGGGTATGCACGTCTAAAACATATTTCATACTTTCGCCTCCTCAGGTCAGTGTGGACCTACCTTGCATTATACGAACCTTGATTTTTAAAATCAAGCAAAATCTATGCAAAACAGCAAAGGTAAAGGTACCCGGAGGCATTTTCATAGGAATCCACGCCCTGTTTCCGTATAGTTACAGAATTTCGCTGAATAGGTTTTTCACTGCAGGATAAATCTTGGCAAACTTTCTGTACCGTTCTTCGTACTTCCCGGCAAGCTCAGGTTCCGGTTCCACGGTGTCAACCACTTTTACTATAGCACCGGCAGCCTCCTCCACGGAAGCGTATTCTCCATTTGCCACTGCCGCCAGCATGGCACCACCCATGGCAGGTCCTTCTTCGGATGCAATTACATCCACCTTAATATTCAGAATGTTGGCAATCATCTTCTTCCACAGAGGGCTTTTGGCACCTCCCCCGCAGATTTTAGTCCGTTCAATCTTTATTCCCAGAGACTTGGCGACCTCAAAGGAATCTCTGATGGCAAAGGCGACCCCCTCCAGAACTGCCTGGGTCATATCCGCCCTGGTGCTGTCCATAGTCAGACCGATAAACGTGCCCCTTGCATCTGGATTGTTGTGCGGGGAGCGCTCTCCCATAAGGTAGGGAAGAAAATACACGTGATTCTCTCCCAGATCTCCGATCTTTCCCTGCTCTCCGGCGTAATCTGCAGTTCCGATAATCTCATCCATCCACCACTTGTTGCAGGAGGCAGCGCTCAGCATGCAACCCATGAGATGGTAATGGCCGTCTGCATGGGCAAAGGCATGAAGTGCATTGTATTTATCTACTCCGAATTCTTTGCTGGAGATAAAGATAGTGCCGCTGGTACCCAGAGAAATATTGCACATTCCGTCACCCACGGTTCCTGTTCCCACTGCAGCTGCCGCATTATCCCCGGCGCCGGCTGCTATTTTGCAGTTCTCCGGCAGCCCCAGTTCCTCTGCCACTTCCCGCTTCAGGGTCCCCACAGTCTCATAGCTCTCATACAGCCTGGGCATCTGCTCCTCCCGAATTCCACAGATATTCAGCATCTCTCCGGACCAGCATTTATTCTTAACATCCATCAGAAGCATCCCCGAGGCATCTGAGTAATCAGAACAGTGCACACCGCTCAGTTTATAGGCAAGATAATCCTTGGGAAGCATAATCTTACTGATTCTGGCAAAGTTCTCCGGTTCATTTTCCTTAACCCACAGGATTTTGGGAGCCGTAAATCCCGCAAAGGCAATGTTAGCAGTATATTCCGACAGTTTTTCCTTTCCAATTACCTCATTAAGATAGTTCGTCTCTTTGCTGGTTCTTCCGTCGTTCCACAGAATCGCCGGGCGTATCACCTGATCTTCACTGTCCAGAATTACCAGTCCATGCATCTGTCCGCCAAAGCTGATGCCTGCCACCTGGGATTTGTCGCATTCCTCCGTCAGCTCCTTAATTCCTTCTACCGTCTTCTCCCACCAGTCTTCCGGCTTTTGTTCTGACCAGCCCGGCTTTGGGAAAGAAATGGGATACTCCTTTGATACAATCTTTTGAATCCTGCCGTCTTGGCTCATCAAAAGCAGCTTGACCGCTGAGGTTCCTAAGTCAACACCAATATATAACATATCATTTTCTCCTTTATCTGAATCGGCAATCGGGGACGTGTTCTTTTTAAAAGGAACACGTCCCCGATTGCCCCTGCCCTGTCCCTTTTTACAATCTAGCTCTTATGCAAATGGATTTTCGGTCGGGTAACGGACACCTTTAGGCTGATTATATCCTATCTCGTCCACATCCACGCCAATATATTTGAATACCTCAAACAATGCTTTTCCATAACTGCCGAAGGCGACTGCTCCGTGATGCGGGTAATTCCCCTCAATCAGTACATGACGGTAGAATCTTCCCATCTCCGGGATTGCAAATACACCTATAGATCCAAAGGATCTGGTTGCAACCGGCAGCACCTCTCCCTGGGCGATATAAGCACGAAGCTTATTATCCGCGGTGCTCTGCAGACGGTAGAAGGTAATGCTGCCCGGCACAATATCTCCTTCAAGCGTTCCCTGTGTAACCTCCTCAGGCAGGCTTCTGGCCATAATCATCTGGTATTTCATAGCACAGAAGGAGAGCTTTTTGGTGGTGGTATTTCCGCAGTGGAAGCCCATAAAGGTATCCTTGTGTGTATAATCAAATTTTCCTTTGATATCAGCTTCATACATATCTGCAGGAACAGTGTTGTTGATGTCCAAAAGGGTAACTGCATCTTCGCTTACACATGTTCCGATAAATTCACTCAGCGCTCCGTAGATATCTACTTCACAGGATACCGGAATTCCCATACCTGTGAGGCGGCTGTTTACGTAACAAGGCACAAAGCCAAACTGTGTCTGGAAAGCGGGCCAGCATTTTCCTGCAATTGCTACATATTTTCTGTAGCCTCTGTGCTCTTCAACCCAGTCCAGAAGGGTCAGCTCATACTGCGCAAGCTTTGGCAGAATCTCTGGCTTCATATTTCCTTCTCCAAGCTCCGCTTCCATATCTTTCACCACATCTTCGATTCTGGGATCCCCTGCATGCTTATTGAATGCTTCAAATAAGTCTAACTCTGAATTTTCTTCAATCTCTACTCCCAGATTGTAGAGCTGCTTGATTGGCGCATTGCATGCCAGAAAGTTCAGCGGACGGGGTCCGAAGCTAATAATTTTAAGCTCTGATAGCCCGATAATGGCTCTTGCAACCGGCAGGAACTCATGAATCATATCCGCACATTCTTCTGCTGTTCCCACAGGGTATTCCGGAATATAGGCCCTTATATTGCGGAGTTTCAGATTATAGCTGGCATTGAGCATACCACAGTATGCATCCCCTCTGCCTTGGATCAGATTATCTCCGGATTCCTCCGCAGCTGCTACAAACATCTTCGGGCCGTCAAAATGTTTTGCAAGGAGTGTCTCGGCAATTTCAGGTCCGAAGTTCCCCAAATATACCGCCAGTGCATTACATCCTGCCTTCTTGATATCCTCCAGTGCCTGTACCATATGTATTTCGCTTTCCACAATACAGATTGGACATTCATAGATATCCTCTGCATCATACTTTTTAGCGTAAGCCTCTGCCAGCGCCTTTCTTCTGTTTACAGACAGGGATTCCGGAAAACAGTCTCTGCTGACAGCTACAATTCCTAACTTTACTTTTGGCATATTGTTCATTGTTCTTCCTCCATAAATGATATATTTCTTTTTATAAAAACCTACTTTACTGAGAGGTTCTCTCCCTTCAGACCATTGAATGCTCCCTCAATCCTGGCATCCGGATGGGCAATCAGCCATTTATTTCTGGCAAAGAGCATTTTATCTTCCTCTGTATAGGGACCTTCTTTTTCAATCTCTGTGTTCGTCCCTCTGGGGAGTACCACTACACATTTAAACCCGCTTTCCGCCACATTGCAGGGGGCATAGTGAAGTGTTGTCCCGTAGACTTCAATTACCGTTCCCTGAGGAACCATAAACGCTTCCATCCGGGACGTGTCATATGTACCGTCTTTTTCAATATCCTGTTCACATCCCAGAATCAGAATCATATCCGTAACTGCGATGTTAATTTCTGAGTCTCTGTGATATTCCGCAGCATTCAGCAGATAATTACTGCCATTGCAGTATCCCACTTGAATGGGCATTCCCCCGTAAAGGCTGTATGCAATCTTCTCCGCACTGGAGCATGACTCCAATGAAGCCTCTGAAGCTACATAAACCACATCTTCGGGAAGAGGTGTAGCTTCCATCGCCTCTGCCATGTCACTGCAGTCAATCCCAGTAATTACCTTTCCATACCTGCAGAACTCCGGATCTGATACCTTTAATATGTTCATCAAAATAACCTCCCTTAGCACTTTGTTTACCCGTTGAACTATATGCACATAGTACCATTTTCAACCAAAAAAATCAATCCCTTCTTGCAAAAGTATACAAAAATTTTATTACGAAATGAAAATAACCCCTGACTATGGGGCGTGAGCATAAAAAAACAAGCAATAGGAAAGTCTACATTCTTGTATTTCCTTTCCTTTGCTTGTATGCTGCTCCAGTTAATCCCGGCAGTATCTCCTGCTTTGTCAATTGTCTAAAGCCCTTCTGTGATATCTGTTCCAAAATACTGCTGAGACAGTTCTGACACTTTGCCTTCGCTGCGCAATTCTTCCAGGGCTTTATCTATTCTCAGCATCAGCTGTCCATTTTTCCTGCTTACAAAAATCCCTAACTGTCCCTCTGCCTCTTTATTACTAATCTGATCTTTGATCAAAGTAATATCAGCATACGGCCTGGTCACATAATATTCTTTTTGATTGTCCTCCGTGATCGGAATGGTTGATATGGCGCAATCATAGACCTTTGCTCCCAGAGACGGCAGAAGATTCTTTTCAGTGGTATCCACAATCTCTACTTTTACCCCCAGCTTCTCTGCAACTGCATAGATCAAATCTACATCAAACCCCACCGGCTTCATTTCTTCGTCCAGAGCTTCCATAGGCGGCACCTTTAACTCCATCCCTACCTTCAGTATACCGGACTCTAAAAGTAAATCATTTACCGGCGTTCCATCCGCTTCCAGTTTTTTCTCACATCCTGCCATAGTCAGCAAAGTGACAACTGCGATTACTATTGCAACTATTTTCTTCATATCGTACTCCTCTAAACTTTCCATCTAACAGCACGATATCACTCTGTTTCCTATTTGTCAAATATAAATCAACCCCTATTTCTTAAGATTTCCATCAGATATTCTCTTGCTTTCCGGGGTGATCCCAGCACAATCTCTTCCCGCAGCAAATACTGTACAGCCGAGTTCCATTCCCCCAGGCTATACTCATCTGGAGAGATATCCTCCAGGATCTTCAGCATGTCATCATAATTATTCATTATATGGAGATCCGATATATAATCGTATCCCAGTTTCTCCGCCAAGCGCTCTAAAAGTTCTTCCCTATTCATGCTTTTTCCTTCTCTTATCCGGCACGTACTGCAGTCAGCCGTAGATTATGTAGTGATGCTATATTACAACCTAATAATAGTTATGTGGTAAAATAAAAACATACACAAAGAAATTATTAATTTTAGGTTACCTCTTTACCATAATAATACTGAAAAATATTTATATTTGAAACAAAATATATTGTTACGTAGATTTTCCCAAGCGCATTGACAATTTATTCCAATTATTATAAGATAAATCTATGTAATATTTACAAATCTCATTATTAAAATACCACATAACTATTATTATGTGGTATTTATATGTTTTAATTGACCAGACCTAAACTGTCAATTCTTTTCTGATAAACATTTCCTGAATGCGCCGTATAAATCCGGGTCACCTCCATACTGCTGTGCCCCAGAATGTCTGCAAGTCCCGCAAGATCTTTAGTCAAACTATAATATACCCTGGCAAACAAATGACGCAGATTATGAGGAAAAATTTTCTCTGGAGATACCTCTGCCTCTTTATAAAGGGCTTTCATTTCTGCCCACAGATTACTTCTGTCTTTGGGCTTTCCATTTCTTGTCACAAAAATACACCCTGACAGGATGTTATGTTTTTTCACGTAATAAATTAGCTTTCTCCTTAATTTCTCAGGCAGCAGGATGGTTCTTGACTTTCCTTTATTATGAACCTCAACATATCCCTTCCTGACTCTTTCTACTGTAAAATAAGATAATTCACTGATTCGTATTCCAGTGGAACATATCGTTTCTATAATAAGTGCCAGCTGAGCCTTACCATTCTCGGCTGCTGCCCTTTTCAGTCTTATGTATTCTTCCTTTGACATTTCTTTATCTTCATCTGCAAAGTTCTGTTTTTGTACCTTCACCCTTTTTAGTTTCAAAAAACCTCCGCCCAGATATTCCAGAAGCTGATTCAGAGAAACGAGCATAGAATTCACACTGGAAACTGCATAATTTTGCATCAGCCACTCTTTATATCTCAGTAAAAGTGACTTTTCAATCACATCCTTTCCTTTTGCAAACTTCAGAAACGTGTGTACATCCGTAAGGTATTTACTGATCGTTGCTGTAGAATATTCTCTTTCATAGAGAAACTCCTGGAAGTCCTGTATATCCTCTTTCTGAATATAGAGTTCCATTTTATCTCTATCCCTCATCTTACTCTCCCATCTGCCGCAATTTCAGGCCAGTCTATCATTTGTATGTTTTTTCCAGTATAGCATTGAGGGGAGGGAGTGTCATCTGGATAAATATGGAAATTATAGTTTTGTGTATGTAAAGTTCGAGATAAAATAGTCGGCGAGCGGAGTGTCGCAGACGGACGGTCAAGGGAGGAGGTCTTGGGGCCAGGGGTACTGTGTGGATCTGCTTGCTGCTGCGTTTCTCCTCTGCTAACTGCCTGGCCGTTCACTAAGAAGCTCAGGAAAGCCTTCGCTCCTAAGTGACCGCCGGCAGTGGATCTTCGGACGCACTCCGTAGTCTGCGCAGCTCCACACAGTACCCCCGGCCCCAAGACCTCCTCCCTTGACCTGGCAGAGACTCACTTCACATTCACGGAAAACGGGTGGGGAAGGTCGAACGTTGTACACTTTTCCTCTGGTTTCCCACTATTGATAACTCGATGTTTTGGATAAATAGCCAACTCCCTTGAACTTCCCTATACCCAGGTGAGAGGAATCCTGCGGCGGTGGGCTGGCGGTTCGGGCGGGAGGGAGGGCTTAAGTTCCGGGGACGATTCCGCAGGAGTGAGTAGAGAGTCTTAGGCAAAACCGGGATTCCCGCAGGAGATTTTTTCGGCAGTCAGGGCCGAAAAAAAGTGAGCATGGGCAGAGAATGCACATCAAGCATTCTTTGCACATACGAACGGTGCTCCGGCGGGGATTCCGGTTTTGTCTTAGACTCTCTTCGCGACGGAGGTGTCCCCGGAACTTAAGCCTCCCTCCCGTCCGAACCAGCCAGCCCGCTGCCGCGGGATTTCTCTCACCGTCCCCCTGTCACCCACACCTGCCGTCTTGAAGCGTCTTGAACCAAAGTCCCAATTACACCATTAAATCTCAATTTTCACTTCCATCTTGCACTTATTTTTCCATAATGTTATGATAAAGAAAGTTCCGAACAAACTACATATAATAAGAAAGGTAGGGTACTGTTACTATGACAACAAACGAAAAAGCCCTTTTACTCCACGAAGAATGGAATGGAAAGTTAGAAACCGTTTCCAAGGCTCCTGTAAAAACAAGGGAAGATCTTTCTCTGGCATATACTCCAGGTGTTGCTGAGCCTTGTAAGGTAATTGCAGAAGACCCGGAAGCAGCTTACAAATATACACAGAAGGCTAACACAATTGCTGTAGTTTCCGACGGAAGCGCTGTTCTTGGCCTGGGTAATATCGGACCTCTGGCGGCTATGCCGGTTATGGAAGGAAAAGCTGTTTTATTTAAAGAATTCGGGGGTGTTAATGCTGTTCCTATTTGTCTTGATACCCAGGATACCGAAGAAATTATAAAGGCCGTTGTTAACATCGCACCCTCTTTCGGGGGTATTAATCTTGAGGATATCTCCGCTCCCCGCTGTTTCGAAATAGAATCCCGCTTAAAAGAACTTTTGGATATTCCTGTTTTCCACGATGACCAGCACGGTACTGCCGTAGTGGTCCTGGCAGCTATTATTAACAGTCTCCGTCTTACCGGCAAGAAGAAAGAAGACTGTGTAGTTGTCATCAATGGTTCCGGTGCTGCCGGTATCGCCATCGGAAAGCTTTTGCTCAATTACGGATTCCTCCACATGTATCTCTGTGACAGCAAAGGTATAGTCAACAAGGAGAATGCCAACAATCCCGCAAAAAAGGAAATGGCAGAGATTACAAATCAGGAAGGAAAATCCGGCAGTCTGGCCGATGCGTTACAAGGGGCTGATATCTTTATCGGAGTCTCCGCCCCCAACAGTGTTACAGAAGAAATGGTTAAATCCATGAATTCAGATCCTTTTATCTTTGCTATGGCAAACCCGGTACCGGAGATTATGCCTGACGTGGCTAAGGCTGCAGGTGCCCGAATTATCGGTACCGGACGCTCTGATTTTCCAAATCAGATTAATAACGTAGTAGCTTTCCCAGGTATTTTTAAAGGCGCTCTGGAGGGACGAGCCAGACAGATCACAGAGGAAATGAAAATGGCTGCGGCGACCGCTTTGGCAGAATTAATCTCAGAAGAAGACTTAAATGAAGAAAATATTATCCCGGAAGCATTTGATCCCCGGGTTGCCGATGCTGTTGCAGAGGCAGTAAAAAAGCATATTCACTAAGATGGAATGGAACGGTAAGCCTTATCATTCCTTTGATTATATGCTGAAGGAACGTTTTGGCACAAAGGTATATAAAGTAGCCCTTAACGGTGGGATGACCTGCCCGAACCGGGACGGAACACTGGGAAACCGGGGCTGTATCTTCTGCAGTGCCGGCGGTTCCGGAGATTTTGCGGCCGATAAATCTCTCACAATTGCTGAACAGATCAAGGAACAAAAAGACAGAATCCGTCAGAAGAGAAAAGCGGAAACGTTTATTGCGTATTTCCAGGCCTATACCAACACCTATGGAAGCATTTCCCATCTGACCTCTGTTTTTACTGAGGCTCTGGCAGATCCCGAAGTAGCTGCCCTCTCCATCGGCACCCGGCCTGACTGCCTGGGTCCGGAAGTGTTAGATCTGCTGGATGCTTTGAACCGCCAAAAGCCCGTGTGGGTTGAACTAGGGCTGCAGACTATCCATGATAAAACCGCCGCATATATTCGGAGAGGCTACAGACTTTCCTGTTTTGAGGAGGCTGTCAAAGAACTCCGAAAGCGCAATCTGGAAGTTATTGTCCACACTATCCTGGGGCTTCCCGGAGAAAGCCGGGAAGATATTCTCCAGACCATATCCTATCTGAATCATAAAGATATTCAGGGTATTAAGCTTCAGCTTCTCCATATACTAAAGGGTACAGATTTGGCCGAGGAATACTTAAGCGGAGCGTTTCAGGTCTATACCATGGAGGAATATCTGGATCTCGTGATATCCTGTCTGGAACATATGTCACCGGATATCGTCATTCACCGGCTCACCGGGGATGGTCCAAGGGATCTGTTACTTGCGCCTCTGTGGAGCAGCGCCAAAAAAACAGTATTAAACACTCTTCATCATGAATGTAAGGTCCGGCAAACCTGGCAGGGGAGGCTGTATACTGGAAAGGAGAATTAGAAATATGGCAGAACCATTGACATTATACAAATTAATTATTTTATACATGTTAGATAAGGTAAATTTCCCTCTGACTAATTCTCAAATATCAGAGTTTATTCTGGATAAGGGATATACAACATACTTTCACATTCAGGAAGCGATCAATCAACTGATTGATTCCGAATTACTGGAGATGAGCACCGTTAGGAATTCCTCACGGTACCGAATCACACCGAAAGGGGAAGAAACCATTCATTATTTTCAGAATGAGATCTCACCTGAGATTCAGGAAGAAATTATAGAGTTTTTCAATTCCCATGCCTATGAACTGCGCAATGAAGTCTCTACCATTGCCGACTATTACAAAAAAAACGCAGATGAGTATGAGGTTCGCTGTCAAGTGATAGAACGGCAGTCCTATCTCATTGATATGACCCTGACGGTGCCTACAAAAGAGGCCGCCACAACCATATGCAGCCGCTGGCAGGAAAAAAGCCAGGAGATTTATGCACATATTATGGGGGAACTTCTTTAAAAGTAAAAAGGGACAGGCCTGATCGAGTTTGGGACGTGTACTTTTTAGAAAGTACACGTCCCCTTTTTAACCTTTTTTATTTTATTGCAGCAAAGTATTTCCGTATTTCTTTCTCATAGCCAATGTCTTCCGGCCGATAGAATCTGCTCCCTTTGATCTCGTCCGGAAGGTACTGCTGCTCTACATAATGATTAGGATAATCATGTGCATACCGATATCCGATTCCGTGGCCCATATTGGATGCCCCCCCATAATGTGCATCCTGGAGATGGGGAGGCACTGTGGTTTTCTTGTTTTTTACAGACTCCATGGCCTCGTTGATGGCCATATAAGAGGCATTGCTTTTTGGAGCACAGGCAATGTATGTGACTGCCTGGGAGAGAAGTATGCGGGCCTCGGGCATTCCGATGCGTTCTACTCCCAGGGCGGCAGATACTGCCACATTAAGTGCATTGGGATCTGCATTTCCAACATCCTCCGCTGCACATATCATAATCCTTCTGGCTATAAATTTAATGTCTTCACCCGCATAAAGCATCTTTGCCAAATAATATACGGCAGCGTCAGGATCGGATCCCCGCATGCTTTTAATAAAGGCTGAGATGGTATCATAGTGGTTATCTCCGGTTTTATCGTATCTTACGACCCTTTTTTGAATACACTGGGAGGCGGTCTGAAGATCAATGTGGATCTTGCCGTCCCCGGCTCTGTCCGTGGTCAGAATCCCTAATTCTATGGCATTCAGAGCAGCTCTGGCATCACCCCCGGCGATATCTGCCAGAAATTCTTTCGCGTCCTCGTCCAGCACGGCCTGGTAACTTCCCATGCCCTTTTCTTTGTCTGACACCGCACGCTCCAGCAATTTTTCGATGTCTTTCTTTTCCAGCGCATGGAGCTCAAATATAATGGAGCGGGAGATCAGAGCGCTGTTTAC
Source organism: Lactonifactor longoviformis (assembly GCF_042848515.1). GTDB lineage: Bacteria > Bacillota > Clostridia > Lachnospirales > Lachnospiraceae > Lactonifactor > Lactonifactor longoviformis. Next base: position 1,394,697 of record NZ_AP031453.1, on the reverse strand, counting down.
CTCGAAATATGGATTTTCTGTAGTGGCCCCGATCAGTATAATAGTCCCGTCCTCCACAAAGGGAAGAAGGTAGTCCTGCTGGCCTTTGTTAAAACGGTGAATCTCATCTATAAACAGTATGGTTTTCGTCCCATACATCCCCAGTTGGCTCTGAGCCTCCTTAATCACAGCCTCCATATCCTTTTTCCCCGCCACAGTGGCATTCATCTGGGTGAACCGGGAACTGGTAGTATTGGCGATTACCTTAGCAAGTGTGGTTTTTCCAGTTCCGGGAGGTCCGTAAAATATAATGGAGCTAAGCTTATCAGCCTTAATGGCCCGGTACAGCAGCTTGTCCTTTCCAATAATATGTTCCTGTCCAACTACTTCCTCCAGAGAAGTAGGACGCATCCTGGAAGCCAACGGGGACTCATTTTCCAGGGTTACCTCTTTCATATAATCAAATAAATCCATTTCTTATCCGCCTTTCCCTGCTTCTGTCCGCTGAAGCAATTGTGTATCCTAATCCTTGCTCAGGAAACCCATCCCAAAGTCTTAAGCGCCCAGATAAATAAAAACATGGTCACCACGCAGGCTGCAGAACTGGTGGCCACAATTTCTCCTGCCAGCTCTCCATTCCCGCCCATGGACTGGGCCATAGGTGCTGAAGCTACCGCAGTGGGGGAACCAAAGACTGCCAGTATCCCCACCAATTCCACTTCCCGGTATCCCAGCGCAGCTGCCACAGCAACCGCTGCCGCAGGCACCAGTATCAGGCGTCCCAAGAGTACAGCTCCCAGCTTTTTTCTGTGCTTCCTTAAGCTTTCAAAAGACAACATACCGCCCAGACAGATCAGCGCCATGGGGGATGCCATACTTCCGATGTTATCCAGGGTATCAACAACCAGCGCGGGAAGCCGGATATTCAGCACAGCAAAAAGTATCCCCAGAATCCCTGCTCCCACCAGAGGGTTTTTGAGCACGCCCATCACCACTGCGGCGGGTTTTACCCTGCCGCCCCGAAACATTTCAAAAAGAATCACTGCCAGTATATTAAAGAGAGGTACTATCAGTGCCGCCATGGCGGCAATTACTCCGATATCCCCGTCTTTATATAAATTGGCCCCGATACTCACCCCGAACAGCACATAATTGCTCCGGTAGATTCCCTGAATCATAACAGAAGCATCTTTCTTATCTCTTACAAATCTGGGAACTGCGGCGCAGAGCAGCAGAAACAGCAGTATCACCATAACAGCCGCATACAAAAAAAGTCCTTTATTCACAGAAGACTTGAAGTCTGACTCATAGACATCCACAAACAGCATAATTGGAATAAACACCTGAAAAATCATTCCATTGAGAGGTTTAAATATGCGGGCGTCCAAAAGTTTCATCTTCCTGATTCCAAACCCCAGCAGCATATACGCAAACAGTGGAAATACTACTGAGAATGACAGTATTAGATTCTGCATCTTACTCCTTTGTCCCTCATCTCTGCTAATCCATTAAAAGTTCATCAACAGTTACAAAACGGTACCCCTTTCCCTGAAGGGCATCTACGATCCGCAGTGCTGCCTTTACACTGGAATCATAATTGTCGTGCATAAGGATGATATCTCCGTCCTCCACATCTTTCAGTACTCTATTAACAATAGCATCTGTATCCTTTGTTGTCCAGTCCAGGGAATCTACATTCCATAATACAGGAATCATAGTAACGTTACAGTCCAGATTTTTTTTCCACTCTCCGAAGGGGGGGCGGATAAATGCCGTATACATTCCGGTTATTTCAAATATCTTGTTGCTGGTCTTGGTAACCTGCTCACAGGCCTTTGCATCTGATAATTTATTCAGCTGCACATGGTCGAAGGTATGATTGCCAATCAAGTGCCCCTCTTTAAACATCCGTTCTACGATGTCCTCGTTTCCCTCCAGCATCTTTCCTATGAGAAAAAAGCTGGCTTTTACATCTCTTTCCTTTAATCCGTCCAGCAGCCTGGGGGTATATATGGGGTCCGGCCCGTCATCGAAGGTCAAAGCCACAACCGGATCCTCCCCTGACTCCGCAGGTGCGTCCGCCTGAATGATCTGCTCCCCAACTCCCCTCTCCCGCAATAGGTGAACACCCAGCAACAGCAGAAAAACGGCCGTAAAGAAATAGAGTAAATATCCACATTTTTTCACTATACTTACTCCGAAAGGCCTTTTAGTTCACTATATGTACCGTAGATCATGTACTATGCGCAAAATACATTTGGGACGTTGTCTCCCTTACGAGGCAACGTCCCAAATAAAATTAGGCAATTTTAGTTTTTGCAAGCTCTGCTAATGTAGCAAATCCTTCTGCATCATTGATAGCCATATCAGCCAGCATCTTTCTGTTCATCTCAATACCAGCTAATTTTAAGCCATACATAAATTTGCTGTAAGATAAACCGTTCATTCTCGCTGCTGCGTTGATACGTGCAATCCATAACTGTCTGAACTGACGCTTCTTCTGCTTTCTTCCTGCGTAGGAGCTTGCCAGCGCTCTCATCACTGACTGCTTTGCCACTCTGTACTGTTTGGATCTGGCTCCTCTGTAACCTTTTGCCAGCTTTAATGTTCTATTATGTCTTTTTTTAGCGTTTAAACCGCCTTTAATTCTTGCCATTCTTAATTTCCTCCTATACTAACTTAACTTCTATCTTATAAATAAGGTAAGATTTTCTTCATATTCTTTACATTTGTTGCATCTGTAACAGTAGGTTTTCTCAGATTTCTTTTTCTCTTCTGAGATTTTTTGGTTAAGATATGGCTTTTATAAGCTTTATTTCTAACTAATTTTCCTGTACCTGTTTTTTTGAAACGCTTTGCAGCAGCTCTGCTTGTTTTAATTTTTGGCATTGTATATTCCTCCTTAATACTTGTCTTTTCTATTTTTTAACGTTTTTCAGTTAAAAACATGGTCATGCTTCTGCCTTCTACCTTAGGAGCTTTTTCTATCACGGCTATATCCGAAAGCTTTTCAGCAAATTCATCTAAAATATGCTTGCTGGCATACATATGCGCCATCTCTCTTCCACGGAACCGAAGAGTAACCTTCACCTTATCGCCCTTGGATATGAATTTTCTGGCAGCATTTGTTTTGGTGTTCAAATCGTTGGAATCAATATTGGGTGAGAGACGCACTTCTTTTACATCGATGGTCTTCTGCTTTTTCCTGGCTTCTTTTTCTTTCCTTGCCAGTTCATATTTGTATTTCCCATAATCAATAATTTTACAAACCGGTGGCTTTGCGGTAGGAGCAATCTTGACCAGATCCAGCCCAGCCTCCTGCGCTTTGGCCATTGCATCCCTCGTTGATACGATACCTAATTGTTCTCCATCCACACCAATCAGACGTATTTCTCTGTCTCTGATCTGTTCGTTAATCATTAAATCGCTAATAGTAGTGCACCTCCATAATAATTGAATAGTTGAAATGTTAAAACCTGTTACCTCCACCCGTACGCACCTTGCTGTATCTGCCATGCATACAAAAAAAGCGAATAGCCGCACTATCCACTTCATACCAATATAATTTTGCAGTCCCAGACTGCAGAATTACAGTTAATATTAACCAGGGTCACGCCTATGTGCCGAGGTGAGAGTGGATACTCTGCTTTGTTTTATCAAATGTCTTACTCAGACCTTTAATACTTTATCATAAACAAAATGGTAAGTCAAGCATTTTAATATTTTCTTTATAAATCCTTGTTTTTTATGTAAAAGAATGTCATAATAGATCGGAATACTTGAACTGGAAAAAGGAGAAACTTATGGACAAAAAAAGAGGAAATTTTTCAAGTAAGATTGGGTTTGTCCTGGCAGCTGCGGGATCCGCAGTTGGACTTGGCAATCTGTGGCGCTTTCCGTATCTGGCAGCCAAATACGGGGGAGGAATCTTTCTGCTCGTGTATCTCATTCTGGCTGTAACCTTCGGTTTTGCACTTATGACCACTGAAATCGCCATTGGGCGCAGAACAGGACTCAGCGCGGTAGGTGCATTCAAAGCCCTGGACAAGCGTTTTAGTTTTATCGGATATCTGGGATGTATCGTCCCCTTTATTATCACCCCTTACTACTGTGTCATCGGGGGCTGGGTAGCAAAATATCTTTTTGAGTTTGCATCCGGCAGAGTGGCAGAAGCTGCGGGTGACACTTTCTTCACGGGTTATATTTCACAGACAGGCGGTCCTCTTCTATGGTTTGCCTTATACGTCATTTTAAATGCCGTGGTTGTACTTGCCGGTGTACAAAAAGGAATTGAAAAGGCCAGCAAAATCCTAATGCCCGTACTTATTGTGCTCTCCATTGGAATCACTCTGTTTTGTATCACACGCCCGGGAGCCATGGAGGGTGTGAAATATTATCTGCTGCCTGATTTCAGCCGCTTCTCTATCACCACAGTGCTGGCTGCGATGGGACAGATGTTCTATTCTATGTCATTGGCCATGGGAATTATGATAACATACGGCTCCTACATGAAAAAAGATAACCATCTGGAGAAATCGGTACGACAGATCGAAATATTTGACACAGGAATCGCTTTTCTTGCGGGACTGATGATTATCCCTTCTGTCTTCGTATTCTCCGGCGGGGATGAGGCGGCGCTAAACAAGGGAGCCGGACTTATGTTTATGACTCTCCCCAAGGTTTTCAACGACATGACTCTGGGAGGTGTACTGGGCACTGTTTTCTTTGTCCTGGTGCTGTTTGCAGCCCTTACTTCTTCCATCTCTCTGATGGAGACAACGGTTTCGATCTTAAGAGACAAGTTCGGGTGGAAGCGTTCTTCAGCAACCCTGGCTGTTACCATATTTATACTGGCGCTGGGAAGCTTTGTCTCTCTGGGATACGGTGTATTAGACTCCCTGCGGCCGCTTGGATTCCAGCTTCTGGATTTCTTTGATTTTGTGAGCAACAGCATTCTGATGCCTGTGGTGGCGCTGCTGACCTGTATCTTTATCGGATATATCATAAAACCCAAAGTGATAGAGGACGAGGTATCTATTAACGGTGAGTTTAAGGCCAAAAAATTCTACGAGGTAATTATTAAGTACATTGCACCTATCTGCTTGCTTGCTATCCTGATCTTTTCTATTCTGGAAAATCTGGGAATGATCAGTGTATAAAAGACGGGGACAGGAATTCTTGTGAATTCCTGTCCCCAATTCTCTTTATTCTTTCTCAAAGCTGCCGCATCTTGTATCATCACAGTGACAGGCACTTGCCCCGTTAATGGTAATCTTGTCTGCAGAGCATCTCTCATCGTCATTATATACGCATTGACAGGCTTCGCAGTCAACGCTGATTGTCTTGCATCCGCATCCTGCAGAGTTTGAAGAAGATTCCCCGGTACGCTCACAGAAGCTAGAGCAGCAGGTTTCATCCGGCTGTTTTGCATCCTCTCCGGAAACCAGGATATCTCCTTTGGAACAATATTCATCACAGTTATATATGCATGATTTGGCAGTACAGCTCAATAATGGCATATAATTTACCTCCTTATATTAGAATCGGAGATAGTATGTGCCGTTTTACTGAATCTATGCACCCCTGATCTAGTTTTCCACTTCTATTTTCCTGATTTCCTTTGTTCGTATTTCCTTGGCAATTTCTTCTATAAAAGCATCCAGCGGCTTCTGACCCTCATCTCCAAGATAACGGCTTCTCACAGATACCACACCTTCCTCTTCTTCTTTTGCCCCAACTACCAGCATATACGGCACCTTTGCCAGGCGGCTCTCCCGTATCTTGTATCCGATTTTTTCACTCCTGTCGTCTACGCTGCAGCGGATTCCATTCTCCTTCAGCTTAGCCTCTACCTCAGCCGCATACCCATGGAATTTTTCTGATATAGGAAGTACTCTCACCTGTTCCGGGCACAGCCATGTGGGGAATTTGCCCGCATACTTCTCAATCAGCCAGGCCAGTGTTCTCTCATAGCATCCCATACTGGTTCTGTGGATGATAAACGGACGTTTCTTTTCTCCGTTTTCATCAATATAGTACATATCAAACTGCTCTGCCAGGGCAAAGTCCAGCTGTATGGTAATCATAGTATCTTCTTTTCCGTATACATTTTTTGCCTGGATATCCAGCTTCGGACCGTAGAAAGCAGCTTCCCCGTCAGCCTCAGTAAAGTCAAGCTCCAACTCTGTGAGAAGCTGACGCATCTTACCCTGGGATTCCTCCCAGTACGCAGCATCTCCGATATACTTTTCTGTGTTTGCAGGATCCCATTTGGACAGACGGAAGGTTACATCCTTCTCCAGCCCCAGCGTTCTGAGGCAGTACAGTGCCAGCTCCACACACCCTTTGAATTCATCATTGATCTGTTCCGGTGTCATGATCAGATGCCCCTCAGAAATGGTAAACTGACGTACCCGGGTAAGGCCGTGCATTTCCCCGGAGTCTTCATTTCTGAATAAGGTAGAAGTCTCTCCGTACCGCAGCGGCAGATCCCGGTAGCTGTGCTGTGCCGCCTTGTACACGTAATACTGGAAGGGACATGTCATAGGGCGCAGTGCAAATACCTCTTTGTCCGCCTCTTCATCTCCCAGAACAAACATACCCTCTTTATAGTGATCCCAGTGCCCGGAAATTTTATATAAATCACTTTTTGCCATCAGAGGTGTTTTTGTTCTCACATATCCCCGCTTTTCTTCCTCATCTTCTATCCAGCGCTGGAGTGTCCGAATCATGATCTCTCCCTTCGGCATAAGAAGCGGAAGTCCCTGGCCGATCACGTCCACGGTTGTAAAAAGCTCCATCTCTCTTCCCAGTTTGTTGTGATCCCTCTTCTTGGCTTCTTCCATCTGCTCTAGGTATACATTCAGCTCATCCTTTTTGCTGAATGCTGTTCCATAGATTCTGGAGAGCATCTTATTCTTTTCGTTTCCTCTCCAGTAAGCACCGGAGGAAGAGGTCAGCTTAAACGCTTTCACTCCCTTTGTGTTCATAAGGTGCGGACCTGCGCACAGATCCACAAAATCACCCTGAGAGTAGAAGGAAATCTCTTCTCCCTCCGGTAAATCTTCTATGAGCTCTACTTTATAGGGCTCTCCCTTCTCCTTCATAAAAGCAATCGCTTCTTCTCTGGGAAGGGTGTATTTTTCCAGCCTGGCGCCTTTCTTAATTATCTTCTTCATTTCCTTCTCAATGGCATCCAGATCTTCTCTGGTAAAGGACTCATGTTCAAAGTCATAATAAAAACCAGTATCAATAGAAGGTCCTATGGCCAGCTTTGCTTCCGGATACAGGTTCTTCACAGCTTCTGCGAGGATATGAGACGCTGTATGACGCAGAGCCGCCAGCCCTTTTGGGTCATTCGCAGTCAGAATATTTAATTCACAGTCTTTGTCCACTATAGTTCTCAGGTCAACGGTCTCCCCGTCCACCTCTCCGGCGCAGGCAGCCCTTGCCAGTCCTTCACTGATGTCCAGCGCAATGTCATACACAGATTTTGCTTCCCTGTATTCTTTCTTTGTTCCGTCTTTCAATGTAATTATCATGATATTCTCCCTTTCTTTTCATCTCACTTACCACCCTGCCGGCTCATCGGAGAACGTTCCGAATATAACAAAAAAAGCCCGCCCCCTGTAATTCTTAGCCGGAATTACAAGGGACGAGCCTCTGTTATCAGCTCGCGGTTCCACCCTTTTTGCTGCCTGCCCCGCCGGGAGCATCAGCCACTTCATTGGACGATAACGGAGTCACCGGACCGGATTAGGGCCACTCAGAGGTAGTCTTCAAATGTTTCCCGGCTAAGATACTTCCAGCAGCTGTATCTCTCTCTGGAGCCTTCCGCATTCTACTTGTCTCTTCAGCGTGTTCTCTTATTACTGCTATTTTTCATTATAACCCGGGAAAAAAGTTTGTCAACCACTTTTAGATGTTCCCGGCGGCTTTATCTTTTATCACTGCAAAGGATTCTCTGACCAGATAATTCACCTGCAGAATCATGTCTGAGGAGGCGGGTATTCCATAAATATGCGTATATCCCAGCTTTTTTCCTATGGCTACGCCCCTGTACACATGGAAATCATTGGTTACAACTCCCGCCGAAGCATTTTTATCCGTAAGAAAAGCCTGGCTGAATTTCATATTTTCTACTGTGTCTGTGGATTTGTCTTCTATCCTCAGCCTGTGTTTGGAAATCCCTTTACTGAGCAGATATTGTTCCATTGCCCTGGCCTCTGTAACAGTTTCGCCGGGGCCCTGCCCGCCGGACAGCACTGCTGTAGTACGCGGATTCTCTTTTAAATAGTCTTCAGCGGCGTACAGCCTTTTATACAGAGCCTTACTGGGAATTTCCCCCTTTACCTTCGCCCCCAGCACAATAATATAATCCAGATTCTCCGGCGGCTGCCTGCGCATCCCGGAGAAAATGCAGCCTGCTGCTCCCAGAAACAGAAGCAGGCAAAAAACTACAATTAAACCCGCGCTTATCTTTGCCCAGACCGGAAGCAGAGAGAGCAGGGCAATTCCCCGCCTCTGGCTCCAGCCGCACAGAAGACCCAAAACCAGAAATATCCCGCCCAAAAGCAGCCAGAACCTGGAAAACGTCGCCTGCAGTCCGGCATAGGAGATAATTACCAGATAATATCCCAGAGATATAATGCACAGTGCCCACCAAAAAAACTTCATGATGCTTCCCATCCCTTTCATTACCTGAGAAGGGCGGAGGAAAAGCTTCCCCCGCCCCTTATTCGCCTGCCTATTATTTTCCGCAGCACTTTTTATACTTTTTGCCGCTGCCGCACGGACATGGATCGTTGCGTCCGATCTTCGGTCCTTTTACAACAGTGCCTGATTTCTTCTGCTCCAGATATAATTCCTTTTTCTTATCTTCTGAAAAGATATCATCCCACATGGGCAGATTGTAAAGCCAGTCAGCCTTAGCATCAACCATGTTTTTATATAACAGTTCTTTGTCAAATCCCAGATTCACAACTGTATCTTCGTCCATCTCCTCGATGGGATTGGGAACCTTTAAGCTGTCGTTGATTCCATCCAGGAATCCAACCATGGTCATAACTTCTATTTCATATTTTTCTGCTAACTCCTTAACGGTACCTTTTACCACCTCTTCAGGATTCACCAGAAGTTTTTCGTAGATGCCCTTTTCAATCATAAAATAATTTGTCCAGAATTTCTGCAGCTGGCTTTTGTCAGCCTCCTGAGAATATGCTACATCTCTCCACTCTTGTAATAATCCCATGTATCTTACCACCTTTTGCTTAATATTCGTATTTAATTCTAACAGATATAGTATATACGATAGGGGGGATTTTTTCAATCCTAATATTTTTCCCCTGCCCGGTTGCTATTTTTAAGGAAAGGATTGTATAATAGCTGTATCAAAAGCTGGGAGGGAGTTTATGAATTATAACTATACAACGGTGGACTGGCTGCTCTTCTTCTATATTTATTGTTTTATCGGCTGGTGCATTGAATCCACTTATGTATCCATACATAAGAAAAAGTTTGTCAACAGAGGGTTTATGAGGGGGCCTTTTCTTCCGCTGTACGGCAGCGGAGCAGTACTTATGCTGTATGTGACCATTCCTGTACGGAACAGTCTGCTTCTTACCTTTGCAGCAGGAGCCGTGGCTGCCAGTATACTGGAATATATCACAGGAGTCTGTATGGAAAGCCTTTTTAAAGTCCGATATTGGGATTACAGCAATAAGCCCCTGAACTTCCAGGGACATATCTGTCTGGGCACTTCCCTGGCGTGGGGCTTTCTCACCATCGTGCTGGTGGATTTTATTCATGAGCCTATTGAGCATTTCGTATTGGCGCTGAATGTAACACTGGCTGCTGTGATAGCGGTTATACTGACTGTTGTCATAGCAGGAGATATGGCTCTGTCCTTTAAGGCCGCCCTGGATCTCAGAGATATTATGGAGCGCATGACTAGAGCTAAAGAAGAGCTTCAGAAGGTACAGACACGTCTGGACGCCATCGCCGCTTTCTCTACCCCGTCCTTTGCCGAACGCGGGAAGGAAACCGCCGGTGAACTCCTTCAGAATATCCGGGAAAAACTGGATGAGCTGACGCAGAGTGAGGGCCTTCGTACTACCTATGAACAATTTCAGGAAGAGATTGAACGCCTGAAAGAGAAATTTATTATTGAGCGGGAACACCAGGGAGTTGTTCGAAACCGCCTGGGATTCTACAAGAAACAGATGCTCAAAGGCCATCCAAGCGCTACCTCCAGAGCCTTCAAGGATGCTCTGGAAGAGCTGAAAACCATTGCGGAAGAAAAAAAATCCGGAAAGAAAAATTAGTTTCCTGTCATTCATTTTTATGAATATTGTCAATATTTATTTTTTGTATATCTTTTTTTCAGTTAGCTTGACATTGTTTTGTTTTAGACATATAATCTATATAAATAGTGAAATTTTGAGATTTTTTGTCACATTTGATGAAAATGTCTGCCAAACTTTTTCACTGGAATGAATTTATTTTTTTGTGCCTTACGTCCTCTGGGACTAAAAAATGAAGAAAAGAGGTAGAATCATGGAAAAGCAAAGCTTAATTATCTGCGGTAAGCTCTTTGACGGAATCAAGGATGAACTGCAGGAAAACATGGAGATTCTTGTAGAGGGTAGAAAAATCAAAGAAGTAGGGAAGAATCTCAGCCGACCCAAAGATGTTGAAATCATTGACTTAAGTCATCTTACAGTAACCCCGGGGATGATCGATGCCCATGTACACGGCAACCTGATGCGCTGGCAGGAAGTAGACAATATCTTATTCCACTCGGAAGGCTACAGTACCCTGGCATTTTTACATACGGCAGAGCGCTGCCTGGAAAGAGGTTTCACCACCATCCGCTGCAACGGCATGGGGCCTCTGGGATATGGAATCGTAGATGCAAAACGCGTGATAGATCGGGGACTTTTCCCTGCTGCCCGTATGAATGTAGGAGCACATATGCTGGGCGGACCGGGCATGCCGGGGGATATGAGTATGTATGCCTATGAAAATCAGCCCCTATCTGACTTTATGCAGATAGACACCATCGGAAGCGGCCCGGACTTTTTCCGCACCCAGGTCCGCAGAGAAGTAAAATACGGCACTGACTTTATCAAGATCTTCCTGTCCGGAAGTTTCCTGAGCCCGGACGGAGGCCCTGAGATCAGTTATCTGGACGACGAAGAATTGGAAACCATCATCCGCACAGCTCATGACCTGGGCAAGCCGGTAACTGCACACGTGTATCCGCCACGGATGATGAAAAAGCTTTTACAGTTCGGAATCGACGGCATGGAACACGGTGCTCTTATGGATGAAGAGACGGCACGTATGTTTGAAGAATCTGATACGTATCTTGTGCCTACCTTCTCACCATTCCAGGATACTCTTGAGGATAACGATGATATGTTCGCAAAAAATACTGCCGACAGCCAGATGAAACTGAAAAAATTTGCTCCAAGGCTGAAGGAAAGCCGCAGGATCATTCGTGAGAGCAAGATTCGTCTGGGATACGGCTCTGATTTCTGCGCCGTACACCAGCCTTATGAAAGCTGGTATGAGTACCGCAGCTGGCTGCGCTCCGGCATGGATCCTTTCCGTACTCTGAAAGCCGCCACCAGCGTAAATGCAGGCATACTTCGTCTGGATCACCTCGTTGGAACCATTGAGCCAGGAAAGCTGGCTGATGTATCCGCATGGCACAGAGATCTGCTGACAGACTGTGACGCTCTCAGTGAATGCGACTTCGTAATGAAAGAGGGAAAGGTATATCCCACTGACAACAAAATTATTGATGAAGAATATGTTTAAGCCTGTGTGACTTCAAGAAAAAAGCCTTATCCGGAAAAATATTACGTTCCGGATAAGGCCTTTTTACTTGACAGCCTTCTGTACTGCTGTTATGATAGAGTTATAAATGTAACTAATTTGATTACAGTTTGTTTTATAAGGAGGTGTTTCGTATTTCAAAAAAAGGACTCAGTGTTTTATTAGTTTTACTGTTTGCCCTCTCCATACTTCTCTCTGCCTGCAAAGAGAAAGAGCCGGTGAAAGAGCAGACAGCTTCAGAGGTCACTCAAACGAATGTCAGCACCACACCGGAGGAATTAAAAAGCATGCTGGATGCAAAGCAGGAGATGGTTCTTGTGGATGTACGCTCTTTTAATGACTACGGCATGGGCCATATCCCGGGGGCTATCAATATTCCTTTAAACAGCTTAGAGATGCTGTCTAAGGAACAGCTTCCAGACAAGGATGCCCCCATCTATGTATACTGCAGTACCCAAGACTGCAGCAATGAGGCCGTGGAACTGCTGTCCGGCGCCGGTTATACACAGGTGTACAATGCCGGGAGTTATCAGGATTGGCCTTATGACACTACAGCTCCCATCAGCTGCTGAGGGTTCTAAAATCCTGTATCGGAGATACAGCTATTGCTATATGGTATCTGTGTACATAGAATACCATACATGCAAAGCCCCTGCAATTATGCGGGTTCGTATAATTGCAGGGGCAATAAGGGGAGGATAAGTATTCTACTTTTTCTTTTGTTAACACCAACAGCTGTGCCTTGTTGCCTTGGCACTGTCTGATGGATTACTTATAGTATGACCTCTATTTTTCAAATTATACAGCGCAGTAGAAATTTTTTAAAATATATTTATAGAGGAGGATTTAAGAAAAAATAGCCCCGCAGCAAAGATGCTGCGGGGTTACTATAAGGGGGAGGATAAGTATTCTTATTCTTTTCTTCTGTATTCCCCACGAAAAGCGCCGCGCCTTTGCGGCATCCCTCCGTGGATTACTTATAGTATGAACCAAAATAAAAAAAGTATACAGCTTTACAAAAATTTTTCTTCCTGTTTACAAATTCCTGGTAGCAAATTCCGTTAGACGGCATAAACTATTCTTGTATGTATTATTTCGTACAGAAAGGATGGAGGAAATTGGCGCATCAGAAAGACAAACAAAATATGCCGCCCGTATACAGGGAACTGCAGGAGAGGAAATTTATCTATAAATACGAGCTTGCAGTGGAAGAGATTCAAAATTATTTAGCAGCGGTGACAGATCCGCTTAGCCGTGAATGTGGACGTGATATCGTAGAATTTCAGTGTTCCAGGATTAAAACCGCGGACAGCATTGTGAGGAAGCTTACAAAAAAGGGATATCCTGTTAGTGTCAAAAAAGCTTCTGAAAAGCTGAACGACATCGCAGGGGTAAGAATTGTATGCGATTATACAGATGATATCTATGCCATCCGGAAACGGCTCCTGGAAGAAGAGGATCTGGTTCTGGTGAAGGAGAAAGATTTTATCAAAACCCCTAAAAAAAGCGGATACCGGAGCCTGCATCTTATTTTCGAAGTCCCTGTGATTATAAATAAACTACTGGAACCTGTCAGAGTTGAAGTCCAGCTGCGCACCGTCATTATGGATTTTTGGGCACGTCTGGATCACCAAACCCGTTACAAACATAATTCCCAGAGCATCAAAGAGATATATCATGAACTGAATGAATGTGCCGCAATCGGCGAACAGATGGATAAAAAGATGCTCCAGACACGACGTTTTATAGAAAAAAATTCGGAACACTCATTATGAGCGCCTGACGGTATATCAGGCGCTCATTTTAATAGATTCTCAGCATATCCAGATAATGGTCAATATGCTTTAATTTTTCTTCGTGGACATTCCCCAGCCTTCTGCTCATTCCCACACATAATATTTCAATAATAAAATATCCCGCAACAAAGGAATTAAAATAATCATTGCTGTCTATATCTACTGTAAAAATGACTTCAGCATAGGAAGCCAAAGGTGCACTGTGTCTGTCTGTCACAAGGATAATCCGCGCCCCTGCATCCTTGGCCATCTCCATGGCCACACGGTCTAATTCTGAATATCGGGGAAAACTAAAGGCAATAAGACAGTCCTCTTTTTTTATATCACTCAGGTTATCAATCACACTTGCAGCCGATGTGTTAGTTATTATTACCCCGGGTATAATTCTCTTAAGCAGTACATAGCAGTCTGCGGCCAGCCCCATATTAGCCCTGGTGCCCAGAATATATTTGTTCTGGCTGCCCAGTATTAAATCAATGGCTTTTTCATACGTCTCCCACTTGTTATTTACCAGCGCGCTGGTAAGATTATTCTGTACTATCGCAGCATAGTTACTGATATAATTCTTATCCTCCTGCTGTCTGCTTTTTTTCAGACGCTCTGCAGGAATATCCAGGCTTGCGGAAATTTGGTTTTTTTCCTTTTGATAGCAGGATCGAATTGTTTTCTGAAATTCCATAAAACCAGAATATCCCAGTTTTTTCGCAAACCGTATGACAGAAGCTTCACTGACCCCCAGATGTACTGCTATGTCTGTGGAGGTCATAAAACAGGCGTCCCCCAGATTATCCAGAACAAAATCCCCAATAACCTGCTCTGTCTTTGTCAGATTGGAATTAAATATTAATGCCCTTATACTGTTCACTCTTTTCTCACTTTCCGCTGTAAATGTAACAGCTGTTCCCCTCACTGAGTTTCAAATTGTGAATTATTTCACTTTCTATAGATACTATTTAAACATATTCCTTCTGTTTTTTCAACTTAATTTTCCTTAGGCATTGTAAGTTTGTTATAAAAATATCATTTCTAACTTTTAAATTTTGGTAATTATATATAATTTTTATTCAAAAATTTGGTGCTATAATGCTAATTGTTTTTTTATTCTACTCATGCTATTCTAGATTTATATTAAAGAATATTTTTCATCTTTTTATTATTTTGAAGAATAATATTCCTTATTATCCAAGCGCGCATGGTACTGTGGTTAGTTTAAAAAATGAAGAATGGAGAATCAGAATGAAAGTAGGATGTGTAAAAGAAATTAAAAATAATGAATACCGTGTGGGAATGACGCCAGACAATGTCAAATCCTATGCAGATGCAGGTCATACCGTATATATTGAAAGAGACGCCGGTATTGGTTCCGGCTTCACCACAGAAGAATATGAAAAAGCAGGGGCTGTCATACTGGATACACCGAAAGAAGTGTGGGACACCTGCGAAATGATGATCAAAGTAAAAGAGCCTCTGGAATCCGAGTATTCGTATTTCCGCAAAGATTTAATCCTTTACACCTACCTTCACCTGGCAGCAGACCGTCCTCTCACAGACGCTATGCTGTCCTCTGGTATCAGAGGAGTGGCCTACGAAACTTTGATTGAGAGAAATGGCAGTATTCCGCTTCTTTCCCCTATGAGCCAGATTGCAGGGCGTCTGAGTATCCAGGAAGGAGCAAAATATCTGGAGAAGCCATTTGGCGGATCTGGCGTACTGCTCTCAGGCGTACCGGGAACCCCTAAGGCTAAAGTTGTTATCCTGGGGGCAGGCAGTGTAGGTACCAACGCCTGCAAAATTGCAGTGGGCATGGGCGCCGACGTAACGATTATGGATATTAATCTGGAACGTCTGGCCTACCTGGATGATATCTTTGGAGCCCGCATCCAGACCTTATACAGCACGCCTTCCAACATCCAAAGCCAGCTGGCTCAGGCAGATCTGGTCATCGGCTCTGTACTGATTCCGGGAAAGGCGGCTCCCAAGCTCATTAAAAAAGAATATTTGAAGGACATGAAGCCGGGCAGTCTGATTGTAGACGTAGCTGTGGATCAGGGAGGCTGCTGTGAGACAACAAGAGTAACCTACCATGATGATCCCACCTTTGAGGTTGACGGTGTAGTTCACTACTGTGTCGGAAACATGCCGGGAGCCGTTCCCAGAACCTCAACCATTGCCCTCACCAATGCCACCTTGAAATACGGTCTCCAGATCGCCGGCAAAGGCCTTGAAAAAGCCTGTCTAGACAATGATGTGATCTTCTCAGGCATTAATACTTATGACGGTTTCAGTACCTGTAAAAATGTCAGTGACAGCTACGGGATGGATTACAAAAACATCAAAAAATTAATCAAATAATTGTATAAATAAAGCATGCATTTTATACATTAAATTATAATTTACAAAATATTTTCCCTATGATACTATAAGGGTATAATATTAAATACATATGCCATATGGGGATGGCAGAAGGAGGTATTATGTTAGTTTTAAAAAACTGTAACTTTCTGGGGGAATTAGTAGAAGGCTATGAAAATGCAACCGGTGATATCCTGATAGACGGTGACCGGATCAAGAGCATTGCTCCCTGCGGAACAGACTGGGAAGATGCGGAAACGGTTGACATGGCGGGCAAATACGTACTTCCCGGACTTTTCGATTTACATATTCATCTGACACTCTCCGGCGGAGAGACGCTGGTAGACAATGCAAAATCTCCGGTTCAGCAGGCCTTGGACGCAGTTAAATTTGCCAACGACACACTGATGGCAGGTTTTACAACCGTTAGAGATGTAGGATCCTCCCACAATGTTGCCATTGAACTGCGCAATGCAATCAATGCCGGCAACTTCCCCGGACCGAATATCATCGCCTCCGGAAAAATTGTAACCCCAACAGAGTGCGGAAATGATTTCTTTGCCGGCCTGTATAATGAGGCTGACGGCAGAGATGCCATCTGGAAATCTGTGCGGGAAGAAATGAAAGCAGGTGCTGACTTTATTAAAATCATGGGAACCGGTGCGGTTATGAATCCGGGCGGAGCTCCCGGACAGCCGATTTATACCCTGGATGAATTACGGGCAGTTGTGGAAGCAGCACGTTTTAAAGATACCTATGTGGCAACCCACTGTCATGGAACCCAGGCCATTAAAAATTCTATTATCGCAGGCGTCCGCACAATTGAACATGCCTCTATCCTTGACGACGAGGCTATTGAAATGTTAAAGGATAATGATACCACTTACATTGTGCCTACTCTGAATATTCTTCACGGACTGGCTGACAGTGTTCCCGAAACCTCTATTTTCATGAAGGCAAAAGCCCAGAAGGTTCTGGAATCTCTAAGAGTCGGAGTTCGCAAGGCCTACGAAGCAGGACTTACCATTGGTTTCGGTACAGACCAGGGCGGTACCCCTCTGACACACGGGGAAAACGCAGATGAATTCGCTCTGAGAAGAGATTTCTGGGATATGGATGAGATGGATATAATCAAACAGGCTACCATTGACAGTGCACGAATTGTATACAAGGATCAGGATTACGGTACACTGAAGGAAGGCAAGGTGGCCGATATCATCGCTCTGGACAAGAACCCGCTGGAGGACATCTCCGCATTCAAATACAATCTTGTCAATGTAATCAAATCAGGTGTTGTAGTAAAATAAATTACAGACTTAATATTCAGAAAAATAAGAGCGGTACCGTGCCGCTCTTATTTTCTGCCTGTCTCCGGGATCCTTGTTTTCATATTCCCGAACTTCGTTTACTCAAAGACCATCCCATCCACGATTTTTACCGTGCGCCGCGCCGCCTTGGCTACCTCCAGATCGTGGGTAATCATCACTATAGTATGGCCCATTTTATTTAATTTTCCAAATAGCTTCAGCACTTCTTCTCCGCTTCTGGTGTCCAGTGCGCCGGTGGGTTCATCCGCAAGCAATACAGCGGGCTCTGATACCAGCGCTCTGGCGATGGCTACTCTCTGCTGCTGTCCGCCGGAGAGCTCCGAAGGTTTGTGATTCAGCCGATCGGACAGCCCCAGCATATGGATTGTCTCCGCGCAGGCATCCTGGGCCTGCCGATGGCTCATTCCCCGGATAAGAAGGGGCATGATAATGTTCTGCACCACAGTATAAGTGGAGATGAGATGGTATTTCTGGAAGATAAAACCGATCTCCCGGTTTCTCACTTTGTTCAGTTCTTTGTCTCTCTTTTCGTGTATGGCATCTCCGTCCAGATAGTACGCTCCTGAGTCAGGTATATCCATACATCCAATCATATTCATTAGAGTGGATTTGCCGGAACCGGATGGTCCCAGGATGGCCAGAAATTCTCCCTTCTCCACAGTCAGACTGACATCTTTTAGTACATGGAGCTTTTCCTCTCCCATCTGGTAGCTTTTATTAATTTTGTCCATATGAATCATAACCTTCTGATCCGGAAATTCATTTGTTAGCTTCTCCCTTGTCTTCTTTTCTTTGACTTTGTGTAATTTCATATTTTCACCCCACAATCCATATCCCCACAATTACTTCCTTACTGTCTTCCTCTTTTTGTACCACAAGCTTTACCATATCCCCTGCTGCCAGCCGGGAAAACGTGGTAGCAGTACCCAGACTGGTGGTCACTGTGGTGCCCACAGGAATCCTCATGTCTTTTTTCTCTCCGGTCAGAGTGTAGGTGGTAACCAGTTTCGTTTCCTCTGTATCTTCATTTTTCCGCGCATCCTCCTCATTCTGAATATTGGCATTTCCCTGGGAATCTTTCAGTGTCCCGCCGTTTTGAACCTCCCCAGGCATCTCCCCCGGAGAAGGTATCTCCCCCTGAGAAGGCATCTCCCCCTGAGAAGGCATCTCCCCCTGAGAAGGCATCTCCCCCATATCAGGCATACTGTCCCGGCCAGGGAACTGGCTCTCCCCGTCAGCGGATGTTGGTTCCTCTGTCATCTGAGCAGGGGACTTCCCCTGTACTTCTGTCTCTTCTGCCTCTGCCAGGGCAATGGTCATATCATTGCCCACAATGGTTTCTATCTGTCCATAGACTACTTCCTGATTATCCTTCAGCGCTGTCTCTTCTGCTGCACCAGTGCCGGCCTGGGCGCTTTTACCGCAGCCCGACAGCAGCAGAATCCCTGTAATGCACAAACATATCATTTTTCTCATGTTTTTACTCCTCGCTCAATGCTTCTATAGGAATCAAACGGGATGCTTTGAGTGCGGGATAAAATCCAAAGAGAGTGCCGGTGATAACGGCAAAGATAACTGCCAGCACAGCACCCCACAAAGAAAGCTCCACCCTTACGCTAAAATGTTCTACAATGGGTGTAACAAGGAAGCTGAATCCGACGCCCAGGAAACCTCCGATGATACTGATCACACTGGATTCCATCAGGAATTCCAGCAGTATATCCTTCTTGGAACATCCCATGGATTTCAGGATCCCGATTTCCTTTGTCCGCTCTTTTACTGTGACAAATAAGACATTCATAATCCCGATTCCTCCCACTACAAAGACAATGGCTGCCATGGCAATCAGAAGCATGGTCAGTATATTATTGGATTCAGCGGCGGCTTCCATCTTGCTTCCCGCATCAGAAATGGTAAATTCCGTATTGGGATAGCTCTCTGCAAGAACTGTTTCTATATTCGTGATCACCGTGCTGATCTCATCCACATTAGAGGCTATCACCGTAATAGTGGGACTGATGCTGCTGCCTGTAATATACTTGACTCCAGTATTATAAGGGATAAATATGCCTTCATCAGGGCTGATTCCGGAAGAGACAGTTCCCACTTCTTCTATTACGCCGTTCACCACATAAGGCCTGTTGTCTATATAAATCTCACCGTCATAGGCTTCGTAGGCACTTCCGAAAATCTCTTTTGCCGCTGTCGCTCCCAGCACACACACCTTTTCCATATTCTCATCGTTGGCATCTGTCAGAAAATCCCCGATAGCCATAGAGAGATTGCTGATGTCCCTGAACCCACTCTGCACACCTGCCACGGTATAGGAGGCTGCCTCCTCCAGCTCTCCCCCATCCACCTCCTGCTTGGTAGAATAGGAGATGGACACAGAGGTGATATCCGGTACAAAAGTCTCCAGATCGTCCACATCGTCCAATGACAAGGTAACCGCTTCCTGGTTAATCCGGTCAGACTGCCCGAATCCGCCAAACGCTCCCATATCCGGCATCTGCATGCCTCCACTGAAAAAGTCAGCGCCCATATCAGAACCAAAAGTTCCCTGAGGCCCTGAACCTCCTCCCGGCATGGGACCTCCGCCAAAATCGTTCCCTGAGCTTTCCCCGCCTCTCTGTTCAAACTGGCCCATATTGCTTCCGTTTCCTTCATAAGAAATATCAATCGCTCCCGCATTTAAATTTTTGAACTGTTCTGCAACGTCCATCTGTCCGCCTCTTCCGATGGCTATTACCATAACAATGGTGGCGGCTCCCACTATAATCCCCACAGAAGTCATAATCACCTTGAATTTATTCTGGGTCAGATTCGTCCATACCAGACGCAGCAGTTCTCCCGATCTCATGATTCCACCTTACTTTCAATCAAAACGGTATCCCCCTCCTTGAGTCCCTCCTGGATCTCTACATGCACCCCGTCAGAAAACCCTGTAGTTACTTCCACCTTCTGCACATTGCCGGAGTCGTCTTTTACTTTCACATAAGATTTTGCATCTTCAGCTATCACTGCCTTATTGGATACATAAAGTACATCCTCTATTTCTTTGGTAATAAATGTCACATTGGCTGTCATCCCTGTCAGCACTTTTTCCGGCACCGTGTCAAGGGCAATGGTAACCGGATAGCTGACGGTGGAAGAAGTGGTATCCGCTGCATCTATAGCCGTAACTGTGCCGGAATAAGTCTCATCTGCAAAAGCTGCAAATGAAATCTGCACCTCATCTCCTATCGTCACACTTTCAATATCATCCTGCATGACGGAAACTTCTATGGTGACTGCACCTTCATCTGCATATTCTGCCAGAGGAGTCTCGCTATTCAGGCTGTCGCCCGCCGCATAGGAAGAGGTGACCACAGTCCCGCTGCAGGCCGCGTAAATGGTATTGTCTATAACCAGCGACTGGAAAGCGGCCAAGTTTTCACTGGCGGTATCCAAAGTCTCCTGCGCCTCCTCTGCCGCCTGACCAACACTGTTCATCGAAACCTCATACAATTCTTTTGCATTTTCATAATTGAGCATGGTCTCTTCATATTTCTGTCTGGCCTCCAATTTTTTGGTCTCGGCTTCACGGTTTGCCTGATCCAGCTGGGACTGAAGGCTGGCTGCCTGTGCAGCATCACTGGTGCTATCCAGCTGGGACTGGAGGGAAGCAATATTATTGTCAATAGAGGCAATCTCTGCCTCATACACCGCTTCTGCCACGCTGCCGGCTGCCTGATAGGTTTCGTATTCGCTCTCTGCCTTTAATTTTGTCTCTTCGTCTTCCAGTTCGGCTGCCTTTAAAGCCAGTTCGGCATTCGCAACTGCACGTTCCAATTCTGCCCGAAAGGCGTCCGTACTGTCCGCTGTCACCTTCAATATCGGTTCTCCGGCATTTACCTTTTGCCCCTGTGCTATGTAGACCTCCTCCACAACCAGAGTTGTCTCTGAGGAAGTTCCGGTTGTACTGCCCGCAGAAGGAACAGCAGTACTTCCACTTGAGGTCTGGATGAAACCGGACACACTGTCTGTACCTCCTGTACTCATATTGCCCGGGGCTGCCTGATTGGTTCCCCCGGTTTCTGTTTTGCTGCTTTCCTCTGTCTCCTGCTGACTGATGGTTCCAGAAGAATTCGATACTGAAGAATTTGATGTCCCCGTACTGCTGCTCCCTGTATTTGCTGAGGTGAGATCTACCTGTACAATTTCCAGATCGTATTCCTGAGTCTGGGTTCCTACACTGACACTGCCGCTCTCTGTGATTCCGGTTACAATATTGCCTCTCTCTACCGTTGTCTCCTTGGTGACTACCTCTGCTGTTTTTTCATTTCCCCTGTAATAGCAGAGAACGGATACCGCGGATACAACAACGACGGCAGTGACAGCAACGGCTATAATTCTCTTTTTTTTCATTTCTTTACTCCTTGCCTGTATATTCTGAATTTCGTAAGCCTTTTTTATTCTACCTTATCATACTAGTTATTCCTGAAATTAACCTTAAAAAGCGCAGGCATGCACAGAAAAACCCGCGGTGACACCTTATCTTTGGTATCCCCGCGGGTTAGCTTCCATTTACTATTTTATTCTTCCTTTTTTTCTTCTTCCTGAATGATGCGCAAAAAGTCGGCCTCTCTCTTTTTCCGTCTGGGAATAAAGCGTCTGGCCATTTTTCCTTTTCCTCTGGATTTAACATAGAAGAATCCAATGACAGAAAAGACTACCGCACCGATAAAGTTTACAAAAAGATCTTTCATGGTATCCAGAAGGCCGATATCCAGATATCCTCCCAGCCCCAGGCTTTCTCCGTTGACAGCCACATCCTTGATCCCCTCGATAGTGACAGGATGATTCCCCTTTGTGGGATCCAGCATAACTGATGTAATGGAATGGAGCACCGTATCCTTCTGCATATCAAAACCCAGGAATAAGTCCATACCACATTCAAAAAACTCCCAGATGACACCGATGGTCATAGAAAAGCAGAAAGCTACTATAGCCGTAAATGCAGGAGACAGTTGAAACTTTACTTTTTCATTCCGGTTCAGCAGATCCACCAGAGAAAATCCAATGGCTGCAGCCAGAAAACCGTTGACAGTGTGAAGAAGTGTATCCCATCCTGGGAATCTGATGTAGTATGCCTGTATCTCTCCTAATATCTCAGCTGCAAATATAAACAGGAGAATAATGATTTCAAGTGTGGTTGGCAGCTCAATCTTCAGATTTACCTGGATAAAGCTGGGCACCATCAAGAGTACCAGGGTCAGCAAGCACAAAAATACATTTTCATAATTGCCGTTAAACAGCTGCAGTACCATCATAAGAAGCACTGCCAGCCGAAGTATCACATAAACCAGAAAGGAACTTTTGTGCTCCTGCAGTTCCATATGTACAGCCTTCCACATTTGTTTTATTTTTCTTATCATCTATTTTCCCATTTATTCTTTCTAAAATATAATATGGGAATTATAACACACTATGAACTGATACTGCAATAAGCTTCCATTAAGGATCCTGATCCCCCGGGCTTTTGAGATTATTTTCCTGGGGACCTCCCATTATACCTTCCATATTCAGGTATACGGCTGCGGACGTGCCGTTTTCTATCCCCTCACTTTCACCATCTATGGCCACTGTAACCGTATAAGAAACACTAGAGACACTCTCGGAAGCCGATGATGCAGATACCGCTGTTACCGTCCCCTCCAGCTGTCCGGTCTCCTCAATATAAATCATCGCCGTATCTCCCACCTCTACACTTGTGACATCCTCTTGACTAACCGAAATTGAGATATTCTTATAGGAAGTGTCTTCGTAAAATACAAGAGAACTCTGACCGGACAATTCATCCCCCTCCTGACATCCTATCATCTGTATCTTTCCGTCCCGTACGGCTCTTACAATTCCGTCCTGATACTGGGTTGCCAAAAGCTCCGCATTTTCCTGTGCTGTGGCCACCGCCTCTTCTGCTTTCTCTAACTCCTGATCCAGCTTCTCCATGGTTAGATCATAATTATTCTTCGCATACTCGTAGGAGAGCATGTCGGAGCGGTACGTTTCTTTTACTGAGACCATTTCGGTTACCTGGTTGTTCAGGGCTTCCGCATAGGCCGCTTCCAGAGAGGGCAGCTGGCTGGCTGCTTTCTCCAGCTCCTGGGTCAGCTGGTTCACTTCCTGATTCAGGGAACTGACAGACTTCTCAGCTGATGATAAAACTGACTGGCACTCTGCCACTTCTTTGTCCAGCTCATCTTTCTCTGATTTTATATCCTTGTATGCATTCTTACACTCCTCATAGGTACTTTTTGCCGTGCTGTACTGTCCCTGCAAGCTTTCCAGCAGAGTATCTACTTCACTGGCTGTCCCGGCTTCACTGACAGCCTCTTCTGCTTCACGGCTTCCGGATGCGGCACTCTGTTCGGCTGCCGGTGCACTGACGGAGAACGCCTGGGCAGCCTGAGTACCCCCGGAACTACCTGCTAACTCTGCTGCCTCTTTGGATATCTCTGTCAGAACTGCATCCAGCTCCAGGGTATCTTTTCCCCTGTAAGCACCCAGATACCGGTAGACAATCGCAATCGCTCTGAGTTCTTCCAGGGCTGTTTCATATCCAGACTTTTTCTGTTCGTAAACTTCCTTCACAGAAGACAATTCTCCCTGTGTCTGGGACAGCTGCGCTTCTGCCTCGCTGCTCTGGCTGTTGAGAGAGGCAATCTGATTTTCTTTTTCAGCAATGGAATCGGGATTATCATTGACCGTGAGATACGCTTCTTCCAGTGCAGACTGGGCACTGCTCACTTTTTCTTCCAAAGCAGCGATTTGGCTCTCATATTCAGCTTTCGCAGTCTCGTTCAAGCCTGCCTCTGATATGTAAGTATATTCTGCCTCCATCTTAGCTTTTGTGTATTCCAGTCTTTCAGTAACGAGAGCATTCTCAGCATTCTTTACTGTCTTCTCAAGGAATCTCTCCGCCTGTTCCAGACTTTCCTTTGTGACCTTTAAGATTTGATCCCCCTCTGTGACTGTATCCTGCGCACTCACGCAGACCTCCTCCACCACCAGGGGGGCAGCAGTCTCCTCGTCTGTCAAGGGGAGCGTAAATTCCTGTACAACTGTGCCGTATGCCACATATCCGCTGCCGCTCACCCCCTCTGACTGGGGTATTTCCGTTTCTGTCCGCTGCCGGCCGGCTGTTTCTGCCGTCCCCCCATGCTTTTTATACACAGAGATTCCTGTGATTACAACGAGCGCCATACATACCGCAGTGACACTGGTGATGCAGACGATCCTTTTTTGAACACTCAATTCCTTCCATTTGCCTGATATCTTTGTCCTCATTACCTGCTCCTTTTACATGTGTCATTCTGGAATACTTCCTTATTATCGTATCTATCATACAGGAGCTTCCTGAAATTAGCCTTAAACAGGAAGAGAAAAAAGCGTCCCACCTCATCAAATGAAGTGGGACGCTTTTCTTCTTATTTAAATAGTTCAGGAACCCAATGTGCAGGATCCAGTTCTTTAAATTTTGAACGGTGGAACCTGTCTTTCTCTGAAAATGGCACTGTACAGTCAAAAATAGCTTTGCAGGCAATTCCATGATCCCTGATGGATGGTGACATGGCAGGATCATTGGAGGGATCCAGAGGATGGCAGCGGACTCCAGGAATCGGAATCAGGTCTACATCTGCCTGGAAACGAGTATTCATTGCCCAGACTACATCTTTGATATCGAAACAATCTACATCTTCGTCTACCAGGAATACATGTTTCAATTCACTGAATGCAGAGAAAGCCAGAAGCGCTGCCTGACGCTGTCTTCCTTCGTCAGAGGGAACTGCCTTCTTAAACTGCATCACTGCCATATATTTTCCGCCGCCGCTGGAAGCACAGTATACATTCTGAAGTTTTCCGGGCATCGCACGTTCTACCATGGAAATAATACTGGCTTCGGTAGGAATACCGGCCATGCTTACATGCTCCTCGCTTGGCCCGATACAGGACTGCATAATGGGATTCTTTCTTGTGGTTACAGCTTTTACCTTAATGATTGGAACAGATGGATTGGCTGCACCTGTATACCCAGGGAATTCAGGCATTGCTTTTCCGGTATCTGACTGGACATCCTCTCTCACCCGTACATCTGGGAGCAGTTCTCCCTCGATGACATACTCTGCATTGGCAATGCATCTCTCATCGATGGTCAGACAGTTGGTTAGCTTTACAGCTTCCTTGCGGATAGCCCCGGCTGCGCCTAATTCATTATATCCCAGAGGGGTTGTGGGAGGCTCGAAGCAGGCAGCAATTTCAATGGCCGGATCTACCCCTACGCTGATAGAGATAGGCAGCGGTTTGCCCATCGCCTCTGCTTTTTCACGAAATACTCCCAGATGACGGGCACCTGGCACAAAATACATGGAAATTTCATCTTTGCTCTGCAGACAGAGACGGTGAATGGTAATATCAGACTCTTTCGTCTCAGGGTCTGACGCATAGCAAAGTCCCATGGTAATATAGGGTCCTGCGTCTTCCTCAGTATTGGTAGGAGCAGGAATTAATTTGCGGATATCGAATCCCGGCTCATCTGCATAATGAACCACTTCCTGGCATTTAGCCTCTTTGTTGTCAACGACTACCGGTGCTATGGGTGCAGAAACTGCCTCATTTAACAGAAAGCCCAGACGTTCTGGTTTTTCGTTGAGCAGATAACCAACTCTTTTTCTGCTTGCCAATAGTCCGATGGCTACTCTTGCGTCCTCATGTCCTTTTACCTTGTTAAATACCATGGCAGGACCTTCCTGTGTAGGTCTTGCAACAGTTCCGCCTGCCCCCACATAACGGTACACTCCTGAGAGTTCTGCACGGGGATCTACTTCTACATCTGTCTCTACCAACTGTCCGTCAATTTCTTTTAAGTATTCCAAAGCGGAACGTAAATCTTCTATTTTTGCCATTTTAAAACCTCCTTTAACGGTTCGCTTCTTTTACTGCAGCAATTATTTTATCACAAACTTCCCGGCTGTTATCCATCAGGATCTGGAGCTCCTCTGCCGCAGCCTCATCAATATGTACTCCGGCTGCCACGGATACCCTGCAGTCAAGTTCTGTAGCCAGGTATCTGGCCGCCCATCTGGCCACTTCATCATCTTTATGTTCAAAAGCGCAGAGCACACTTACTGTTGCAGAGCGTCTGGGCTTTCCCTCATACAGAGGCCGGGCACATCCCAGAGCAGTGGCTCCCACATGGTACCGGGAACCCCCGCATATAGTGACACTGAGATCCTCTCCGCAGGATACGGCCCAAGCTTCTGTCTGATATCTGCTGCCCTCAGCCGTCATCACATGAAATGTCTTCATTATTCATCCGCTCCTGTCCAGGGTACAAATTTATCATGGGTTATCCCAAACTGCATCAGTACCTTCCCCACAATGTGGTTAATCTGATCCTCCAGTGTTTTCGGTCCATTGTAAAAAGTCAGCATGGGGGGGACAATAACACACCCAAGCTCTGCTGCCTCCTTCAGATTTCTGAGATGCAGTCTGCTAAAAGGCATCTCTCTGGGAACCAGCACTACTTTTCGCCCTTCCTTCATACAAACATCAGCGGCCCGAACCATCAAATTCTCTGCATATCCTGCTGTGATACCGGCCAATGTTTTCATGCTGCAGGGCATAATTATCATACCGTCTGTCACATAAGAACCGCTGGATACGGCAGCCGCAAGGTTTTTATCCTCGTGAACTACATCTGCCAGAGAAATCAGGTCCTCCAGGGGAATATCGCATTCTAACTCCCAGGTCTTCTTTGCCCCAGCGGTCATAATAAGGTGTACCTCACAGCCTTCGATGTTTTTTAACGCCCTTACCAGGTAATAACTCATCTCAACCCCGGAAGCGCCGGTTACGCCTACGATTATTCTCATGTTTTTACCGCCTTTATCTTTTACTTGCAGACCAGAGGCTGTAATACTGTCTCCGGCCTGCGAAACATATACTTGAATACTTCTCTAATTATAACAGACCGATAATCTTCCACCAGGGAACTTCTATCAAAACTGTTACAATAAATACAACTGCTATTAATGGGATACCCAGACGAATACATTCTTTCTGCGTATACTTTCCATTTTCCTCTCCCTGTCCTACCAGCATATTCAGGTGGTGGAACGGAAGGATATAGTGGCTGGCTACTGCTGTGTATACAAACAGTGCGGTTGCCAGGGGGCTGATGCCCATGGGTGATGTAAATGCCATAAGCGCGGGAATCGCAACACCCATAACAGCGATAACAGAACCCATGAACATATGGATAACAATAGAAATAACCGCAATAAATGCTGCCAGTACAAACAGGTTAGAGGGAACGGTAGAAGGCAGGATTGTGTCTGCCAGCCATGCGTTCATTCCAGTTTCACCGCCCACACTGCCGATAGCCATGGCAGATGTCAGGAAGATTAATACATGCACAGGTACCTGTCCCCAGGATTTTGGAGTCAGAACCTCTCCAACAACAGGCATACTCATACACATGGCAACACCCAGCGTGATCCAGCCGATATTAATGCCATGGATAGAGTCGGTTGCCCATAATACGATGGCAATTACAAGCCATACGGCAGTTCTCTTTTCCAGTGCGGAGAGAGGGCCTAAAGCTTTTTGTTTTTCATGGATTTCATCCAGATTTATATGTACCTCTTTTGTCGGTTTAAACAGAATAAGGATTAAAATCAACGTGAGTATTGACGCTACAATGGCCGGAACACCCATTACCTTAAACCAGCCAAGCCATCCCAGAGATTCTCCGGAGTTGGCTACTGCCAGGGGGTTGATGGTACTGTCGCCGGTCAGGAAGATCAGAGATACCGGTACAGATGCTGCGAATACGGTAAATCCGATTTTTACTGCATCCTCTTTTGGCATTTTGGCACTCTGAATTACTACTGCCATTACAGACATAATCAGAAATGCTCTGGGCCATGGATGGGGAATCAAAACACTCATAATAAAGGTAAGCACAAAGATAGAAACAATAATACCTTTATAAGATCTTACAAATTTGTTAATAAATGCGTATGCGATTCTCTCTCCCAGTCCGGAGTCCTTTACCGCACCTGCAATCAAATATGCACCGATAATCAAAAACATGGTAGGACCGATCCAGGATTTGAATACGAGAGCCGGCTCCGCTACTTTAAATATTACCAGTGCCATTAAATAGATACCGCCTACATATCCGGACTGTGCAACCTGAGTTGCCCACCAGACAACGGTCATAAGTGTTAAGGCCAAGCAGGTCTGACCTGCCGGTTCAATTCCCTTTAAGGGAAGAAAATAAATAATTACCGCAACTGCAATACCTAGAAAAAAACCTATTCTTTTCTTATTCATTCGCTGTTACCCCTCTTTGCTCTTATTATGAATCCTCATGCCGGGCCATGCAGTCTGGTCCGGCACGGGGATTCTTTTGCTCAGGTTTTATTTATCTAATGGTGGTACAGGTGGAATAACCTGCATATGAGCGATCTTTTCATCGTCCAGTTTAAATTTATCATGAATGTGCGGTGTCTCTGTAGATCTCCAGGAGTAGTAGCACTTATCACATAAATACACTTCCCAGGCATTTCCTACGGGAGAGTCAACCATTTTTCTTACTTTATCACTATCACAACGCGGACACTTCATGTTCCATTACCTCCTTATTATTTAAACATGCTGCGGATAATTTTTTCCCATTCTTCTGTCTTTGCAGGCGGCTCCAGAAGTTCTACTTCTCTTGGATTCGGCTCCGGAGCTACCGGAGTTGTTGCATCTATGATCATCTTCGTATGCATACCTGCCGGTACGGAGGATGGATCCAGAGGCATACCCGGGCAGTTAGGAATAATAGCCACATCTTTATCTGGTTTTACTCTTGTGGTCAATGCCCACATTACCTGCTCCAAATTAAATGGATCTACAAATTCATCTACTACGATTACAACCTTGGAGTAAGGCATTCCATGAGGTGTGGACAAGAGACGGAAAGCAACGCCTTTTCCGTATCCGCCGTAACGGCATTTTGTGGAAATAATAACCCCCATGCCGTGGGTATACATAGCATTTACAGCTACAACCTCAGGGATACTTTCTTTAATCTGTTTGTACAGAGGTACGGATGTATTCAAAGCCATCAGGTAATCAATCTCTGTCCAAGGAATTCCCAGATACAGATTTTCGAAAATAGGATTTGTCCTGTGGGTAACTCTCTCAATACGCACTACACACTGCTGACGGCAGCCGGAATAGGAGCCCGGGAATTCTCCGAAGGGGCCTTCTACTTCACGCACGCGCGGCTCAATATATCCTTCCAGAACCACTTCTGATCCAGCCGGAACGTAAAGATGATCATATAAATCTGACTTAACAATATCTGTAGGAACCCCGTCCTGCAGAGCGCCCACAAATTCATACTCATTCTGGGTATATCCAATCGGTGTGGAGGCCATGAATGTAACTAATGGGCTGTTTCCAAGTGTAATGGCGATTGGAAGCTTTTCATTCTTCCTTTCAGCCTTTTCCAGCTGAACTGCGATATCATGGAATGCCAATGCCTGGATTCCCACGCGATCCTTATCTTTTACCTGGATACGGTATGTACCTACATTCATCTTGTCAAAGTTGCCTGGTTCTTCCGGATCTGCTGTAACAACAGATGCTTTGGAAAGGAAAAATCCAGAGTCCTGGTCATTAATTCTGTAGAGCGGAAGAATCTCGAACAGATTGATGTCCTTATCCACTACGTTTTCTTTACAGGGAGCTTCTTCTCTGGAAACAATATTAGGTTCTACCGGGAACTTATCCCATCTGCGGTTCAGTTCAAAGAACTGCTCCTTTGTGGGAGTATCCTTTGGCATACCTAACATTAACGCATGATTCGCCCAGGAACCATGAACGTTTGTCACTACGGAATATTTGTAACCGTTTACCTTTTCAAATAAAACTGCAGGACCATTCTTGATGTTAGCGGCTGCACGGCCAGCAGAAGCGATATCCGGCTCCGGCATAACCTCATCTTTGATACGGACTAACTGTCCTTCTTCTTCCAGAGTCTCTAAAAAACTCCTTAAATCCTTGTAAACTTTAGCCACTTCAATTCCTCCTTTTACCTATTTTTTGTGCACTTTTTATTTTTATGCTTTTTCATAGTGCACTTTTTTACTCTTTTGACGACACACTTAGTATATCACTTGAGGTTTTTGTGCACAATTCACTTTCATCACCTGGCCATTCCAAAACGGAATTGCCTAATTAGACAATAAATAGAAATAATCACTTAAAATAACAAAAAGCAGTGGAAATTTTCAGGGAAAGCTGTAAAATAGAAAGGATAAGATATATGTATAACACCTATACATATATAGAAAGAATGGGGGAATGAAAGATGACGATTGCTCAGGTTAAGGATTTTTTAGCAATTTTGGAATTCGGGGGATTCTCTGCCGCCGCTGATGAGATGTATATTTCTCAGTCATCTTTGTCAAAACAGATTAAGGCTTTGGAGGCGGAAATAGGATTGGAGCTGTTTGTCCGCTCCAATAATAAAGTTTCTCTGACACCGGCGGGAGAAATCTTTTTAAAATACGCACAGAAATTTAACCGTACATACACAGAATTGATGACAAAAATGTCCTATCTGCAGAAAGATGCGGCTTCAGAGACCGTCTACTTCGGGACTCTCCCGCTGATGCAGGATTATCATATTGCCCAGCAGCTTGCCACTTTTCAGGACGCCATGCATACCATACAGATAAACATTACCGAGGCAAACCAATCGGAACTTCTCAAACTGCTGGATAACGGAAAAATCGATCTTTCCATCCTGCGGCTGAATTATCTTGTTTCAGAGCAATACCAGTACTGCCCCATTCAGGAAGACAAATTCACTCTTGTCTGCTCCAAAAAAAATGGGCAAAAACTAAAAGGGCATCCCCTGACGCTCAAAGAGCTCAGAGAGTCTCCGTTTGTTGTACTGAGTCATGAGTCCGATATTTACCACCTCTGCCTGGATCAGTTCGCCAGGGCAGGGTTTCAGCCTAACATTGCCTTTACCACCTCAAGGCACCTTTATCTTTTGAATATGGTTGACGCAGGGCTAGGATTCACCATACTTCCCAAAGATATGGTGAATACAGAACTCTTTCCCAATCTGGAATGTATACCATTCGAGGAGGCAATGACAACTACCATCGGGATCGTAAAGCTGAAGCATGGGGATATCTCCCACCAGGCAGATCTTCTGTATCATTATTTCATCGATACGGGATTAACGCCAACCAGAGGATAAACGTAAAAAGGGGACGTGTTCTTTCTAAAAAGAACACGTCCCAAAATAGGTTCGGGGTGTCCCAAACTCGAACTGCCCTGTCCCCTTTTATATTCTCTTTACTACTTCCGGAGCACAAATCAGAAACCACGGCGTATACTTCTGTGGATTCTCCCTCATATCCTGCAGAAGTTCTTCTTTCTCCACCCACGCTGCCTCTTCTGCCTCCTCGGGATTCAGCTCAAAAGTTCCTCTGTATTCCCCGATTATTACATGATCGTATTCAAACTCTGTCACTCCGTAAGGAAAGCTGTAATAGTATACAAAGGAATGGATCTCCTCCAAATCCCCTGCTGTAATTTTCATTTCCTCCCAAAGTCTGCGCCTGGCGGCTTCCAAGGTTTCTTCGCCTGGACGGGGATGAGAGCAGCAGGTATTGGTCCACAGTCCCCCGCAGTGATATTTGTCTTTTGCCCTTTTCTGCAGCAGGACTCTGCCGTCTTTGTGCAGGAAGACGGAAAATGCCCGGTGAAGATTCGGTGATGCGTGGGCCTCGCTTTTGTTCATCTCTCCCATGGGGTTATCTTTATAATCTACTACTATTACCTTTGGTTCCATACTGTCTCTCCTCCCATATCTTTTTCTTGATTATATGATAAGGTTTCAGGAAACACAATCCTTTTTTCCGCTGTGGGAAAAATACCCGGAGAGTCCGGCCTCCTCTACCTGTTTTTGAATCAAAGACGTATCTGTGGTATAAAGCCCTTTATCTTTCATCCTCTGGAAATAACAGGAGCCGGAAAATGTATATTTTCTTTCCATCCCCTCGGGGGTCTCCATTTCCTGTTTTACAAAAGAAATCATATCTCCGATTGCCAGCGTATCCGGCAGTGTGATTTGCTGCTTCCCCTGTATCCTCCTCGCACAGTTATGTCCCGCCAGAACGCCTGTTACGATGGCCTCTGTATGTCCAACGAGAAGGCCTGCCTTTTCCCCTGCGCAGTAGAGATTGTCAACCCCCTCTACCTTCAGTGTATTGTCCCTGGGAGCCATGGCAAAGTAGCGCATCGAATTTCCTTTTCCCCCTGCATAAGGATCTTCAAACCTGGCGTTTTCAAACCCCGGGATTTTTTGCAGTTTTTCCAGAGGAAAGTAAGGCGTCATCAGCTTTCCATGCCCTGTATCCAATATTACCAGGTTTTCCCGAAACTCCGGCAGTGCGTACTGCTGGCAGGATTTTTTCTCAAGATGATCTTCTACCAGTTCTGGGGGAACGGGCACAACAGCCACTCCATCTCTTTCAAGAAGTTCCTGTATCTCCAAAGACAGGGATTCTTTATAAAGCTTACAGGAACCGCTCATAGATCCCACAGCCCCTCCTGGCCTTCTACCCATTTTCTCCTGCACTCCGGCCAGACTGGTAAGTGATACTCTCCCTCCAAAACTTGGGCAGCGAAGAATGCACATAGCACAGCCATTACCGTATTTACTGCAATTGTTCATTGGCCCGGCAGTTCCCGTTGCATCCACAAATCCGTCCCCGCTGTAGCAATTCCCTTCAGTATCCGTAACGTTTATCATCCGCCTGTCCTTCATCTCTGCATGAAGAACTCTGCTTTTGGTATAAATATGAATCCCCATATCTTTCAGAAAACGGGATACAGCTCCCGATATCTGCCCGATATCATATAAGTCCCCGTGTTCATGGCCTGGAAAACTAATATTTTTGTGCTTCAGGTTCTCTTCAATCACCTGGAAAAGTTCACCCCCTCCCATGGCAATCATTTCCTCAGCGGCAGTAAATCTTCCATTATTGCGCATGATCCCCCCCACGAGTCCGGTTCCCAGAAGCATGTC
The DNA here is from genome assembly GCF_042848515.1 of Lactonifactor longoviformis. GTDB lineage: Bacteria > Bacillota > Clostridia > Lachnospirales > Lachnospiraceae > Lactonifactor > Lactonifactor longoviformis. The sequence goes on along the minus strand of NZ_AP031453.1, from coordinate 1,361,251 downwards.
TGTGCGTTCCAGGAGAGTTACATCCACTCCTTCTTTCTTAGCCTGAACAGCCGCCGCACATCCTGACCATCCGCCCCCTGCGATGATTACTCTATTCATATCTCTTCTCCTCCTGCTATTTATCATGGTACGCAGAATCAAAAAAAGATATTCCCCGGGATAGGAATATCTTTAAGTTAAAGCAGATATTACAGCTTATCAATTGCCACAGTCAGTGCCTGAACCTGTTCTTCTGTTGTAGCCCAACTGGTACAGATCCGCATCCCGTATCTGTCTCCCTCCAGTTTTTCCCACAGGGAAAGTACAAATTCTTTTTCCAGCTTTTTAACCTGAGAATGAGTCAAAACCGGAAAAAGCTGATTTGCTTTTGTCTCAAACAAGAACGGAATCCCTTTTCTGACACAGGCTTCCCGGATACAGTCCGCCATTCTGTCCGCATGCTCCGCAATCTGATAGTAGATTCCATCCTCAAATAATGCAATAAACTGGAGCCCCAGCAGTCTTCCTTTTGCCAGCATCCCGCCCTTTTGTTTGATAAAATAACGGAAATCCGGTTTCAAATCAGTATTGGTTATTACTAAGGCCTCTCCAAACAGTGCCCCCTGCTTGGTTCCCCCGATATAAAAGATATCACATAATCTGGAAATATCCGGAAGGCTCACTGTGCTGTCCCTGGCGCAGATGCCGTAGCCCAGTCTGGCTCCGTCCAGATAAAGATACATCCCGCACGCCCGGCAGATATTGCTGACAGCCTCCAGTTCCTCTAAAGAATAAAGCGTTCCCGATTCTGTCGGATGTGACAGATATACCATCTTAGGCTGAACCATATGCTCGTGATTGCTGTCTTCCCAATGGCCGGTCCAGATCCTGTGAATCTGCTCTGCCGTTATTTTTCCGTCTTTTGATGGAACGGTTATCACCCTGTGGCCGCAGGCCTCAATGGCACCAGTCTCATGCGCCTGGATATGACCGCTCTCTGCGCTGATCACACCCTGATGAGGCCTGAGCACAGAAGAAACAGCTGTGGTATTGGTCTGCGTGCCCCCTACCAGAAAGTGAACGTCAGCCTCCGGTGCGCGGCACTCCCTGCGGATAAGCTCTCTTGCCTTTTCACAGTAGGGATCCATGCCGTATCCTATGGTCTGTTCCCAATTGGTTTTCTCCAGCATCTCCAAGATAGCCGGATGCGCCCCCTCATTATAATCACAGTTAAAATAAATCATCTTGCATTCCCTCCGGTATGGTATGGTTTTACGTTGTTTCTCTGATTATAGCAGACTTTCTATGGGAATCCAATTGCTGGCTTTCATTTACAACCTGTAAGATAATGTAGTAAAATGTATGTGTAAGGCTCCCCTCATGCACAATCACGGCAGGGAAGCCTGGATCATACATAACAGGGAGGTTATTCTATGGCCATTGTGGGAATTGATCTGGGAACCACCAATTCTCTGATTAGCGTCTATAAGGATGGGGAATGTATCCTAATCCCCAATCAATTTCATAAAACACTGACTCCTTCTGTGGTCTCTGTGGACGAGGAAGGAAAGATACTCGTAGGCCAGATTGCCAGAGAGCGCCTGATCACCCACCCAAAAGCCACTGCTTTTAGTTTTAAACGGCTCATGGGACAGAAGGAAGTATGCTGTCTGGGAGGAAAAAAATATCTCCCGGAAGAACTCAGCGCCTTTGTCATCCGCCAGCTTTTAGCTGATGCACAGTCCTATCTGGGAGAGCCTGTGGAGGAGGCAGTTATCAGTGTCCCCGCCTATTTCACAGATGAACAGAGGGTAGCCACGAAAAGGGCCGGAGCCCTGGCCGGAATACGGGTGGAACGCATTATCAACGAACCAAGCGCTGCCGCCCTGTGGGCTCGCTTCCAGCAGGGAATGGAAGACGCCGTATTTCTGGTATTTGACTTCGGCGGGGGTACACTGGATGTCTCAATTGTAGATAGTTTTGAAAATATTATAGAAATTCTTTCTGTTTCCGGAGACAATCATTTGGGGGGAGATGACTTTCAGGGTCTTCTCTCAGAAAACTTTTGTGCCGAGCATCACCTGTCTGCGGATAAGCTGGACCCACAGTCCAAGGCCCTGCTGCAAAAGCAGGCTCTCCTGTGCAAACACAAGCTGACAGAGCAGGAGGAAGCACAGATGAGCCTGCATCTGCATGGCTCAGACTATAGCTCCTCATATACCTGCCAAAAGCTTCTAGATATCAGCGGTCCTATATTTCTTCGGATGCAGGAGGTCCTCAGGCGGGCCATTGTTGACAGCAATTATACTCTGGAAGAAATCAGTCAGGTAATAATGGTAGGCGGCTCTAGTAAAATGCCTGTGGTACAGGGTTATCTGGAGCATTTATTCGGGCGCCGGCCCATTGTAGACATCCGCTGTGATGAAACAGTGGCCAAAGGCTGTGCTCTTGCGGCAGCTATGAAGTCCAGGGAGGAAGGCATAAAAGAACTTTTGCTCACCGATATCTGTCCCTTCTCAATCGGCACCGATGTGGTCAATGAGCAAAACCCGTCAGAACCTCTTTTTGAACCGGTAATAGAGCGGAATTCTACCCTTCCCTGCTCAAAAAAGAAGACCTTTTTTACTGCGCGGGACTTCCAGAGCTTTGTAAAATTCAATATATATCAGGGGGACTCCTACTATGCCAGGGATAACCGGAAACTATCAGAGCTGAAGATCTCTCTTCCTATAAGAAAGCAGGGCACCGTACCCATTGAAGTCCGCTTTACGTATGATATCAATGGAATACTCCAGACAGAGGCATTCGTGCCCATGACCCAAAAGCATGTACAGAAAGAGGTCATTCCCAAAGACAGTTATATGAGCGACACGCAGATAGAAGCCAGAATGAAAGAATTGGAAAAATTAAAATCAGCTCCCCAGGATCAGGCAGAGAATAAGATGCTGATGGCCAGAGGCGAACGCCTCTATGTGGAATGTGTGCAGGAACGGAGGGAATATGTCCGCAGAGCCTTAACTCAGTTCCAGTGGATGCTGGAGCACGGGTCCCACAGGCAGCAGCAGGAGGCACAGCAGCAGCTGAAAGATACCCTGGATGCTCTGGAATCAGAAGATCCCTTCCTGTATTATTATGAAGAGGATGGGTATGAGGAGGATGAAGATTGACAAACCCGTTTGATATTCTGGAAATCCTGCCTACCACTGATGTACGGCAGATAAAAAAAGCCTATGCCAGGCTGGCCGCTGTCTATCACCCGGAAGAATTTCCTGAGGAATTCCAGAGACTGCACGAAGCCTACGGGGAGGCTCTCAAAATCGCGAAATCAGGAAATATCCCGCCGTCCGCTCCTGCAACCGGCCATGCCCCTTCTGCATCTGCTCCCCGTAATCCACACCGCTCAGGAGGATCTTCCCCTGCGTCATCCGGCTTATATCATCCTGGAGCTGCAGGCGGAGATGCATCTTCTGACAGAGTGCCCTCCTTCCTATACCCTGCAGATGAGCCGGCAGATTCCTCAGAGGAAGACACCGGGGATATGTATAACTATGAGCAGCTTTTTGAACAGGAAAAGTTTCAGCGCCTTCGGCAGACGGCAGAGGCCGCAGAAGCTCTGGTTTCAGAAGCACGCTCCCTCATAGAGGATGCACGTACTAGATCCAATATAAAAGCCTGGAATGAATTCCTGAACAGCGCACAGTTCATCCGTCTGAAGGATACTCAGGTATTCCTGGACGCCTATGCAGATTTTCTCTCAGGATGCAGGCAGATGAAACGTCCGATATGGAAGCTCCACGACAAAGCCTTTCATATTTCCAGGTTCCAGAAGCCCCCCAGAGGAGCTTATGAAAAAATCTATGGGGTACTGGATTCCAGATATCAGGGGGTGAAGGTCAGATCCAGAGAAAATGCCTTCTCCGCCGGGGCTGTCATTCTTATGTTTGGTTCCGGGATCCTCCTGGGACGGGGAGGACATGGCAGCGAAGCCGAAATTCCGGTTTCTTTACTCGGAGGCATTCTTACCCTGGGATTCCTTGTACTTTTCGTCAGTATCCGTAAGCGGCTGAACATGGCGTATCGGAATGCTTTGTTTGCACTGCTTTTGATTCTTGTGAGTATCTTTGTTCTTGCAGGCAATCAGATTGAGGTTGGCGTCATGAGAAGCCAGTCTCTGGCCAATGTCTGCTATGGGGTACTCTGCTTTGGAATTTTTTATGGGCTAATTGCCGGAATATGGTCGTTGACAGTCTGGGTAAAAAACAAGAACAAGAGATTTTAGAGTTATAAATGCCTCTTACCGGTTACGAACCGGATAAGAGGCATTTATTAGTACTATTTTAATTTTCTCATAATATCCTGACTGTATGCAGTCAAAAGCCGGCCGGCCCGTTGTATCAGCTCATCGTTCATCCTGGGTACGGGACCGGATACACCCTATCTGTTATCTAACGTCATCTGCAGTATTTATATAATCTCCAGCGCAATCTTCATCATATCCTGAAATGTAGTCTGTCTCTCTTCCGGCGTGCAGGCCTCCCCTGTCACCAGGGAGTCGCTTACTGTCATCAGCGTCAGCGCCTCTACTCCATGTTTTGCCGCCAGTGAATACAGTTCGCAAGTCTCCATATCCACAGCCGCCACACCATAATCTGCCATCAGCTGTGTCTTTTCCTTAATCCTGTCATCGTAAAACTTATCACTGGTGAATACATTTCTTACCACTGCCGGCATCCCTTCTTTTACTGCCAGTTGATAGGCTGCGTCTAAAAGGGAAAAGCTGGCTGTTGGCGCAAAGGAAATGGTTCCGAAACGGTCATGATTCATATTAGAATCGGTGCAGGCTCCCAAAGCAATTACCACATCTTTTAATTTAATTTCCGGATGAATGCTTCCGCAAGTGCCCACTCGAATCAGACGCTTTGCACCGTAAAACTCCATCAATTCATTGGCATAAATAGACATGGACGGCATTCCCATACCAGTGCCCTGCACAGAAACCTTTTTTCCCTTATAGGTTCCAGTAAAACCATACATGCCTCTTACTTCATTGTAGCAGACAGGGTTTTCCAGAAAATTCTCAGCAATAAATTTTGCTCTCAGGGGATCTCCCGGGAGAAGGACCTTGTCTGCAATGTCTCCGGGGTTGGCTGCGTTATGGGGTGTACTCATAAGATTCCCTCCTTTTTCAGCTGTTCTGCCATCTGTTCCAAAGCCTGTTCAAAATTCCCCTCCAGAATAGGCATGGATGAGGAGAACATCAGGTTGATTGGATAGTTAAAATTCTCTACATCATTTCCATAGATATCTTTGTTATTCTTATCTTCCCCATAATGAGGAATCCGTTTTCTCATAATCTCTGTACTGTCCATATAGCCGAAGCATCGCTTGCCCAGCTGCCAGGCCATGCCGCACTCAAAAGAGGTATCGCTGTTAGGCTCCCAGCCATGGAAATCATTTAAATTTGCCAGGATGATGTCACAGTTGCGCACATGCTGCTGCCAGCGGTCAAAATCATTGTAGGCCTGAAGATAAGGATCCCTGCTGGTAATCCTCTCCACACCAGGAGCGTCATCTGCAGGGGTAAACACCTGAAGTCCATAGGACTCACAGAGGGCCTTTCTTTTTTCGTACAGAAGCTCAGCGTCACTGTCATAGCGCTCCGGTCCGGCAAGATAAACCACTGGTTTTTCCTGCTTTTCCAGGGTGGGGCCGGGTACAAAGGCTTCTTTTTTCCTGCTGCGGATCACAGACTCCTTCTGCTCCTCGTGTATGTCCAGCCTCAGCTGCTTCAGACAGTCACTATAATCGCCCTCAATTACCCTGCAGGAAGCCATCACACAGGGGGAGAAGGGAAGATCCTGGTAAGGAAGCACTCTGCCGTCGTGGTCATATACCACCCCGTCTTTGAGTACCGCGAGAGGGTATTTGTGAACCATATTTCTCAAATCTCTGGTGTATCCGTAGCAGCGGATCCCCCTGGCATAGGCCATGCCGATCTCGTAGATACTGCCTCCGTCCGGTTCACACCCCCGAAAGGTCTCCAGATCGGCTATAATCACGGTTGATGCATTCATACTTTTGGCGCAGTTCTCAAAAATCTCATCTGCATTCTTTCTCAGATCCTCATGTTCCAGATTCAGAGGATTATCGTTTGGAAGGGTAACCTCAAACCCATAATACTCAGACTCTTTCCGCATCGCCCCAAGGGAATCGTATCCATTTACATAAAAGCACTCAGGTCCGGCAATATAGATTGCCTCCCCATTAAATATTTCATACTGATGCATAGTCTCCTCCTATTTCAGTACCAGTTCCAGCAAAAGCTGCAGGAACCTTCCGCAGTCTGCCTTACAGCCTACCTGGATCAAAGGCAGGTGCTCCCATACAAAATGGTGGCGTCTGTCAATTACTGTCATTCCCAGTGTGAGTCCGTCTTTTGTCTCTACCCCTACATGAGCCTCCATGGTTTCTACAAGAGTAGGATCAATAGCATAGGCAACCGCCATACAGTCTATCACTGTACAGTAGGCGTCAAATCCTCTGTTCCGGATAAAATGGATGGCATTGAGAAGAAACTTTGCCTCTTTTTTATCACTCTCTTCCATTTTTTTGAGGTCATCATCGCTGAAGTCCACATCAAAATGGGTAGCTACGTCCAGTCCCAGAGCTACTAATTTTACGCCTGAATTATACACCAGGTCCGCCGCCTCGGGATCTACGTATACATTCCACTCACTCTGGGGTGTATCCCCCGTAGCGTTTAAGAATGCATACTTATTCAATCCGAACGAACCGGAGATTGCATAGATCGCCGGTATCATCTCCTTGATCTCCGGTGCCTTTATCATAGCGAGCGCGATATTGCTCATTGGCGCTGTGGAAATGATGTACACTTCATTCGGGTTCTCTTTTATAATCTTTATCATAAGATCTACAGCGTCAAGTTCGCTCAGCGGCATAGCCGGTGCCGGAAGGTGATTCTCTGCCTGTCCGTCGGTTCCGTGGGTAAAAGGATCCTTCGGGCATTCTCTGATAATAGGCTTTGCCAGTCCTCTTGCCACAGGAATGTCTGTACGCCCAAGCAATTCCAGTGTTTTTCTGGCATTTACGCAGGTGACATCAACCGGGTAGTTGCCGTTAACTGTAGTTACCGCCATGAGCTGCAGATCCGGAGATTTTGCCGCCATTACAATTGCCATGGAATCGTCCATACCTGGATCGCAGTCTAATATAATCTTTTTCATACCGCACCTCTTTCTTTATTTATTCATTTTACAGACGCACAAGCGGCTGTTTTCTTCTTTTTCCTGTACCAGTTCTATACATCTGGCTGTATTTTTATAAAAAACTCTCTCTTTCTGGGGCCGTCGAATTCCAGAAAATACAGATGCTGGGAGCCGCCGATAAGCGGTTTTCCTTCGTGAATGATAAATCCGTCAGATACCCCCAAGAGAGCAGACTTAATATGTCCCGCAGCATCCTGCGGGGTATCGTGCTGGTGTTTAAAGTCAATTCTTGTGGGAACCAGCCTTCGAATTTCCTCGTCCAGATCCACAAACCCATCCGGATCCCAGGGGGAAAATACAGCCAGCCCTGCCGTTGAATGAGGATTGTATACCAGACAAGTACCCTCCTGCACGCCGCTCTCCTCTACCGCCTGAATCAACTGTTCTGTAATGTCATGAACCCCGTTGTATACTGTCTCTAATTTATAATTCTTAAGCATTTGACTTCCCCCTATTTCACAATAATCTCGCTGTTTTTCACTCCTGCTCCTCCTTCTGCAAAAGACCAGTCCCCCTCGCAGCCCCGGCCGTACTTCTCACCTATCATCTCTGAGATATAACCGGCCAGCAGGCAGACAGGCGCAAACTGGGTCAGAGGCATATTCAGGGGATATTTGGGAGCGGGCACTTGTACATAAGTTCCCTCTTCTCCATTGAAATCCTCCTTGGTTCCATCCGTAACAACAAGAAGCGGACGATTCAGGACATTGGCATAGTGTACCATCTCTTTGGTTCTGCTCAGGCCTGGATTCGTCGTATTGCCCACCACAACGGTTCCCAGATTTCTGGCATCCCTTGCAAAGAAGTTGAGATGGAACCATTCCTCTGAATTTATATGCATAGCCACCTTTCCTGTGGCCTCCAGCATCTTGGCCCAGCCAAACCACGCAGCAGCATAGTCGAATCCGGCTCCCACAAAGTCATAGTAGGGAAAGTCCTTCCACTCCTCAGCTGCCTTCACACAAGTGCTTTCCATCTGAGGCAGAAGCTTTCTCAGTGCCTCTCCCTGTGCCCTCATGTCAAAACGATAGTCCATAGCCTGGTCCATGGTATAGCTGCCCCTCACCTCTCCAAAGCGGATGGCCAAAAGAAGAAGAGACATCACACTTACCATATAGCTTCTGGTTCCCGGCGCACCCTCAAATTCCGGGATGTTTAGTTTTAAGATTTTGTCGGAATGCATGCCGAGAGGGGATTTCTCATTTCCTGTGACTCCCAGCACATAACAGCCATGGAGCCTGGCGCGCTGTACGGCCTCTGCAACCCTGGCCCCTGTTCCGGAATTGCTCACCGCAATTACCAGGGGATTTCTGCAGTCAACCCCCATATGCTTTTCACAGTAATAGCGGCTCAGATCAATGGCTGTCACCACCTCTGTGGGAATTCCTGTGAGCATCTCAAAGATCGGTTTGGCGGCCAGAGATGCCGCATAGGAGTCACCACATCCTGTGAGTACAATTCTCTGGATATTGAATATCTCCTGGAAGCTCAGAACAAGCCTCGCTTTTTCTTCTAAATCGTCGTATTGTGTCTCAATCAGATCCGGCAGGCTGAATACCTGACGGCTCATTGGATTGTCATATTTACTCATAAATTTCTCCCTTATATCTTCCAAACAGTCTGTTTCTTTGTGTCCTGTTACCACAGCGTGGGATTCCAGTTTTTCTTCCCGGCAGCTCTCTTTTTCTCATCCATCTGCTGGAGCACTGCACATCCCTCCAGCGCAATATCAATGGCATAATTATGCCCTGCCCCTTCAGAGAAGGTCTCCCCCGTGCAAAGGTTATCTGCCACGGAACAAACAGATCCGCCTCTGCGGCCAAATAATGTCGACAGGGTAACAATAGCAGCAGATTCTCTGTCCCCGTTAAGCACCCCGGCACGGTTGTAAATCCCGGCAGTTTCTATGTTCCACGGCTGTAGGTATCCTCCCACACCCGGCCGGCCGCCACCCACAAAATCACTGTCCACAGAAAGGGTAACGCCCACATGGTAGGGAGCTTTTAACTCCTCCGCCGCAGCCGCCATAGCATTAATTACCTCATAGTGGCTGGCGGCCGGGTAGGCAGCGGGAATATATGCCTTTGTCATACCTTCTTCCCGCACCACGCCGCTGGCAATCACCACATCACCGGGATGTACCTGGTCTCCCAGGCCTCCGGAACCTCCGACTCTGAGAAAGGTGGAGGCATCTGTATATTCCATGAAATCATAGAGAATTAATTCCATCTCCGGAGAACCGCTTCCTCCGCTTACAACAGTTATCCGGGCTCCTTTGTATGTGCCGGAATATGTAGTAAACATTCCGGAATTGCCAATTAGCTCCGCATTCTCCAGACGGTCTGCAATTTTCTTAGCCGGGTCCTCATCATAGGCACACAGAGGATCCCTTACGGTAATCAAAACAAAGTCTCCTACCTTTGTATGATCGATCTGGGTAAGCGCGGGACGCCCCTTTATCACCAAACCCTTTTCCGGTACATTTTTATAATACTCATACTGCTCATGCATCCGCTGAATAGATGGTTTTTTTCGCATTTCATCACTTAACATGTCTGATCCTCCATGGATTTTAATAGACGGAGTGCTTCTTCTTGTTCCTCTTTTTGTATTCTTTTAGGCACTCCGTACTGAGATATACACATTGCGGCAGAAATACTGCCCATTCTTCCACATTCTGCCGGGGAATATCCCTGGCAGTATCCACATAAGACAGCTCCCGAGGAGCTGTTGCCTCCGCCTGTGGGATCCATTACCTTTACCCCCTGGCAGGAAGGTACTTCCACAGCCTCTTTCGGGGTAATCATGACAGCTCCCCTGGCTCCCTGACGCAGAAATACAAGCCTCAGATTCCAAGACTGAAATTCCTGTATAATATCTTCCTTCTTCTCCAGGCCGAGAAGCGCCCTGGCTTCTGTCATATTAATTGACAGTATATCCAGGCGGGATGCGATCTCCCTGACATGCTTCTTTTTCTCCAGGCAGGTGGCGTCATTGGCGATTTCCCACATTACCACCGCGGAAGATTCCTTCTTCATCTCCAAAATCTTCTCCCAGAAATCCGGGCTGTCGTTTTTAAAAATATAGATTCCTTTGGAAGCAGAAAAATAGGGTTTCAGATCCTCAGGGGTAATTTCTATTTTTTTGTAGTGGTCTGGTCCGTACAGAGGAGTCTCGGTCCGTTCTCCGTCTTCAAAGTACTGGATGACGGTATGAGGGGTTTTCTCATCTTTTACAAGAAGCCCCTCCATGGAGATCCCGTTTGTTTCATACCATTCTCCGTAGATCTCCCGGTAATCGGCCCCTACCCCCGTCGCCAGAAGAACGCTGTCACTCCACAGCTTCATACCGCACAGGGCGTAGATTCCGGCACCTCCGGCCACCTTTTCCACTGTTTTTCCATCTGAAAAGCGAATCTCGTCTGTCACTGCAGTTGATGCAACTATATAATCCACATCTGCACCCCCTACTCTGAGATAATCAGGCTGTCACAGGTCATGGTTCCCCTTGATATCACAAAGCCTGCCCCGCCGCAGGTATAGGTATCGTCCTCAGCAGTAAGGATCGTCTCATTGTTCACACTGAGAGACAGCTGATTTTTATGGGCAGAGAATTTTAACTCATACCCCAGATCCTCTTCGTAGGCATAAGGCGCGGTGCCCAGTATGGTTCTCTGACCGTCCTTCTGCATATAGATAACCGCTTCTTTTTTGTTCTGAAGCACAGCCCCGTAATAGCGGCGGTGTCCCACACTTCTGACTACCAGTCCGCCGGACTGGTGCAGGGCAAAATGAAGGGTGGATGCTGCCGTATAGTCCTCCCACTCCCGGCTTCCAATAGTCACCAGGCCGTCATCTTCCACGTTTGAGACACAGTACGTATACTTAAAGTCTGCGGCAAACTGTACGGCAGAGCTTGCAAACCCAGCCAGCCACAGGGGATTCGTATTCCAGATGGAGGTCATAAGCATTCCCCGCTGGGCAAACCTGGACGGAGCGCCCTTCCAATCAATGGAGTGAAGAATCACGTGCCCGTCAAACCGCTTTTCGCTGGAAATCTCATATCCCAGCTTAAAGATAGACATTCCCTGAGTATCCGGAACTGTCCAGGAGAAGGTATTCACTGCTTTTGTAACAACCACGGGTTCTCCGTAGATCACCTGCTCCACATTATCAATGTCATAGTATAATATATACGGACGAAGACTTACCTCACCCTCTTCCATAAGGCTTACAGAGGTAACCACCTTCTGAGAGGAATACAAGGTGGGAGAGGCCACCGTAGAGAAGTTGGCCGCCAGCTTTGAAAAGTCAATAAAAGTCTGGGTGGATACATCCGCTGTCACCCCATCGGCCACATGCCTGCACCCGATAACCAGTCCGTTCCTTCCCTCAGTAAATTCATTGTAATTGGATAGCTCCACCTGTGCCATGGCCCCATGGGCAAAGGTACAGGGGGCAAATCCCTGAAGAGAGCCGGGGAATTCAAAGGTAAACCTCTCAGAGGAAATCTCAGCTTCCTCCCCTGCCAGCATAGCTGCAGCTTTCAGAATTCTCTTGCTTTCAATCACTGCATCGGTCACCACAGATCCGCCGTCGGAGGTCACTACATACATAAGATCTGCCACTGGTGTTCTGAAATCAGCCCCTGCGTTGATGCCGGCAAGCCCCAGCCGGATTCCGTTAAATGCCCCTACATTACCCGCATTGCAGTCCGTATCCCAGGCCGCGGAGGAGGCAATGCTGATGGATTTCTGGAAATCGTCTCCTCCCAGAAGGATAGAGGCAATCACCATGGCATGATTAGGCACCATATGACAGCAGCCGGGGAAAACTTCATAGCCATATTTGGGGTTCAGATACTCCCGCACAGCTCTCCAGTCTGATTCCCTGCTGCAGATCTCCCGCACATCGCGGATAATAGCGATAAGCTGTTCATTAGACAGGTACGTTTCTGCCCGATCCAGCAAAACATTCAGATCCTTTTCCGTGAACGCCATAGCTTCCAGAGCTGCCAGATGGCAGGCAGCCTCTACTGCAATCCCGTCATGGCTGACACTGGCAGCTTTTTTCACCAGCTCCACCGCAAGATCCGGATTATCCGGGCAGGCCATGGCGATGGCATCGATGAAGATCTGTGCTCCGATCTGCTCTGCCAGCGTTTTCCCGTTTGTCTCTATGGAACCGCTCTGGGGAGCCTCCATGCCGTTTTTCAGGTTCAGATATGCCGTATGCTCTGTGGAGCGGCCAAGACCTCCCCACCAGAGAATTGTTTTATTTTCAATAATATAGTTCAGCCAGGTATCTCCAAATGCCTTTGCCGGAAGATACTTGTCATAACCGTTATCCTCCAGGGCCCGGAAAAATCCAAAGGTTCCTGATATATCGTCATCCGCTACAATCAGGGGAACTCCAACTTCCTCGTGTACATAATATTTAATATCCCCGAAGGTATCCTGAATCTTTTCGTAACTCCAGCCTTCTACCGGGCGCCCCAGGTATACACCAATAAGCTTGCCCAGAACACCTGAGTAGATCTGGTTTCTGAATTGGGTAACAGCCATTTCTATTCTCCTTTTACTCTTATTATCTCAAATCTGTCTGCTAAAATCGCACCGTAATCCACCACAAATCCGGCGCCCCCGCAGGTATAAGCTTCATCCTGCCCAGATACTGCCGCCTTCCCGTCTACATACAGGGTAAGGGTATCCTTATTCACAGTGAATTTCATATTATAAATGTGATCCACGCCTGATTCAAAGTCAAAACTTTCACTTGCAACGGTAATCCTCTCCCCGTCTTTCTGCCGATAGATTACTGCCTGTCCGTTGGTGAGCACCGCACCGTAATATCTTCTGTGGCCTTTTGCTCTTGCCACAAGTCCTGCAGCCTCCTGCTGTCCCAGAGTCAGGGCAGAGCTCACAGAGTAATTATCCCAGTCCAGGGTTCCCGTGGTTACCACTCCGTTATGACCGCTGTGAGAGATAGAAAAGGTGGTTGTGTAATCCGGACAATAGCAGTCCGCAGAGGATACAAAGGTAGCCAGCCAGGAGGTCTTCGTTGTCCACGGAGTCAGGGACGGCGTCATCTCCATGGAACGCCCCATAGTATAGCGTACCGGAACATTGGACCAGTCCAGCGTTTTCAGAATAATACTTCCGTCCACACACGTCTGACTGGTCAGAACAATACCCAAACGGTAGATGGCATGTCCCTCTGTATCCGGCACTTCCCAGGTCAGAAGGTTCTCTCCCCTTTCCAGTGCAAACACGGGGCTCTTAAGCACCTCCAGTTCATCTTCTTCATTAAAATATTCTATAAAAAACCTGAAATCAGGATTCTGTGCGTCCTCAGCCTTTACGCAGGCGGTAACCGTCTGGCCGCTGTACAGAGTAGGCGAACACAGCACATCAAAATAGCTGGTGCCGTCCTTCCCCTTTGGTTTCAAATCCACAAAAGTATCCACGCAGGCAGAGGCATGCACCCCTGCACCCAGTCTCTCGTAAGAGAGCCTGCATCCGTATTCTCCGGTAGAATCAAAGGTATTCTCAATTCTGGTGAGCACCTGTTCTTCCGTTTCCTTGTCATAAGGGATAATACCCTGCACGGAACCCGGATATTCAAATGCCATCCTTTCCCCGGGCAGACAAACCTCTTCTCCGTTCAGTGCAGCCGCTGCCTTTACAATCTTACGTGTTTCTAGAACAGCATCGGAGATGCAGGAACCGCCGTCACTGGTTACAATATACATCCGATCTGCCACTGCCTTTCTCAGGTCGTTTCCTTTCTGAAATCCCTCAAGCCCCAGACGGATCCCGTTCAGGCAGCCTACATTGCCGGAATTGCAGTCCGTGTCCCATCCGGAACTGCAGGCAATCATGCAGGATTTGTGGAAGTCATCTCCTCCCATAAGCAGAGCCATTAAGACAACCAGATGATTGGTAATCATAGGGCAATTCCCCGGATATTTCTCGTATCCGTGATTGTCTGCAATCCACCGGCGCACCTGATGCCAGTCATCTGTACCTGCGCACTGGGCACGCAGTTCCTGTACCAGGTCTTTAAACTCCTGGTTGTCCACATACTCCATTGCGCCATCCAGCAGCGCGTCTATGTTCTTCTCCTCGAATGCCATGGATTCCATCACCGCCAGATAAACTGCTGCGTCAATGGCAACTCCCCCGTGGCTTACACTGGCTGCAGCCTTTGCCATTCTTGCCGTGCGCTCAGGATTCCCGGGATTTGCCAGCGCCCAGGTGTCAATAAAGATCTCTGAGCCAATCTGTTCGGCCATGCTTCTCCCGTTTAATTCCACTGAACCGCTTTTAGGGGCTTTTATTCCGTTTTTCAGCCGGAGATATGCGGTATGTTCTGTACTCCTGGCAAGACCTCCCCACCAGAGAATGGTTTGGTTCTCTATAATGTAATTCAGCCAGGTATCGCCGATGGCTTCCGCCGTGAGTTCAGGATCATAGCCGTTATCTTCCAGACTTCTGAAAAACGCAAAGGTTCCCGAAATATCATCATCTGGTACAATCAGGGGCGCTCCTGTCTTATGATTCTTATAATAGTAGATCTCTCCAAAGTACTTCTGGATTTTTTCATAGGTCCAGCCCTCCACGGGACGTCCCAGATAGACTCCTATCATCTTTCCCAATACACCCGCGTAGATGTCCTCTTTGATTCGATTTATTTCCATATATTCTTTCCTCCCAATTAGTAAGTATCATTATCCTTTTACCGCTCCGCTTACCATACCGTCCACAAAGTACTTCTGCGCACACAAGAAGAAGATAACGATAGGTGCGATTAAGATTACCGCCGAAGCCATTAAAATAGACATATTAGATCCATAGCTTCCGTTCATTGCCAGGAATCCCAGAGTAGCAGTAAAATTCTTCTCTCCCTGCAGGAAGGTAGAAGAGATCAGATACTCATTCCAGGACTGCAGCCCTACCAACACCCCTACCGTGATCAGTCCGGGAGATACCACAGGCCGCATTACATGCCAGATTACCTGGGCAGTATTTGCTCCGTCGATTCTGGCCGCCTCCTCCAAATCCCTAGGAACATTCAGAAAGAAGGTCCTCATCAGGAATACGGACAGCGGCATGTAAACTGCTGCCAGTATCATACTGGTAGCGGGAATGTTTCCTATTAAATTAAATCTTGCATACACATAGTACAGCGGAAACAGGAACAGCTGGATGGGCACTGTCATAGCCATCATAAAATACATAAGAATTCCGCCGCTTCCCTTAATTCTCTTGCCTGACAGTACATAACCAGCCAGTGTGGAGCAGACTAAGATGATTAAAATGGTACATCCGGACAGCTTCACACTGTTGATAAATCCTTTGGCAAATTTACCGGTTTCCCATGCCTGTATATAGTTCTCCAGGTGGATGACCTGGGACAGGGCCAGAGGATTCCTTACGATATCTGCATTCTCTTTAAAGCTGTTGATCACTACCAGGGCGATAGGGAACAGACAGATAAAAACAAGAATCAGCAGGACTGCGTGTATGATAAAATTAGATGCAACTCGTTTCTTTTTAGATGTAACGGCCATAATACCCCTCCTACTGCATTTCTTCCTTGCGGCTTAATCTGGCATAGATTCCCGATGCGATTAATCCGAAGAAGCTCATAAACAAACCTACCGCTGCTGCCTTTCCTACCTGCATAGAGCTGAAAGCGTAGGAATATGCATACGTACCCAACACTTCTGTGGAATGTGCCGGGCCGCCTCCAGTTAACAGCTTGACATAGTCAAAGGCCAGGAAGGAACCAATCACGATCATAACAAACATCAGGCTTACAGTTGCCTTAATATTTGGCATATAGATATACCGGAACAGCTGCCAGGCATTACATCCGTCGATCCTGGCTGCTTCCACCTGATCGGTGGGTGTCTGGCGAAGCGCCGCCAGATAGATAACCGTAAGATAGCTCCAGTAATGCCAGATGTCTACACCGGCACAGGCATAGATGGCTGATTTCATGCTGGCCAAAGGAGAGCTGATATCAAATCCGAGACCTTTAAAATAGGCAACCAGACCAACCACAGGGCTGAAGATAATGTTCAGCCACAGCATTGCGTTCACCGCCGGCGCCAGCACGTAGGGAATCAGAAATGCCACCTGATAAATACTTCTGGTTTTCTTGCGGCTCAGCAGCAGCATTGCAGCCAGCATACCGATACACACAGGGATCGTTACAAACATTACGGTCCATATGACGTTATTTCGGATGGAAATGAAAAAGATCTTATCGTGAAACAGCTCTTTGAAATTTTCAAATCCTATAAAATTGATATTGGGGGAGATGCCGTTCCAATCCGTAAAGGATGAAATAATGGTTAAAATACCCGGCACCAGGATAATGGAAACACTTATTAGCAGCGCAGGCGCTATTAATAAGTAATTCCAGTTAAACTTTTTTCTGCTCATGATTCAGCCTCCTTGTTTTCTCTTGCTCCTTCTGAGAGTTATGTACTGCCCTTCCTGTTCTCTCCAGGACAACGCTCACCGGACACCCTTGGCTGTCCGCCGGGCGCTGTCCTGGAAACGTTTAGAAACATAGGGCCGGTATGTTCACAAACATACCGGCCTCGGTTATCGTTTCCTGATGGAATTACTGAATGCCTGCTGGTTTCGGGATTGGCGGAACCAGGCCTTTTTCGAATTCGGCTGCAAACTCTTTATCCATGTTGTCAAGATAATCCGTTACTGATATTGTGTCATACCATACGTCTTCGATATTGACAATTGCCTGCTGAGTTGCTGCTGGGAAGAACACATTGTCGTAGAAACCAAAGTTTCCTGCATTTACGGCACCGGAAATATTCTGTACTACGTCAACGAAAGATTTGGAAAGGTATCCCATGTTGCTGGTATCTACAGTTGATAAATCTTTCAGAGGAGTTCCCCAGTATCCTGGCCATGCTTCTGTCATTTCCTGCATGAATTCCGGCTGCATCATCATATCAATAATTTTAGCAGCTTCATCTTTGTGTTCCTGGCTCACATTTGCATTGATTGACAGAGTACATGCGGCACCTAAAGTATATGTCTCGTCAGGAACCTGTTCTGTGGCCGGGAATGGAATGAATGCGATATTTTCTTCTTTGTCATCTGTAAAGAAAGAGGCTGCCCACTGGAATGCGATAGATGGCCCAATGAAGAATGGAGATTTTTCGTCAGCTAATAACTGTAAGGACTCGCTGAAGTTTAAGTTTACATAATCTTCTCCTGCCAGATAGCCTTTATCCCACCATTCTTTTGATTTTTCAATAGCGGCCTGCACATTAGGATTGTTCCACTTTTCCTCTCCTGTTAAGCATTTGTAAACAGTATCTGGTCCCGCAATGTGTGTCAGGAACAGAGAACCGTAGTTTTCGTTAACAGGCTTCCAGCCTTTGTTTCCTGTTACAGATGCATAAAGCCCTTTTTCCAGAGCCTGATCCATAACGCTTTCCAGCTCTTCGATGGTGGTAGGTACTTCCCATCCGTTATCTTCTAATACTTTCTTATTATAGAATACACCCATGGTGCTGACACCATTTACCAAGCTGTACAGTTTGCCGTCTACAGTACCTGATTCATAGTATGGCTGAAGGATTCTGTCCTTCCATCCGTATTCCTCTGCGTAAGCGTCCATAGCTTCCAGTTTGCCGGCTTCTACCAAAGGCATAACAAAGGACGGGCCTGAGCCATATACAATATCCGGTCCCTGATTCGCTGCCAGGGCTGTGGACATATCTGTGTCTACGGAAGGTCTGAACTCAATCACCAGCTGATATTTGTCCTGAGAAGCATTGTACTTATCAGCCAGAATCTTTTGCATTGCCTCCTGTGCATAGGGCTCTGCGCCCCAGAACCATAAGTTGATTTCTTCTCTGTCTTTCATATTCGGGTCAGATTTTGTTACGGTACCGTCTTCTGCGTCAGCGGACTCTTCTCCTTTTGCATCATCCTCTGTCTTTTTGTCATCGTCAGATGAACCTGTGGATACGGAGCATCCGGTGAGCATGCTGCCAACCATTGCCAGTGACAGTAACATAGCAATCATTTTTCTCTTCATTACTTCTTCCTCCTTTTTTCGTTCCCGTGGGGAACATAAACTTTGGTAAATGTTTGGTAAAAAAGTGATAAATTTAACTATATTTTCATTATAGCAGTTTATCACTTTTTGTCAATATGGAATCTTATTTTCCTTTATTTTCGTAATAATTTCACAATTTTCAAGGGTAATAATGGGTAATTATTAATTTATCATGAAGTATATCTATGTCTTTTGTGTAAACTGTTCCAGCCGTATTGGTAAACTATTGATAAAACAATTATTTTTACCACTATTTTTATCACTTTCCCGATATTTTATCAAATTATATTATCAGAACCAAATCGTCCGTACAGGCGTTGCCTCTCCGGCAAGCTTGTACGCGTTTTTAAAGTCATGCGTCAGGGACTAACAAGCTGCAAAAAGCCATGAAAAATACCATAAGGAGAGGATTCACAAATAATCTTCAGCCTTTCCTTATGGTATCCCTCATGGCCCTTTTCTATTCTTCTGTCACAAAAGAACCTTAACAGACTTTCTTTCTATCAGCGACGGAGCAAAATACGTATCTCTTGCCGGTTCCTGCTCCTCCCCGGAAATCCTTTTGATCATAAGCTCACAAGCCCGTTTTCCCATTAGCTCTGCCGGCTGCTGAATGGTAGTAAGAGGAGGGTTCAGCAAATCACAATAGGGAATATCGTCAAATCCTACCACTGAAAGATCCTCTCCGATCTTAAGCCCGTGCTCTGCGGCATACTGGTAAACTCCGAGAGCCATCAGATCATTGCAGGCAAAGATCGCCGTCACATCCCGTTCCTCAAAGTATTCCGCCGCACGATACCCGGATCTGGAGGAAAAATCCCCGTAGTAAATATTTTCCCTGGCAATGGAGATTCCGTAATACACCAGCGCTTCCTTATATCCTTCCAGCCTTTTTCTGCAATTATAGACCTCTCTTGGTCCTGAGACAATCCCAATATCTCTGTGGCCGGACAAAATCAAGTGCTCAGTAGCCAGATATGCCCCCTGCTTATTGTCCCCTGTTATGAAATCACAGAACACACGATCTACGGCCCGATCCAGGAGCAGAAGCCTGATTTTGGTGCGCTCAAAGAACTTGCCCATTTTCATATTATTATCATTGAGATTCATATCTATGGGAGGCATTGCTATAATCCCTTCCACCCGCAGATCCGCCAGCATCTCCAGATATCCCAGGCAGCGCTCCATAGAATTCTCTACATTGCACAGAACAACCTTATACCCGTTCACTGCCGCATGATTCTCAATCCCCTTGATACACTGGTTAAAGAATGGATTGCTGCAGTTGGGATGAATCACCCCTAAAAGCTTCGTTGCCGGCTCATTAGCAGCCTCTTTGGCCGTGTGCCTGTATCCCAATTCCTCCGCTGCCTTTATAATCCTTTCTTTTGTCTCCTGAGTTATTCTTGAGGGCCTGTTGTTCAAAACCAGAGATACACTGGTCACAGATACCCCCGCCTTATTCGCAACATCCTTTACTGTTACCTTCATAAACTTCTCCCACAATCTTACTGTACATATTCCCGGTATTCATATACGTGCCGGAAGTGTTACATCGTTCTTTAGAATTATTATAACGGTTTTGATAAAATAGTCAATATTTTTATCAATATTTTTTACCAGATTACCAACAGGCGGATGGAAATCAGTAGGAAGACCGGAATATGATAGTTTTGTGTATATGAAGTTAGGGGTAAAATAGTCGGCGAGCGGAGTGTCGCAGACGGACGGATATAGGAGGGAGGCCTGGGATCCGCGGACGATTCCGCAGGAGTGAGTAGAGAGTCTTAGGCAAAACCGGGATTCACGCTGGAGATTTTTTCGGCAGTCCAGGCCGAAAAAAGTGAGCATGGGCAGAGAATGCACATCAAGCATTCTTTGACCATATGAACGGTGCTCCGGCGGGGGGTCCGGTTTTGTCTTAGACTCTCTTCGCGACGGAGGTGTCCGCGGATCCCAGGCCTCCCTCCCGCCCAAGCCAGCCGCCGCAGGATTTCTCTCACCGTCCCCCCGCCATCTGCACCCGCCGTCTTGAATACCCCTGAGCCGATGTCCAAGTTGCACTGCCAATTTCCAAATATCACAATCCCCTCCCCGAAAAGGGAATTTGGTTGACTGTAACCATCAAACTCCTTATAATACAAACATAGGCTAACATAAGGAGATAAAAAAGTGAAAAACATAAAAAGAATTGCCGCTCTTACAGGAGTAGTTCTCCTGGTCGGCATGTATGTCATGACTCTGCTATTTGCCCTGTCCGGCCGTCCCGATGCTTCTTCGTTGCTGATGGCCTCCCTCTATGCCACTGTCATTATTCCCGTTCTATTATATGCTTTTATGCTGGTATACAAATGGCAGCACCCCAAAGAGGCTACTGCCTGCCAAAAGAAGAACCAGGAATCTTATAAGGAAGTATACCAGATCGATACCATTATCTTTGACATTGGGAAAGTACTTGTGAATTACGGGTGGCTGGATGTTCTCCAGAATCTGGGATATGACGAGGATACCATAGAAGCGGTTTCCCAGGCGGTGTTCCTGAACGAGGACTGGGTAGAAGGGGATCGCGGTGTTTTAAGTGAAGGGGAGCTGCTGCAGGCTTTTATTGAAAACAATCCTGCCTACGAGCCCCAAATCCGGGAAACTTTTCAAAACCTTGGAAAAACAGTACATACTTACTCATACACGGAAAAATGGCTGGACGCTTTAAAAAATAAGGGCTACCGGGTTTATATCCTTTCCAATTTTTCAGAGCCTCTTTATAAACAAGCCAAAGATGAACTTTCCTTTTTGTCAAAGGTCGACGGGGGGTATATGTCTTATCAAATCAAGCTGCTGAAGCCAGACCCTGCGATCTATCAGCGGCTTATAAAAGATTTTAGCATAGTGCCTGAGCATGCGGTATTTCTGGACGACCTTTTGGAAAATGTTGCAGAAGCACGTGCCCAAGGTCTTAACGCCATTCATTTTACCTCCAGAAGAGAAGCCGTTGCTCAGCTTCGGGAATTTGGAGTACGATAAAGTTTTATCTAATAGTAAAAGCCGCAGATTAACTCTCTGCGGCTATGAATATGTAATTTCTCAATGTGTATAGTCCAAAAATTTAATGCCTTCCCCCACATCTTTTGCGATTAATTCTTTCATTCTTTTGGCAAACGGACAGGGATATCCAATAGGGGTTCCTTTCTGAATACAGCTGGCAAAAACTATAGTGTCGGCGCCCCGCCTGATCAATTCCCTTGCTCTTAATACTGCTTTTTTGGCAGGACATCCGCCGCAGTTAATAAAACCGATAATTTCTATCTCCTCTGTAACCCCTTCAAATACTCCCGCCCTCTCTCTCACTACCTGAAAATCTGCGGTTCCAGGACAGTAGTCCTCTGTCTGCATACATCTGATAATCCCAATTTTCATAAGCAAATCCTCCCTTTATGCTCCGCATGTTACATGGGGCTGGAAGCCCCTTCACGGCCAAAGTACAATCAGTTCACAGCTTCAACTGTTCGTTAAAGTATATCACAAAGAGGATTTAAAATGAAGCGCTGCATAGAATTCTCTCCTATGCAGCGCTTCTGAGTTTATCTGTAAATAATATCATCACGCCCCGGCCCATTGGATATCATGGTGATGGGGAAACCTATCTTCTCTTCCACAAATTCAATATACTTTCTGCAGTTCTCCGGGAGTTCTTCATATGTTTTTATTCCACGGATGTCTGCCTTCCACCCAGGCAGCACCTCAATCACAGGCTTGGCTTTTTCCAGCATACAGGTTGTGGGAAAGTCCGTGGTAATACTGCCGTCAATATCATATGCCACACAAACAGGTATCTCCTCCAGGTATCCCAGTACATCCAAAACTGTAAAAGCCACGTCTGTGGTTCCCTGCATTCTGCAGCCATATTTGGAAGCAACAACATCGAACCATCCCATACGTCTCGGACGTCCGGTAGTGGCACCATACTCGCCGCCGTCGCCTCCCCGTCTGCGAAGTTCATCTGCCTCTTCCCCGAAAATCTCAGACACAAACGCACCGGCTCCCACTGCGCTGGAGTATGCTTTGCACACTGTAATTATTTTCTTTATTTCGTAAGGAGGAAGTCCGGCACCGATTGCACCGTAGGCCGCTAAAGTAGAGGATGAGGTTACCATAGGATAAATCCCGTGATCCGGATCCTTTAACGACCCCAGCTGGCCTTCCAGAAGAATTTCTTTGCCCTCTTTCATAGCATTCCACAGATACAGAGAAACATCACATACATAGGGTTCTACCATACTCTTATATTCCATTAGTTCCTGGAATACCTCTTCCGGCTTAAGCAGAGGTTTATGATAAAGGTGTTCCAGAGTAACATTTTTCATCTCACAAACCCGGGATACCTTTTCCCTCAGGGAAGACTCCTCAAACAGCTCGCTTACCTGGAACCCGATTTTTGCATATTTATCGGAGTAGAAAGGTGCAATTCCTGATTTTGTAGAACCAAAAGACTTGCCCCCCAGACGCTCCTCCTCATACTCATCGAACTTAACGTGGTAAGACATTACCATCTGCGCACGGTCCGAAACTTTAATTTTAGGAGCGGGCACTCCCCGTTCTACAATCCCTTGTATCTCATGAAAAAGAATGGGGATATTGAGCGCAACCCCATTCCCGATTACACTTGTTGTATGATCGTAAAATACACCGGAAGGCAGTGTGTGTAATGCAAATTTCCCATAATTATTAACGATGGTATGGCCTGCATTGGCCCCGCCCTGAAATCTTACTATAATATCGGATTCCTTGGCCAGCATATCCGTAATTTTCCCTTTTCCCTCGTCTCCCCAGTTTGCTCCCACTACTGCTTTTACCATGTCAGATCCTCCTGATAAAATCCATTGTACTCTTATTTTGCCTTTTTACGAATCAAGTATACTATAAGATTTGACATAAGTAAAATCAATGTTTATTATAGATTATATAACTATAAATTATGTGATTGCATTACCGAAAGGAGAGCAGAGACTTTGAATATCAGCTTGGAATACTATAAGATCTTTTACTATGTTGCCCGATGCAGCAGTATAACTCTGGCCGCCCAGAAGCTGTCCATCTCCCAGCCGGCTGTGAGTCAGGGAGTCCGGCAGCTGGAGACAATTTTAGGAACACGTCTCTTTGTCCGCACTCCCAAAGGAGTCCGGCTTACCGCGGAAGGAGAGGTTCTGTACAGTTATGTCTCCAGGGGATATGAATCTATCCTGGCCGGAGAAAACAAAGTAAGGCAGATGCTGAATATGAATATGGGAGAAATCCGCATTGGGGCCAGTGATATGACCCTGCAGTTTTATCTTCTCCCCTATCTGGAACAATTTCATGAACGGTTCCCCAAAATAAAGGTAAGCGTCACAAACGCTCCCACCCCTGAGACACTTCGCTATCTCCGTGAGGGCAAGATAGATTTCGGAGTAGTCAGCACACCTTTATCCGCTCCCAAAGAAATCCAAATCTCTGCCGTCAAAGAAATTCAGGACCTTTTTGTGGCCGGTCCAAGATTTTCCCATCTGAAAGGCCGCCCCCTTCACTTTAAAGCATTGGAGGATCTGCCTATCATCTGTCTGGAAAAAAGCACAAGCACACGTTCCTTTATTGATCAGGAACTTGCCTCCCATAGCGTAGTACTCCAGCCCGAGTTCGAACTGGCCACCAGTGATATGATCGTACAGTTTGCCATCCGTAATCTGGGCATCGGCTATGTAATGAAAGAATTCGCCCAATCGCAATTAACAAGCGGAGAACTCTTTCCCCTGACCTTTCACGAAAAACTGCCCAAAAGGCATTTCTGTATTGTAACAGAAAAAAAAGCGCCGCTGTCAACAGCGGCACAGAAGCTATTAGAGATCACCGCCGCCGAAACGCAATAAAGAGCAGGGCGCTGATTCCCATCAGTATAGGATAAAACAAATACGGCATAATACCAAACGGCGTCAGACCGCTCAAAGATGCCGCGGACAGCAGCTGTGCTCCGTACGGAATGAGCCCCTGCCCCACAGAGGCAAAAATATCCAGCAGGGAGGCGCTTCTTCGGGGAGCGATCTCGAATTCTCCGCTTATCTCTTTTGCAATGGGGCCGGCCATAACGATGGCTACCGTATTATTGGCAGTACATGCATCCACCAGAAGAGCTAAAACGGCAATGCCAAGCTCTCCCCCTCTTTTCCCACGGATTCTCCGTTTAATAATGTATAAAATATACTGTATGCCCCCGTAAGCCTTTACCAGAGAGACAATGCAGGCTACAACAATAGAAATGACCGTAATGTCATACATTCCTGTAATTCCCTCTCCCACCACCTGGAAAATCTGTCCCAGAGGGATCGTCCCTGCCGCTACCCCCACGATCAGGGACAGTACAGTACCTCCTATGAGGACTAAAAAGACATTAATTCCAATCAGGGCGCCGATGAGAACCAGCAGGTAAGGGACAACTTTTATGAAATCATAATCCAGATTGGTGAACTTCTGAGCCTTACCAGCTCCGGAGATAACAAAAAAGAGCACTGCAGTGATAACAGCTGCCGGCAGTACAATCAGAAAGTTCTCTTTAAATTTGTCTTTCATCTCGCAGCCCTGGGTTCTAACGGCAGCGATAGTAGTGTCAGATATCATAGACAGATTGTCACCAAACATAGCGCCGCAGACTACAGCACCGATACAGATGGCAAGCGAAACCCCTGTCTTCTCGCTGATCCCCACGCCGATAGGCGCCATAGCCGCAATGGTACCCATGGAAGTTCCCATAGAGATAGAGATAAAGCATCCAATCAGAAAGAGGCCTACCACTGCAATGCTTGAGGGCATAATGCTAAGCCCCAGATTAACCGTACTCTCTACCCCGCCGGCTGCCTTCACCGCACCTGAAAAAGCACCTGCAGACAGAAAGATAAGGCTCATAGTCACAATATTCTCCTCCCCTACCCCTGCAGAAATCGCAGTGATTTTCTGAGAAAAGTCCAGTTCTTTATTTTGCATAAATGCCACAAAAAGTGCGATAAGAAACCCTACAATCGCAGGCATACTGTAAAAATCCCCAGTAATGCAGCCTGCTCCCAGAAAGATAACCAGAAACACACCGATGGGTAAAAGTGCTCTCGGATTTCCTTTTTCTTTGTTCCAACTCATATTCCTTCTCCTTTTCAATCGGGGACAGGCCGGGGTGCAAAAGGGGACGTGTTCCTTCCAGGAGGAACACGTCCCCTTTTTCCCTCTTTTTTGTCTGTCCTATACAGTAATCTCGGCAGTCATGCCCAATAATTCCTTATTCTCCTCCAGGATCGGACGGATTACCTTAGACAGGAATGCATCTACCTGTTCTTTGGCCCGTCCCGTGTACTTAGAGGGATCCATTGTCTTTTGAAGTTCCTCCAGTGTAAGGTTGAAGGCAGGGTCTGCTGCAATAAGCTCCAGAAGATTATTATCTCTTCCCTCTGCTTTTACATTCCTTCCGGCCTCCATGGAAAGCTCCCGAATGCGTTCGTGAAGCTCCTGTCTGTCACCCCCGGCTTTGACGGCATCCATCATGATGTTTTCTGTTGCCATAAAGGGCAGCTCCGCCATAAGGCGCTTTTCAATTACCTTGGGATACACTACCAGGCCGTCTACTACGTTCAGGCACAGGTCCAGAATCCCGTCAATGGCCAGGAAACCTTCCGGTACACTCAGCCGTTTGTTAGCTGAGTCGTCCAGGGTTCTCTCAAACCACTGGGTTGCGGATGTAATCGCCGGATTCATGGCGTCTACCATCACAAATCTGGAAAGGGAAGCAATGCGCTCGCTTCTCATAGGATTCCTCTTATATGCCATAGCGGAGGATCCAATCTGACTTTTTTCGAAGGGTTCCTCTACCTCTTTTAAGTGCTGCAGCAGTCGGATATCATTGGAGAATTTGTGTGCACTGGCAGCGATCCCGGCCAGAACATTTAAAACTCTGGTATCTATTTTACGGGAATAGGTCTGTCCTGATACCGGATAGCACTCCTTAAATCCCATTTTTTCCGCTATCATAGGATCTATCTTCTCTATTTTTTCCTGATCCCCGTCAAATAATTCCAGGAAGCTTGCCTGCGTCCCTGTAGTTCCCTTAGAGCCCAGGAGCTTCATATTACTTAAAACATAGTCCACGTCTTCCAGATCCAGTGTAAACTCCTGCATCCACAGAGTCGCCCTCTTTCCTACCGTTGTAGGCTGTGCAGGCTGAAAATGTGTGAATGCCAGGGTGGGAAGCCCTCTGTATTCCTCTGCGAACTTTGCCAGTTCCGCGATAACATTAACCAGTTTCTTTTTTACCAGTTTTAAAGCTTCTGTCATCACAATGATATCTGTATTGTCACCCACATAGCAGGAGGTTGCCCCCAGGTGGATAATCCCCTTTGCCTTGGGGCACTGTACCCCATAAGCATACACGTGTGACATCACATCGTGGCGCACCTGCTTTTCTCTCTCCTGGGCCACAAAATAATTGATGTCCTCCGCATTTGCTTTCATTTCATCGATCTGCTCCTGCGTAATATTAAGTCCCAGCTCCTTTTCCGTCTCTGCCAGCGCGATCCAGAGCTTCCTCCAGGTACGGAACTTCTTGTCCGGGGAAAATAAATACTGCATCTCTTTGCTGGCGTAGCGCTGTGACAAAGGGCTTTGATATCTGTCTGTATTCATGTATTCTCTCCTCTATAGTTCAAAATCGCCGCGGATGTCTTCCTTCGGGGGCTCCATGGGATAGGTTCCCGTAAAGCATCCCCTGCAGATTTCCAATCCGTCTGTGAGTTCCTGCAGCCTGTCAATCTCAAGATATCCCAGACTGTCAGCTCCGATTTTCTCACATATTTCTTCTACGGTGCGGTTATAGGCCAGCAGCTGCTCCCGTGCAGGCACATCTGTTCCAAAGTAACAGGGCCATAAAAACGGCGGAGAGCTGACTCTCATATGCACTTCTGCAGCTCCGGCATCCCTGAGCATCTTCACAATTCTTCCGCTGGTAGTCCCCCGGACAATCGAGTCATCAATCATTATAATACGCTTGCCGGCCACTACCTCTTTTAATGCATTTAATTTCACACGGACACTGGATATCCGGCTGCTCTGTTTTGGTCGGATAAAGGTCCGGCCCACATAGCTGTTCTTCACAAAGGCTGTACCGTAGGGAATCCCCGATTCCAAAGAGTACCCCAGGGCTGCGGCATTTCCTGATTCGGGTACACCCACAACCAGATCCGCTTCCACCGGGGAATCCTTTGCCAGAGCTCTTCCCGCTTTGATTCTGGACGCGTAGACACTGACACCGTCAATATGGCTGTCCGGACGGGCAAAATAAATATACTCGAAGATACAGCGCGCATGTTTCTTTCTTGGCAGGCACATACTTTTATCAGAGACTATGCCCTCTCTGGTAATCACCACTAGCTCTCCGGGTTCCACATCCCTGACAAATTCTGCACCCACGGTATCCAAAGCGCAGGTTTCAGACGCCAGAATATACGAATTGTCTCTTCTGCCGATGCATAGAGGCTTAAATCCGTACGGATCTCTGGCCCCAATCAGTTTTCTGGGGGACATTACAATCAGCGAATAAGCTCCCTCCATCTTCTTCATGGCATTCCTTACCGCTTCCTCCACAGATTTTGTTTTTACCCGCTCTCTGGCAATGTGGTAAGCAATTACCTCGGAATCAATGGTGGTCTGAAAAATCGCTCCACCGTACTCCAGCTCCTTTCTGAGCTCCAGGGCATTGATCAGATTCCCATTGTGGGCAAGTCCCAGAGTACCCTTAATATAATTCAGAACTAAGGGCTGGGCATTTTCCCTTGTACTCGCCCCTGCGGTTGAATAGCGGACATGTCCCACTCCTATATCCCCATGAAGGGATTCCAGTGTTTTTTCATTAAATACTTCATTGGCCAGCCCCATTCCCTTGAAGGAACTGACCTTCCCCTTGGGGCCATGTGTATCGCTTACGGCTATACCGCAGCTTTCCTGTCCCCGGTGCTGAAGGGCAAACAGTCCATAATAAATGGTAGATGCCACGTCCTGTCCATCCAGGTCATAGATGCCAAAGACACCGCATTCTTCCCTTAATTTATCAGTCACTTCACCTTGTTCGTGTATCATATCTTTATTCATGGACGCAACCTTTCCAGTCTGTCAATTAAAGTCCTAAACGGCTGAATACTTCGTTGTACGCTTCCTCTACATTACCCATGTCGCGTCTGAAACGGTCCTTATCCAATTTCTCATTGGTATTCACATCCCAGAGTCTGCAGGTATCCGGGGAAATCTCGTCTGCCAGAATAATCTCTCCGTGATAACGGCCGAATTCAATCTTAAAGTCAATCAATTTAATACCGGCCTGTAAGAAATACTCCTTTAAAACTTCATTTATTTTCATTGTGTATTCTCTGATCTGGTCAATTTCTTCCTGTGTGGCAAGTCCAAGTGCAAGCGCATAGGAATCGTTGATAAAGGGATCCCCAAGGTCATCATTTTTATAACTGAACTCAAAGGTAGGACAGAGGAGTTCTCTTCCTTCCTCAATGCCCAGCTTCTTGGAAAAACTTCCCGCTGCCACATTACGCACAATAACCTCCAGGGGGACAATCTCTACATGCTTTACAGCAGTCTCCCTGTCACTTAATTCTTCTATAAAATGAGTCGGTACTCCGGCTTTTTCAATCAATTGGAACACGCGGTTGGACATGCGGTTGTTGATAACGCCCTTTCCCACGATGGTTCCCTTCTTCTCCCCGTTAAATGCAGTAGCGTCATCCTTGTAGTCAACAATTACCACATCTTTGTCCTCTGTTGCAAATACTTTTTTAGCTTTGCCTTCATATAATTGTTCTAATTTTTTCACCTTCGTACACCTATCCTTTTTCCATAATAATAGTTTAAATTTACACAAGGATTATATACCATACCTATGTAAAAAACAAGCCTAACTTCGGCAATTTCCGGGCCTTTCTGACACCAATATTTTTTCGTCTTTAAAAATATATTTTTGTTTTACCAGAATTTTACCAAGAGAAAAGCAGCCCGGGTTCCGGGAGGCAAAAAGACCTCCTTTGTCCGCTGCTGCTTCATACTGCTATGCCTGATGAAACTTTCCAAGAAACTCTTTCATTCTGGCATGTTCCGTAGAGAACACCTCCTCAGGCGTTCCTTCTACCGCTATGACTCCCTGGTCCATAAAGATAATTCTGTCCGAGATATCTCTCGCAAAGTTCATCTCATGGGTAACGATTACCATAGTGATATCCATATCTGCTAAAGATTTTATCACTTTCAGCACTTCCCCTGTAAGCTCCGGATCCAGGGCCGATGTCGGCTCATCGAAAAATAAAATCTTCGGATTCAGGGCAAGCGCTCTGGCAATGGCCACCCGCTGGCACTGCCCCCCCGACAGCTGACAGGGATATGCGTTCTCTTTTTCCTCCAGCCCCATCTTTTTCAATAGGCTCCTGGCCTCCTGATATACTTCTTCCCTGTTCCTTTTTTGAATATGTATGGGGGCGTCTGTAATATTTTTCATAACAGAATAGTGGGGAAACAGGTTGAAATTCTGGAATACCAGTCCAAAGTAACTCTGGAGCTTCCGTCTCTCTTCCCCCTTCTTATATACCGGCTTGTGATTCTCCCCTATATATGCGGCCCGTTCCCCCAGATAGAGGATCTCGCCTCCGTCAATCTTTTCCAGCATCGTGGCACAGCGGAGCAGGGTGGATTTACCGGATCCGGAAGGACCTATAATAGAAAGAATCTCTCCTTCCTTTACAGACAGGGAGATATCCTTTAAGACGCCCAGCCCGTCAAAGCCTTTTTCTATATGGTTCATTTCCAACAGATACATCGCACATCCTCCTAATGGTAGTAATCCATCTTCTTCTCCAGTTTTTCCATTATCAATGCTACAATCAGATTAAATACATAGTAGAAAATTGCTGCCGCCACAAAAGGCAGCATGCTCTTCTGGGAAGATGCAAGCGCCTTTGCCATGGTAAACATCTCCAGATAAGCGATGGCAAACGCCAGGGAAGTATCCTTCACAAGCGTGATAACCTCATTGGTAACAGAGGGAAGGATTCTCTTAAAAACCTGGGGCATGATAATCTTAAAAAACGTCTGGCTTTTATTATACCCCAGAAGCTGCGCGGCTTCGTACTGCCCCGGTTCCATGGATTCAATGCCGCCCCGGTATATTTCCGCAAAATATGCCGCATAATTCAGTGCAAACCCTATGATAACCGCATAAAACCGGTACTCATTTGTAACTCTTATTCCCAGCAGAAAATACGGTCCAAAGTACAGCACCATCAACTGGAGCATCAGCGGTGTTCCTCTCATTATAGATATATAAACCTTGATGACGGTTCTGACTATCACATTCTTTGACATTCTTCCGAATGCCACCAAAAGCCCCAGGGGCAGTGAAAAGATCAGAGTAAGAACAAAGATCTGTATTGATGCCAGCATCCCCGCTGACAGCTGACCAAAAATCTCCAGTAGATTCATAGCAGCGCTTCCTCCTAATTGTTTATCGTTTGCAATCCTGCCGGATACATACAGTATGCGGCATCTGCTGGTGAGAGGCCGCACACTTTTATTATACCTTTATTTACCCACTGTAGTGATATCTTCTCCAAACCATTTGGTTGAAATTTCAGCCAGTTTTCCGTCTGACGCCATCTCTTCCAGGGTGGACTGCACCTTATCTCTCAAGTCCGTATTCCCTAATTTGAATCCAATTCCGTATTCTTCAGCCTGCAGTTCATCATCCAGAATAGTAAGCTCTTCCCCTCTGCCCTCAATCTGGTAAGCGGCGACTACCTTGTCCATGGCTATGGCGTCCACTGCCCCCTGCTGCAGATCCATGACAGCTGTGTTATAATCCGGTACCGTCTGAAGCTGTGCAAAGGTGCCTGTAAGATCCGGATCTTCCTTTAAAGCTGCCTCCGCAGAAGAATCTGCCTGAACTTCTACAATCTTCCCTGCAAGATCCTCTCTTGTTTTAATAGAAGAATCTGCCACAACAAATACCTGTGCATTTTTAAGATACGGTTCTGACCATGTATACTGATCTTCTCTTCCGGTCATAGTAAAGCCGTTCCAGATACAGTCTATGGTTCCGGAATCAAGCTCCATATCCTTGGCATCCCAGGAGATTGGCTGGGGAACAAATTTCATTCCCAAACGGTTTGCCACTTCCTCCGCAAGCTCCAGGTCAAATCCTGTGAACTCTCCGTTCTCATCCACAAATCCCATCGGAGGGAATTCCTGGTCGAATCCAACGGTAAAGGTATTGTCATCCGATGCGGCTTCGTCTTTTGCATCCTCAGAGGCATCTGCCTTCTTTTCCGTATCCTCTGTTTTTGCATCTTTTTCCCCGTCGGCGGAATCGGATGAGTCCCCTGTATTGCCGCAGCCTGCCAGCATAGCGGCAGTCATAACAGCAGCCAGTAATGTTCCAAGTAATTTCTTTTTCATTTTAATACTTCCTCCCACATTTTTATCTATTACTCTTTTAGCATGAGACAACTCTACCATACTAAAGCGTAAGAAAATACTAACACGAAGCACTGCTTCTTGTCAAGAAAATACGCCGTTTCCTCAAAAGCCGGTGCTTCTGTGATAGTCCCTTGTCAGACTTTTCAAGATACCGTCTGTATCCTTAGATGCAGCTGCCTGTCCGATGCTGCTGGCAGCCTCTTCAATCTCTCTTACCAATTCCTTTTTCGTCTGGGTGTCCACTCCCATCCTGGCGCATTCCTGCTCCCACTCTCCGGGTGAACTGCACAGATAGCAGGCGATTAGATAATGCTTCAGGGATGCCTTTGTATGAAGTTCTTCATAGGCCCTGGCAAAGCAGAGTACAGCTTCCTCCAGCTGAAAAAGGTTCAGATAGGCGCATCCCATATTGTGATGAATCTCACCCACAAACTGTTCCCCAAGATTGGTATCCTCCACCAGAGTCACGGCATCCTCATACACTTTGATAGCATTCACATACATATGGTTCTCTACCAGGTAATCCCCTTTTTTCTTCTGCCGGATCGCCGGAGGCTGTGCTTCCAGAACTTCCAGCTGCTGGTTCATCTCTTTGAATTCACTATGGTTCAGATAATTAATCTCCTTAAAGACAGAGAGGATAAAGTTCCCGATGCTCTCATTGTTTTCCAGTGTCCGGTACAGCTTGTGATAGAGCTTTTCCAAGCCCAATTCCTTCCGTATCCAGTCACACAGCTGCTCGTTGATGATTGTATCATCCAGCAAATAGATATTGTGATACAGATAATAACATAATTCTTCTATGGTATAAATATTTGTGCTGATACTCTCAATATAATACGGCATCTGCGCCTTTCTTACCTGGCATAATATGTAACCGCCCATCTGCTTCCTCCTCTACCATGATACCTTCTCGGTCCATACCTGACCGCTGGCTGGGAACATTTCCCCAAATCCCATGTCCGTCACTGTAATTACACACACAGATGCGGATTCATATTCTACCCGGATCTGAAGTCTTGTGGTTTTATTGGGCCGCTTAGGCAGCCCCGGAAGCTTCATGCTGTACCGGGTACGGATCTTCCCTTCCATGGGATTCACAAGGAAGGTAAGCTCCTCCGTATTATCTAATATAATTTCAAATTCCCTGATACATTCGTACCAGTTATTCCCTGCCTCTATAATGGGATAATATGCCTGAGAGCCCTGCACAGCCATCTCCATGCCTATATTGCTCTTTATGAGTCCCTGGCCACTGAACAGGTAGTTTTTCAGATTTCTCTCCTCAACCTTTTCCCTGGCGCCGTAGCAGGCCCCCTTCACAAACAAGTTATTTCCATAGAACACGTGTCTTCTGTTTTTGCAGAGGAGGGGAACTGACCGGACGGCCCATTCCTTGTCAAAGCCTTCTCCCACAATGTAGATGCTGGAATAATTGTCGGTCCCGAACGACTCATGTATCAGCTGATAGAATTCTAAGTCCCGCTCCGCAGGATCCTCAGACAGTTGGATGGTCTTCCCCCTCAAAATTCTCACAATCATAGGCTTTGTCTTCTGATCAATAACCAGCTGCGCAAAAGACACCTGATCTCTGTCAAAAGTAAACCAGGCTACCTTTCTGCTCCAGTACTCGGTCTTCTGATTCAGTACATAGCAGAAGAAGCTCTCCTCAAAATCCTGCAGAAAACACCTTTTCCTTGAAAATCCAATCTCCCCGCAGGCTCTCTGAAGATTATGCACCATTGCCTGGGTGAGATGTTCCGTGGTAATCATCAGCGCGCTTACCTGGCGCACCAGATCTGACACTCCCAGGAGCTTCATTGTCTCCTTCAGATATGCGCCTGCTACCTTATAGGGTTCCGTCAGCTGTCCGTCCACCAGAATCTCTTCCTCTTGATTCAGTATCCCGAAGAAATCATCTATCATAATCTCCCCCTGCTGAGAGGCAAAATATTCGGCCTCCAGCCCCAGGTGCCATACATCTTCTCCCGGCTTTTTGGAGAGGCTGGTGGGAAATGGATACTGGTTGCTCCCTACCTTTGGTGACAGGGAGATGGGTTCCTTCTCTTTTCTGTCATAATAACAAAGCTGGGAAGTCTTAGAACCTAGTTCCAGTCCCACAATTATATTCTTTGTCTCATTCATGTTCTTTTAGGCCTCCCTATTCCGTAATCCTGAATAATTGCTGTATGACCGCTTCTCTCTCCAGATATTTCTTTAATATAGTTTTGAGCTCATCCTCTTTTCCAAGCTTTTTTACTGCCAGCATCTGGTTCAGCATCTGATACTTTGTATCACCTGAGGCATCTACCTCTGTGACAGTAATGGTTCTGGGTTCCGTGGTATAAGTCTCCCCGTCTTTTTCCGCCTGGAAATAATACGTTAACATTTCACCGTAGAAAAGTACAAACTCTTTGCTGTAGATCCCCTGGTACATCTCTTTAAGCGGCTCACTTTTATAATCTCCTGCTTTTCCCTCTTCCTCCAGGCAGTAGTAGAGGGTCACCCTGGAGTGAAGCCCTGCCCGGTACTCGGCAAAGACCTTGTCCTCCAGCTGGTAGGAGCGGAGATATTCTTTAGGGAACGCCTGGAAAAAGGCAAACCGAAGTCCCGCTCTGCTGCATTCCCAGAGCAGCCTGCGCACCAGCTTCTCTTCCTCCGGATTCCAGTCCTGTGTCACAGAGAGCCATTTCAAAAGGGCAAGCTTGCAGATCATGTCAGATTCCCACTCTTTTTCTGTGATCTTCTCCAGGCACTGGAAGATAAAGATATCTGTTTCCTTTCCTCCCAGGAAATAGCCGAATGCTTCAAAGGTCAGATAGGCCAGTATCACCTGTTCTTTTCCGGCCTGCTTCAGGTAGCTTTCCAGCACTTTAGGTCCCTGGGGAAGGTACCTTCTCGCAAACATGCTGTAGGTGAGTATCTTCTCCTCCAGCTCATAGGCTTCTATCTGGAAGCCCTGCGTGCTCTGCCACAAATGTGCCATCTCCTCTGCAGGCCCCTCATAGAACATAGAGAGGTAATGCAGAATAATATCATCATATTTGCCCTGGCCGTATACATACCACCCCAGAAGAACCAGTTCCTCTTCGTATTCAAACTCCATATTCAGAATCATTCTGCTGCAGAGTTTCAGCAGAACCTCTGTATCCACACCCTCATATCCGAATTCGCAGAGGAGATCAAAGGCGCCTACATACATGCCCTGATTCACCAGTATTTTAACCAGAAGGGGCTTATTCACTTTTGCAAATCCCTTAAAGTCCATTTGCCGCAGATAATCCTTCAGATTGTCATTCTCTACATTCTCCTGGAAATATTCCAGGATGCGCTGACGGATGCACTGCCTGTATTCTGTTTGAAATGAGGGATCGTCCACAATTTTATGAAAACAGCCCACATTGTCTTTAGTAATCTTTTCGGAATGATCCAGTTCCCCGCACACATGAAGCAGGAATCCGGAATGATTCACTTCTGAAGCGGCAAGCAGAGAAACTGCTTCTTTTTCATCCAGCAGCTTCTGGAGGTTATAGTCTACTGTCCCCATATACCGTCTGCGCTTTTCATCTTCGAACAAGATCCTGGCATCCGGGGTATATACAGAGATATACGCCACGCCGTCCACACAGGGGTACGCCTCTTCCTTTTTCAGAGCATCGTGGCATACGATTACTTTTCGGATTTTTGCATCCTCCAGATAAAGCCGGTGAATAAAAAGTACCTTTGCCAGAGCAGCCCTTTCCTTTATTTCTCCCGGATGCATACAGAACTCCTGGTACAATACCGCATAGTCCTCATTCATCCGCCCTTCTGACAGCTTGGTCCAGGCAAATGCCTTCATAGCGTTTTTATAACTCAGATAGGTATTCTTATCCGTGCTTTTGTTTCGGATAACGTTGCTGTACACAAATGCCTTCTTGCTGTCACTGAGTGTGTTATTGTATGCAAAATACATGCGGATCACCTGGGGAAGCGTCCCCTGGTAATTGCGGCTCATGGTTTCTATATAATATTCATACAGACGTGTAATGCGCAGTTCCTCTTCCACTGCCCGTTCATACCACTGAAAATACTCTTTTTTTCTCGGATTGCCTTTCATCAGAAGCTTGCAGACTGCGTCCAGAAGCTCTCTGGATGGGTACTGCTCATATGCCTCCGCCATAAGTTCATAAATCACCTGGTGAAAAGATTTCAGGTATCCTGAGAGGTATGCCGTTCTGCTAACAATTTCCTCTGTGAGCAGGCCGTATTTCTTTGCGAAGAATAATACCTGGATATAAAATCTATTGATTTTACGGAAAAGCAGAACATTCTCCTTTATCAGGCGAAGGGCTTCCAGATACAGGAAGGGACTGCGGCACCCAATCTCGTACTGCGTCTCCAGTTCATACAATTTTTTGGATGGAGTGCGGTAAGCCTCGCTGTCCTCCTGCAGCAGAATCCAGAGCAGAATAAAGCTGTCCTCCTGCATCTGAGATAAGGTGTGAAGACGCTTCAGATACTCTTTGCGCTCCAGCTTCAGGCGCCCGGTGCATGCAGTCAGATACAGATAGCAGCCTTCCATCTCCGGCAATTCCTCCAGTGCCGTTGAATTCTCCAGCTTTTCCAGCACCTCGGCCGCCTTGTCAAGGAGTCCGGCGCGATAATACAGATACGCCTCCAGAAGCTCATAGCCGGTATCCACATAGCCAGTTTCCTTCAGCTCCTCCAAAAGAGAAAGGCTTTTATCATACCATTCCTTAAAGAGGATGCGGTTCACAGACATCTCCAGATACTGCCTGGCCAGCTCATACTTCTTTTTCTTTTCATAGGCAGATACATTCACCTGTATCTTATTATGCCTGGAAGCCACTACTTGAAATACCTGGGTTTCATACACGGTCTTTACAATGATTCTGCCGTAATTTTTCCCTCTGCCCAGGTACTCCCTGCGGACTATATATTCCAGACCATAGACACTGCCTATAAAATCCTCTGTGGTGATTACTTTCTTTTCTACCTCCAGAAAGTCTCCCTGGACTGACACTTCTGCCCTCACATAGCCCCAGCCGTTCCTGTGGAGCATCAGCGTATCCTTTAAAGAGCCTTCCAACTCATAAAGCTCCACCGACTCTCTTCCCAGGGAAAGTTTAATGGGTTCTTTCTTTCCGATGCCGATGAGGAATTCTTCCAAATGCTGGTAGGTCACTGGGTTCACAGACATTCCCCGGTACGCCAGCCAAAGCTTCTCATCCTCATGTCGGAGCAGCCCTGCAAACGCCTCGTCTACAAAAAGATGAAAAGCTTCTCTGAAATCAGCCTTTGCCAGGGTCACAAACTGATCAAGCGTCCGGATCTCTCCCACAGAAGTGCGCACCTGATTTCCCAGTACGGCTACTGTAAATGGAACCTGATACTCTCCGATATCTGTGCTGAGGGTTAGTGTCCCTTCACACACATCCCCCGCCTTCAGTCCCTTCACGTCTACCACATAGGGCAAAGCTGCCGTGGTTCCGGAAAACCGCTCCTTTCCCAGGAGGAATCTTCTGTGGGAAGAAGCTGCAATTCCTTTTATCTTTCTCTGATCTTCTGCTCCCAGATGCAGCTCTCCACGGCAATTCTCCCCCGCCCTGGTCTGCAGTACAATACTATCCTGGGATAACAAAAGCTTAGGTACTTCATATTCATATCTACCGTTAATTAGCTGTTCTATTCTTCTCTTCAAAGTATTCACCTATACCCCGTTATCTCTTGAACTATTTATCATATCTCGCTATAATGGATTATACACTACCCGGGGCAACGTTGCAACCAACCAAAATCTCACGCACCGCATTCCGCCGGGCTAATTCACAGGTTAATTCCAGAAAGAGGGAGAGCACATGTTAAAACACAAGGACCATTTTCATGGCAGTGATTTAGAAAAAATCGAGGAAATCTACGGAATAAAGAAAGAAGAGATAACAAGCTTCAGCGCTAACGTTAACCCGTTAGGAGTTTCCTACCAGTTGAGGAAAACATTGTCAGATCATATTGATGCCGTTACCAGTTATCCGGATCGGGATTATAAAAAGCTCCGCCAGTGTATCGCCGCCTACACAGGTGCCCAGCTGGAGAATATCATTGTAGGAAATGGATCCACAGAATTGATTTCACTGTTTATTCAGACAGAGCACCCAAAAAAGGCCTTAATACTGGGACCCACATATTCTGAATACGAAAGGGAAATTACTCTGGGCGGAGGTACCACCCTTTATTATCCTCTGAAAGAAGAAAATGATTTTCAGATGGATACCGATGATTTTTGCACCCATCTCACGGAGGGAGTAGATCTTCTGGTTCTCTGCAACCCCAATAACCCCACCTCAACAGCCATTACCAGTACACAGATGCGTCAGATCCTGGATACCTGCCTGGAGCACGGTATTTTTGTTATGGTGGACGAAACCTACGTAGAATTCGCTCCCCAGGAACAGGAGATCACTTCTGTCCCCCTCACGAATTACTATAATAATCTAATCATCCTGCGCGGAATCTCAAAATTCTTTGCAGCACCCGGCCTGCGCCTGGGGTATGCCATCACCGGCAACCAGGATATGGTGAAGCAGATCAATACAAGAAAGAATCCCTGGACCATCAACTCCCTGGCTGAAATCGGAGGGCAGATTATGTTCCGGGATACAGAATATATACAGGAGACCAAAAACCTCATCTTTTCTGAGCGTGACAGAATCTGCAGAGAGCTTCGTACCTGGGACAGTGTTAAAATCTATGAGCCCAAAGGGAATTTTATACTGGTCAGGATACAGAAAGAGGGGGTAACTGCAGAGGAGCTTTTTGAGCACTGCATAAAAAAAGGTCTTATGATTCGCAATTGCTCCACATTCCCGTTTTTAGACGAGAGCTATGTCCGGTTCTGCATTATGAACCATGAACAAAACGATAAGCTCCTGGATGCATTCCGGGAACTGCTGTGCCCGTAATATATTACCATAAAAAGAGACTGTAATCTAAGCCTGTGTCACGGCTGATTACAGTCTCTTTTTCTCTAATCGGTAAAGCGTATTGCTGTACCATAGGCCATAATCTCAGATGCTCCCTGCATCACTGAGCTGGACGAATACCTCATAGCCACTACGGCATCTGCTCCCATGCTCTGGGCGTCCTCCTCCAGTCTCTTGGTGGCCAGCGCTCTCGCTTTATTCATCATCTCATTGTAAGAGGTCAATTCCCCTCCTACCAGTGTTTTGAAACTGTTCATAATATCCTTGCCGGCGTGAACCGTCTGGATAGTAGAACCCTTGGCAATCCCAAGCATTTCGTATTTTCTGCCGGGTATTGCATCCGCAGTCATAATAAGCATATTTCATTACCTCCCTCTGCGAGTACTGTTAATATTTGCTCAAATCATCCTTATCCTCGTCGTCAATCTCTTTGATTCGCCTGACCAGCGTGACAATCAGAGCAGCTATAACGGCAAGACCGATGAGAAAAAAGACTCCTCCTATCAGAATTCTTCCCCCTGCAAACGTACCTGCAAGAAAGCCTCCCAGAGCCCAAACAAGGACCAGGATACACAGGATAATAATGATCAGTATTGGTGCACCTTTTTCCAGAAATCGTTTCATCCTTCTGCCTCCCGTCATTTACATCTATTATACTATACCATCTGTGAAAATTCTACTGGAAATCAAAGAGAGACATCTGGTTGGAATCCGGAATATCCCCGAACAGGTTCAAATCGCTCATCAGGTCAATGACCGTCTTACTCACCTTTGTACGTATCCGGAAATCATCCTTTGACAGAAATTCCCCGCAGGCGGCAGCCTCCACCACAGCATCAGCCGCACGATCTCCAAGTCCTTCGATGGTATCCAACGCCGGCATCAGCTTCCCCTCTACAATCCGGAAGGTATGTGCCTCTGCCTGGTAAAGATCAATGGGAACAAATTCGAACCCCCGGGCATACATCTCCTGCACCACCTTCATATCCTTGTAGGTATCCTGCTCTTTTTTGCTCAGGGTGTCCATCCGCTTCTGGTAATCATCCATAAAATATTCAAGTTTCTCCTTTCCCTGACACATAAGTTCATAGGAAAATGCTGTGGCCCTGATACTGAAGAAAGCCGCATAGTACGCCAGAGGGTAGAAAATCTTACAGTAGGCAATTCGGAAAGCCATCATAACGTACGCAGCAGCATGGGCTTTGGGGAACATATACTTAATCTTTTTACAGGACCAGATATACCAGTCCGGCACTCCATGCTTCGTCATCTCTTCTTCCCACTCCGGCTTCAGTCCCTTTCCCTTCCGCACAGACTCCATGATAGTAAAGGATAAGCCGCTCTCCAGTCCTTTCTGTATCAGATAGATCATAATATCATCCCTGGTACAGATAGCGGTAGAGATCGTGGCCTTTCCCTCCTGAATCAGGGTCTGGGCATTGCCCAGCCAAACATCCGTACCATGAGCCAGCCCGGCGATACGCACCAAATCAGAGAAAGACTTGGGCTGAGTGTCAATCAGCATCTGCATGGCGAACTCAGTACCGAACTCCGGAACCCCCAGACACCCTAGGGGACAGCCTCTTATATCCTCGGGAGTAATGCCCAGGGCATCTGTTCCCTGGAACAGGGACATTACCTCCTGGCTGTCCAGAGGAATCTCCCTGGCATTAATGCCTGTCAGGTCTTCCAGCATACGGATCATGGTAGGATCATCGTGTCCCAGAATATCCAGCTTCAGCAAGTTGGAATCAATGGAGTGATAATCAAAATGTGTAGTTATAATATCGCTGCCCATATCGTTGGCAGGGTGCTGCACCGGGGTAAACTCTTCAATATCCCACCCGATGGGAAGTACAATGATCCCCCCCGGATGCTGGCCTGTGGTCCTGCGTACGCCGGTGCAGCCCTGGACAATCCGGTTAATCTCACAGTTCCTTTTTCTGGAGCCCCTCTCCTCATAATAATTTTTCACATAGCCGAAGGCCGTCTTCTCTGCCAGGGTACCAATGGTTCCTGCTTTAAAGGTCTGGCCATAGCCAAAGATAACTTCTACATAGCGGTGAGCCTTTCCCTGGTAGTCCCCGGAGAAGTTAAGGTCAATATCAGGCTCCTTATCCCCCTTAAATCCCAGAAATGTCTCAAACGGAATGTCAAACCCTTCTTTCTGGAGATTGGCCCCGCACACCGGACAGACTTTGTCCGGCATATCACAGCCGGCGCCTCCGGCGTACTTCTTTACATCTTCCGAGTCAAAGTCACTGTAGTGGCACTCTGAGCAGTAATAATGAGGGCTCAGGGGATTCACCTCTGTAATCCCGGACATGGTTGCAGCAAAGGAAGAACCTACGGATCCACGGGAGCCTACCAGATAGCCGTCACTGTTTGATTTCCACACCAGCTTCTGTGCAATCATATACATAACTGCGTAGCCGTTGGATATAATAGAATTTAATTCTCTTTCCAGCCGCTCGGTAACGGGAGAGGGAAGATCCTCCCCATAAATCTCATGGGCTTTCTGATAACAGAGTTCCCGCAGCATCTCATCAGAATTGGGAATCACCGGCGGACATTTCCCCTTATGAACCGGGGATATCTTTTCGCACATATCCGCAATTCTATTGGTATTCGTAATCACTACCTCCTCTGCTTTTTCCCTTCCCAGATAAGAGAATTCGGCCAGCATTTCTTCTGTGGTGCGCAGATACAGGGGAGCCTGATCGTCCGCGTCGTCAAATCCCTTTCCTGCCATAATAATTCTCCGGTAGACTTCGTCCTCCGGGTCCAGAAAGTGGACGTCACAGGTGGCAACCACTGGTTTATTAAACTGTTCTCCCAGTTTAACAATCCTGCGGTTAATATTCATCAGGTCCTCCTCGGTGGAAACCTCAATCTTATCGCTTCTCAGCATAAAGCCGTTATTCCCCAGGGGCTGGATTTCCAGATAATCATAGAAATCAGCCAGCCTTGCGATCTCCGTCTCCGGTCTGCCGTTGAGGATCGCCTGGTACAGCTCCCCGGCCTCACAGGCGGAACCAATGAGCAGGCCCTCCTGTAGTTTCAGATACAGACTCTTTGGCACTCTTGGTCTCCGGTTATAGTACGTGAGATGTGACTGGGATATGATTTTATAGAGATTCACCCTTCCCTGATCGCTGGCGGCCAGAATGATCGCATGATAGGTAGGCATCTTCATTACTACCTCAGGGGTAACCGCCCCAGCTTCATTCAGCTGATCCAGATTCTCAATTTCCCTCTCCTTCAGCATTTCTATAAATTTCACAAAGATTTCTGCCGTACAGGCCGCATCATCCACTGCCCGGTGATGGTTCTGCAGAGAAACCCCCACTGCTTTGGCGACGGTATCCAGCTTAAACCGGTTCAGGGCAGGCAGAAGAAATCTTGCCATTCCTACGGTGTCGGCATAGGTAAAGTCCGTCTCAATGCCCAGATCTTCACAGTTTTTCTGAATAAAACTCATATCAAACTCTGCATTGTGCGCCACCATG
This sequence comes from Lactonifactor longoviformis, assembly GCF_042848515.1. GTDB lineage: Bacteria > Bacillota > Clostridia > Lachnospirales > Lachnospiraceae > Lactonifactor > Lactonifactor longoviformis. The sequence goes on along the minus strand of NZ_AP031453.1, from coordinate 1,318,859 downwards.
ACTGCCCCGCGGCAAAACTCTATGAACCGCGGCAGAATATCCGTAATCTCCTCTGCCTGGGAGACCATATTATCATTTATCCCTGTAAGGGTCTCGATCCGAAAAGGAATGGGCACCTTAGGGTTTACGAACGTGGAGAAGCGATCTGTGATCTTTCCTTCTTCCACTCTCACAGCCCCTATTTCAATGATTTTATTCGCCAGAGGGCTGAAGCCGGTAGTCTCGATGTCAAAAACCACAAAAGTGCCATCCAAATCCTGTCCTTTGCTGTTGGCCACAATGCCCTTGAGATCATCTACCAGATATGCCTCCACCCCATAAATAATTTTGAAATCCGCATCTTTGGGCATATCCCAGGTTGCGTGAAGCGCATCCGGGAATCCCTGTACGACCCCGTGGTCAGTGATCGCTATGGCCTTATGCCCCCATTCATATGCCCTCATAATCAGAGCTTTGGCATCCGAGACACCGTCCATCTCACTCATCTTCGTGTGACAGTGGAGCTCCACACGCTTTTCCGGACTGGTGTCTGCCCTGCTGCTGGTAAAGTCAGCAATCTTTTTTATCCCCACAACTGAGCCTATTGTTAATTCACTGTCGAATCGGTCAATGGTAGTGACACCTTTCAGCTTAATAAATGCCTTCACCTTTATCCCGGCCAGAATCTCTTCCACCTGATCGTTTCTGGCAAACATTTTCACAGTGATTGAATCCGTAAAATCCGTCATGGAGAATATGATAATTGTCTTTTCATTTCTGATTTCCCTGGTCTCCAGAGACATGATTTTTCCGCGGATACATACTTCTCCCATCTCTCCCGTGATATGCTCCAAAGGCAGAGCCTCATCATCAAAATCACGTCCATATAATACCTCAGGATTATCAGAACGCTTCACAGAACGGCGGAAGTCTCCGCCCCCAGTATTCTTTCCAAAGCTTCCCCTGCCATTTCTCTTATCTGCCGCCCCGGCCTTCCCCGGAGCCTTGGACATGCTTTTTCCCTGTGCAGGAACATCTTTTTTCTTGTCAGACGCCGGCTTTTCTTTTTCTATGGACTTCTCCGGCAGTGCCTCCTCATGGAGTTCCTCCACAGAGTAATTTCCCCCGGCGCAGTTTCCGAAAGATGACTGGGCAATGATATGGGCAGCTTCCTGCTGAATCCTCAGTTCACTGTTCTTTCTGGCTCTGCTCTCCTTGGCCTCCAGATACAGGGGCTCTACCTTCAGAGATAAACCGCATCTCTCGCAGAACACCTTTTCCAGATACTCTGTCAGCTCTTTCTCCTTCGTGGCAGCAAGCACCGACTGAGGGATCTGAAGAACCATTCGTTCCGGCTCCGGGAACTCCACTTTTGCTGTGGCCAGCAGATTATAGACAAGGATACTGTATTCCTTTAGTTCTGTCAGCATACTGTTCCGGTAGACTTCATAGAGGTTTTCCGGCGTATACTGGGAGGAAAGGCTGAATTTTTCTATGATTTTCACTTCCATGGACACACCTGAAAAAAATTGGGAGGAAATGGCCTCTTCCAAATCATAAATATATTTTTTATGTATCCACTGACGGCTGAGGAGATATACCCTCAGCCGGTCTTTCGCAGAGTTGGAAGCTACCTTAGTAACCTGAACTCCATCCAGCAGTTCCTGAAGCTTATCTTCTACTTTAAGATTGGGAAAAACTTCAAAAAAATCTTTTTCCATATTACAAAACTCCTATTGTTCCCAATGTTCCAGCTCCTTGCGCAGACAGGAAAGGAGTTCACCCTCAGGTACCTTGCGGATTATCTCCCCTTTTTTAATCAAAAGCCCTACGCCTTTGCCTCCGGCGATTCCAATATCAGCTTCCTTAGCCTCCCCCGGTCCATTGACCACGCATCCCATCACAGCCACCTTAATATCCAGGGGGAATTCCTGTACCATAGTCTCCACCTGATTGGCCAATCCAATAAGATCAATTTCTGTGCGTCCGCAGGTAGGGCAGGAGACCACCTCTATCCCTCCCGTTCGGAGTCCCAGGGTTTTCAGGATCCCTTTGGCAGATTTAATTTCTTCCACCGGATCTCCTGTCAGTGACACCCGAATGGTATCGCCGATTCCCTGATAGAGAATTATTCCCAGCCCAACAGCAGACTTTATATTCCCGGAATACAGAGTTCCCGCCTCGGTAATTCCCACATGCAGAGGGTACTGTGTCCGACTGGCGATTAACTCATGGGCTTTCACACACATCATTACATCTGAGGACTTAATGCTGATCACCAGATTATCATAGCCCAGCTCCTCAATGATCTTCACTTTGTCCAGTGCACTTTCCACAAGTCCCTCTGCAGTCACCCCGTGATACCTCTCCACCAGTTCCTTTTCCAGGGACCCGCTGTTTACCCCGACGCGAATAGGAATATTTCTCTCCTTTGCTGCATCCACCACGGCCTTGATACGCTCTCTGCTGCCAATGTTCCCAGGGTTAATCCTAATCTTATCCGCCCCGTTCTCCATAGCCGCTATGGCCATCCGGTAGTCAAAATGAATATCCGCCACTAGGGGGACAGATATTTGTTTTTTAATCTCTCTTAACGCCAGAGCCGCCTCCATAGTGGGAACTGTACATCTGACAATCTCACACCCAGCCGCCGTGAGGGCCTGAATCTGGGCAACTGTTCCCTTCACATCCTCTGTTTTTGTATTTGTCATAGACTGTATAAGAACAGGATTACCGCCGCCGATAACCCTGTCCCCTATAGAAACAACTTTTGTATGATCTCTGTACATTGCATGTTCTCCATTTCTTTCCTGGTTTTATATAAAAAGTTAACTTTATTGTTTCAATCCATGCTGCCCTCGCAGGCAGTGACACAATCTTAGCACAGTTTTTCCGCCATTTCAAGATTTCAATCCACACTGCCCTCGCAGGCAGTGACTTTTGCTAGGTTTGCAGGTTGCCCGTATAGTTTGATTTCAATCCACACTGCCCTCGCAGGCAGTGACGTGCAGAGAACTTGTTAATGCGGCCTTGGATAACATTTCAATCCACACTGCCCTCGCAGGCAGTGACTCATCGTAAAATATAGGCATCCGGTAGCCGCAATATTTCAATCCACACTGCCCTCGCAGGCAGTGACGTTTTCCCCTCTGCGCCTTGGTTGAAATATAGTTATTTCAATCCACACTGCCCTCGCAGGCAGTGACAGCAATTATACATAATCTAATTCTATTTTACCACTTGATTTTTGTTAATTCCATACAAAAATACAATATCCCATACTTTTCTTCTTCCTTTTTCCAAACATGTATTCCCCTATTTCAGGTGCGAATCCCCCGGTACTTCTATGTTCACTTATGGTTCGCACCTGAAAGAAAACTATACACAGTGTTTGCCGTTGGGTCTCAAAATTATATTTTAATGAACGGTGTACTCATTTGCCTGCCTGAAGAGCAGTATTAAGATATAGCTTCCTATCTGCCATTATAACTCATTTTGCTTCAAAATCCCATCAGGGGCGGAGGAATATGGAAATTCCTCCGCCCCTGCAGATGATTACAGAGCGTCCAGCGCTTCCTGCGCGGTCTTCTGTGCCTCGTCCAGCGCCTCCTGTGCCGGTATATTTTCAATTTCAACTTTATCCGCAGCTATCTTCAGGGCATCATATACCTTTCCTCCTGTGGGATCGATAGGGAGAATGGATGCGTGCATAGACTGTTCCAGCGGAACCAGTATCTGCGGATTCTCCTCTGAAAATGCCTGGAATTTCTCATTTTCTTTGACAGACTGACGGACCGCCACATAACCGGTTTCCATCGACCATTTTGCCTGCTGCTCTGCCTCAGTAAAGTATTTCATAAATTCATAGGCCCCCTGCTTTGCCTCGTCGCTGCCGCCCTTCACCATGGTAAACTGCAGAGCTCTGGCAACTGGTGCCGGAGGATTATCATGGAAGCCCGGCTGAGGCATAGCTGCCACCACCGAAAAGTCAAGATCCGCCTGATCCCCTGAGGAGCCGGTATACCCTCCTGCCCGGTTTTGGAGAACATCATCCATGGTGTCATACCAGTACTGCCAGCCCTGTCCGCCGTAATGAATCCTCATAGTCTTATCCTCGTGAATCCACTGGCGGAAGGCTTCCCAAACTTCCACCCATTCCCTGGAATTAATCAAAACGGATTTACCGTCCTCGCTGAATACAGAGCCTCCATTGCTGAATACCGCATCCATAAGATTATCCTCATTGTACATAGGCTCCCATCCGTAGAAAGTGGTTTCCTCTCCTTCCCTGACTGTCATACTCTCGGCTGCCTGTGCCAGATCCTGCCAGGTTTTTATATTGTCCGCCTGAATGCCGGCTTTCTCAAAAGCCTCTATGTTATAGTACATCACCTGCGTAGTTCCGTAGGCCGGAATAGCAAATAGCTCTCCGTCCTCTGTAAATCCCTGATTGTAAAATACCGGGATAAAATCTTCTGTATTCATGGATGCATCTTTTTCCACAAAAGTATTCAAATCTTCCAGAAGCCCCTTTTCTGCCAGATTTACTGCCTTGTCTGCATCCAGCAGCACCACATCCGGCTGCTTTTTCCCGGCTATGGCTGCCTGGAGCTTCTCGTAGGTCTCATCGTAATCCGCCTGGACAACCCCTTTTGCTTCATAGATATCCTGGCTGCTGTTAAACTGCTGAATAATCTCATCCAGCACCTTGGTCGCTGTCTTGCCCCCGGAATACCACACTTTCACCTGTACCCTGTCTCCGGCATCTTCTTTGCTGTCTGCCTGCGCCGTCTTTTGGCATCCCCCCAAAAGTCCGGTGCACAAGCCCAAAACAAGTACCGCTGCTGCTGCTTTCATTGTTTTCATAATTCTTTTCTCCTCTCTGAATCCATTCCTTCTGTTACCCTTTCATCCCTGTATCGCTGATCCCTTTAATAAACCATTTTTGTGTAAATAAGAACAGCAGCAAAAGGGGGATGACAATAACCGCACTGGCTGCCATAACCTTAGGCCATTCTGTGCCGTAAGCACCGCCTTCTATAAAAAACATCCGCAGCCCCTGGGAAATGAGCGCCTTATCCGGTGTCTCCGTAATAAGAGAGGGCCACATATAGCTGTTATAGCTTGTGATAAAGCTCATAAGAATAAATGTAATAAACGTTGGGCGGGTAAGTGGAAACACAATCTTCCACAGAATATACCACGGTCTGGCTCCGTCTACCTTAGCCGCCTCAACCAATCCGTAGGGCAGCTGCATAAATGCCTGCCGGAGCAGAAAGATCCCAAAAATATTTACGGTACAGGATATGGTAAGTCCTGTCAGGCTGTCCAGCAGGTTCAGCTGGGATAATATAATATAGCCAGGGATATATGTGGCTGCGGGAGGAAGCATATACGTTCCCACCACCACCAGAAACAAGGTTTTGCGGCCCCTAAATCTCATAAATGAGAGCGCATATGCCATCATTGCCCCTGTAACCACCTGAAGAAGGACAATGGCTGCCGACACCAGAAGGCTGTTGCCCATATACCGGAGGATAGGAGAGTGGAAGATCACTTCCGCAAAGTTCCCCCATTGTGCCTCCTGGGGCCAAAAAACCTCTGTGTTCATAACCTCTGCTTTTGTTTTAAGCGCGCTGATGACCATCCATAAAAATGGAAATGCCATAACAAGGCTGATTCCGGCGAGAAATATGTGCTTTACTGCCTCTCCGGTTATCCACGCCAGCTTTCCAGTCTTTGCAGTCCTTGTTATGCATCTCTCCTGGGCTATCTTCCCTGAGGGAAGCTTCAGTGCCTGTAAATTCTCCATACTGGAACACTCCCTTTCTAATAATGTACTGATTTTTTTGAAACCGCAAACTGTATTCCCGCCAGCACTGACGCAATGATCACCAGAAGCACACCGGATGCCGCAGCCTGCCCCATATGAAACTGTTCAAAGCCCAGCTGGTAATAAAGATACAGCAGTGTTCGGGTGCTTCCCGAAGGGCCTCCCTGGGTCAGAACCTGAATCTGGTCATAAGCCTGAAGCGCATTGACTGTATTCAGAACCACCAGAAACAGGGTGGTGGGAGAAACCATAGGTATGGTTATATGTCTCATGAGTGCCAGTTTAGATGCCCCGTCTACCTTCCCCGCATCGTACAGCTCTTCCGGAACCTTTGCCAATGCCGTCAGATAAAATATCATGGCATACCCCAAGGTTTTCCAGAGGGTAACCAGAATCACGGAAAGCATTGCCGTTTGAGAACTGTGCAGCCACTGCAGAGCCGGCATATGTAAAAAACGAAGCACAATATTAGCAATTCCGGTATCTGGTTCAAAGATCCAGGTCCATACGATAGAGATAGCCACCGTAGGAGTAATCCATGGTGAAAATAAAATAAACTGGTAAAATTTACTCCCTTTCTTCAGACTTCTCACCAGAACAGCCAGCAGAAATCCCCCGGTAATCACCGGAATAGCTGTCCCCAGTCCGAAGACCAGTGTATTTTTAAGAGCAGGGAAAAATCCTCCTGTGCTCAACAGATCTTTATAATTTTTCAGACCTACAAAATCATATTCCGGGGTCATATAATCCCAATTAGTAAAACTGATCCATCCGGAACGGATAATGGGGTAAATCCAAAATACGATTAGGGGTATCAGAATCGGCAGTACAAAAAATAATGCCTCTCCCCGTCTTCTCCATCTATACATTCTGTGCTCCCTCCCGTCTTTGTTCATTTTTTGAACTTACATCATTTTACTTCGGTTCCACAGGATTGTCAAGTATTTTTGTTCATTTTTTGAACTTATATCTGTACATTGCGTATTGGAGTACTTTCCTATGATACAAAAAAGCCGGTACAGAACAGGTAGTGTATTACCTGTTCTGTACCGGTCTCTTCCCAGTCATATACTGTTCCTTACGATTCTCAACCGTTAATCTGCAATAATTTCGTTTTCAGTTCATTTTCCAGGCGGTTCATTTCCACTTCAGCTTCCCTTCGCTTCTGCTTCCCTTCCTGCTGAATCTTCATCACCTCATCCAGCGTAGAGATAAGAGATTCGTTGGTCATTTTCAGCGTCTCCATATCTACTATGCCCCGCTCTGATTCTTTTGCAGTTTCTATGGTTGCCAGCTTCAGTGTCTCTGCATTCTTTCTCAGCAGATCGTTTGTCATATCTGTAACCTGGCGCTGAGCCTCTGCCGCCTGGGTGGAATGAGCCACACCCAGTGCCAGCACCATCTGACTCTTCCACAGTGGGATTGTGTTGACCAGAGTGGACTGAATCTTCTCTGCCATCAGAGTATCATTGCCCTGCACCAGACGAATCTGAGGTGCCGTCTGGATAGAAATCATCCTGGTTAATTCCAGATCATGAATCTTTTTCTCAAAACGATTGCAGAGAGAGTCCAGATCCTTGGCTGCCTGGGCGTCCTCAGGAAGCCCGCTGGACTGCGCCTTTGCCATAAGGCTGCTGAGTTCCTTCCCCCTGACCTCCTGAAGCTTCTTCTTTCCTGCCAGGATGTACATGGACAGTTCTTTAAAATAGGTCAGATTCAACTGATACATCTTATCCAGCACTGCTATGTCCTTCAAAAGCTGAATCTGATGTTTCTCCAACACCTGACAAATTTTGTCTATATTTACCTCAGTTTTGTCAAACTTTGTCTTCATGGCTGTAATCTTGTTGGACGTCTTTTTGAAAAAACCCAGAAAGCCCTTTTCCTCTTCTTCTACATCAAAACTTTTCAGCTCGGAGACTACATTGGAAAGGAGATCTCCAATCTCTCCCAGATCCTTTGTCTTTACATTTTCCAGGGCCCCTTCGGAGAAATCCGCCATTTTTTTCTGGGTTCCCGCTCCGTACTGAAGGATAGCATTGGAATTATTCAGATCTATCTGCTGGGCAAACTCGTCCACCATCTTAATCTCCTCCGCGGAGAGAATATCATCATTCCAGGTCTTCTCAGGCTCCTGAGGCTTAGGCTCTATGATCTCTTCCTTTGTGGGAAGGGGATCAAAGGTCAGTGTAGGGGTTGCAGTGAAATCCTTAAATTCTTCGCTCATATGTTATCCTCTTTTCTTAAAAGTCCTTTTTTGTCAGTCCCTCTTGTGCCAGCATTGTCTGAAGCACAGAGATGTCCGTGGAGATATCCCATGCCGTGTCCTTAAAGAAACTGTCCAGCAGATTCTCAAATGCCGTACTGATGGTGTCCAAAGTCTCTTCTATCTCTCTTTTTGCAGTTGCTATATTCTCTCCCTGCACCGGCTGGGCATCCAATTCCTCGTACGCCTTCAGCAATTTCATCGTAGTGGGCAGATAATAATCCATAAATTTTCTCAGATCTGCTATCAGCTCCGGATGCTGTTCCACCCGCTGGAAAATCTTTTGTATCACCACTTCCAGACGGGAAATCTTTTTCGATATCTCAACCCCGGGAATGGCGTCATTGCTGCCCTTGATGGCCTCCAAGTAATCATTTCCTTCCTTAATTACCTTTCTGGCCTCCTCAGACAAACCGCTTTTTGGCTTTGCTGCCTCCTGCTGCAATTCCTTTTGTCGGATCTCCAGCTGCTTTTGAGCCAGCTGGTACTGTTCATACACATCGTCTGATGCAATCAGGCAGGTATTCTGCCGATCCAGATGTCCCTGCAGAAACAGACCTCTCTCGATCATATTTCTCAGGTCTTTAATCACATAATTTTCTGACTTTCCCACCATCTGAGCCAATTCTTTAATGCCGCAGTAATTCCGGCCCCGTAAGCCGCGAATATAATTTTTGAATCGCTTTAGCCGCCCCAGAATGGTGCTTCCCTTCCAGGTCATAACCACGCTTCCGATAAGCAGAGGAAGCATAATAAATATAGGGATGCTGAAAGCTGCCCCCATACTTCCGGTCGCAATTGCGACAATCAGCAGTATCAACACAGCAATCCCCAGGCCTCCGGTCAGGATCCCCCCAGTGATCGTCAGTGCATATCCCGCACAGGAGCTCGGACCGGTTTTTGCAAAGAGCGAAGGAGAGCTTTTTACTATCTCCCTGGGCCTTATATAGCTGTTCTTGTTTTGGTAACGGTATCTTCCCTGCTGTTCTCTGACTTCCTCCTGAATGCGCTGCCCGGCCTGTCCGGCCGCAGAGCCTGCATTTCGGATCGTACGGTTCACATTCTCCATTGCGCTGGTAACCGTATCACTGATCGACTGATTTAATTTATGAAAATTCTGGGAATCTATAGCATTTTCCACTATGTCACGAATCTCATCCCCCAGATTAATCCAATCCTGATTGGCCATCTTGCCCTCCCTGTATCTGTATTGTATTCTATCATGTTTCGTCCTACAGTGAATTATATATGATATAATAAGAAAAATCAATGCTTCCGGACAGGTCTTAAACGTTAAAAAAGTTCCGGAGGTTAACTTCCGGAACTTTTCTTACTTTATTCTTAAACCTCAACGGTCCATCCAAACTTGTCTTCTATCTTTCCCAGCTGGATTCCTGTCACTGTATCGTATAATTTCTGACTCAGTTCTCCGATCCCACCGTCTCCTATCTGGAATACATCATCCTCATAGCGAAGATGTCCAACCGGTGATATAACAGCTGCCGTACCGCTTCCCCAGACTTCTTCCAGAGCGCCTGTTCTGGCTGCCTCTTCCAGCTCATCCACAGATACTTTTCTTTCTTCCACAGGAACTCCCCAGGATTTGCACAATTCTATACAGGTTCTTCTGGTAACGCCAGAAAGAATAGAGCCGTTCAGCATAGGCGTCACTACTGTCCCATTTATTTTAAAGAAAATATTCATAGCGCCTACTTCTTCAATGTACTTTCTCTCCACGCCGTCCAGCCAGAGCACCTGGGAATACCCCTCCTCATGAGCCTTCATCTGAGATGCCATAGATGCCACGTAATTGCCCCCGGTCTTTGCCTCTCCAATTCCGCCGCGGACAGCCCTGACATATTCATCCTCAATCCAGATTTTAACAGGATCCAATCCCTCCGGATAATAAGCTCCTACCGGAGATAAAATAATCATAAATTTATAGGTATAGGAAGGTCTCACTCCCAAAAATGGATCTGTCGCAATTACAAAAGGACGTATGTAAAGAGATGTCCCCTCTTTTGTAGGGATCCATGCCTCATCGATTTTCACTACCTGCTTAATTGCCTCCATAAATATATCCTCAGGGATCTCAGGAATCATCAGTCGGCGGTTGGAATGGTTTGCCCTCTCTATATTCTTATCCGGGCGGAATAACAGAATCCTTCCGTCCTCTGTCTTGTATGCTTTTAAGCCTTCAAACATTTCCTGTCCATAGTGGAACACCATGGCGGAGGGTTCCAGTTCCAGGTTATGATATGGTACAATTCGTGGATCGTGCCATCCCTTTCCATCCGTATAATCCATCTCAAACATGTGGTCTGTAAAAATAGTACCGAATACTAACGGATTATCCTTGTCCGGAATTGGTTTTGGATTTGTAGTTTTCTCAATCTTAATCTCTAACATGTGATTTTCCTCCTCTATCTACAATCCACTTTATCGCTACGACGTGTTACACTGCAATATCATGAATCTTTTTTTATTATTATACTTTTTTCAGACACTGTCAAGAGACAGACCCGAGAAAATCAGGCCTTTTTCCTCTCATATTTGACAAATTCGTATTCCAGGTCAAAATATGTCTGTTCCTCACTTTTTCCCGTAATCTCCCATTCCTCGTCCTCATCCAGGTTGGGAAAGAAGGTGTCAGCTTCAAAGGCAAAATCAATTCTCGTCACATGGGCTGTGGAGCAGTATGGCAGAAGAAGTTTATAAATGCCGTCTCCTCCGATGACATAAATCTCCTCCTCCTCATAGGGCTTCAGAGCCTCCGCAAGTTCCTCCAGGGAATGAACCACTGTCCCTCCCTTAACGCTATATCCAGGATTTCTGGTCAGTATTATGTTCGTCCTGTTTTTTAGCGGCATCTGATTGGGGAAGCTTTCCAGGGTTTTTCTCCCCATAACAACAACCTTGCCGGTGGTCTGGTTCCGGAAGAACTTCATATCAGAGGGAATGCTGACCAGAAGTTTATTGTCTTTTCCGATCCCCCAGTTTTTATCTGCGGCTACAATTAAATTCATAGAGTTCTCCTTTCTTACTACACAGCTATAGGGATATTTTTGATCTGGGGGCCTGTCTGATAATCTTCCACCGTCAGATCATTCACAGTAAATTGATAGAAATCCCGAATCTCAGGGTTTAATGTCACCTTGGGCGCCGGATACGCCGGACGGGAGATAAGCTCCTGCACCAGAGGAATATGCCGATCATAGATGTGCGCGTCTGCAATCACATGCACCAGCTCCCCTGCCTTCATCCCCGAAACCTGTGCAAACATCATAAGAAGCAGTGAATACTGACATACATTCCAGTTGTTTGCGGCAAGAACGTCCTGGGATCTCTGATTGAGAATCCCATTGAGAATCAGCTGATCACTGTCTTTCTCCTTCGTAACATTAAACGTCATTGAGTACGCGCAGGGATACAGGTGCATTTCATGGAGATCCTGATGAACATAGATATTGGTCATGATTCTGCGGCTGTAGGGGTTCTCTCTCAGATCAAAGAGTACCCGGTCTACCTGATCCATCATTCCTTCTCTGTACTGGTGCTTCACGCTCATCTGGTAGCCGTAGGCCTTTCCGATGGATCCCGTCTCGTCTGCCCAGCTGTCCCACACATGGCTGTTCAGCTCTTTAATGTTATTAGATTTCTTCTGCCAGATCCATAAAATCTCATCCATAGCGCTCTTTAAAGCCGTGCGCCGCAGTGTCAGGGCCGGGAATTCCTTTGAGAGATCATAACGGTTTACTACTCCAAACCGTTTGATTGTATAAGCCGATGTACCGTCCTCCCATACCGGACGGACCTTCTCTCCCTCTGTGCTGGTACCGTTGTCTATAATATCCCGGCACATGGTGATAAATATATTATCTGCTAAACTCATGTTTTTTCTCCTTTATCTGTAATCAGTTGCCAGTCTCCGTAACGGGATGTCCCGATTTTTCCATTATAATATATACAAATACCCGGTGCAAGCAATTTGACGCCTCTTCTAAAACATGATATATTCTCGTAATAGGAGTGTGAACAAATGAAAAAATTTCTAATTTTACTTTTAAAGCCACTGTCTTTTCTTCCTGCCCTTGCAATCATGTACATGATCTTCTCTTTTTCCGGACAGACCGGCGCGGTCTCGTCCAATATCAGCTACAAGGTGAGCCATAAAATTGTAACCGTTGGCAGCGATCTTCTGGGTAAAGATTTTTCAGAGGATCAGATCGAATTTTATGTTGATAAGATTCATGGCCCGGTCCGGAAGCTGGCACATATGACAGAGTATTTTATCCTGGCAGTTGCCGTGTCCTTTCCGCTTTATGTATATAACCTGAGAGGTATTCCCCTCATGATTGTAGCCGGTGCCATCTGTGTAGCCTTTGCCTGCGGGGATGAGTATCACCAGTCGTTTGTAGAAGGAAGAGGGCCTTCCAAACGAGATGTCATGATAGACAGTGTGGGTGTATTCTTTGGAATTATTCTTGTAAGAATCGTGTGCTGGGTGTTTCTCGCCCCATCCAGGATGAGGAAAGCCAGACGCCGAAAAAAAAGAGCGAGGTAAGCCCGGCTTACTCCGCTCTTTTTTCATCCTCTTCTTCTTTCTCATCCTCTGGTTCAGGCTCCGGATCATTGGCTGCTTTAGTGCAGCGAATCCACCCCTTGATTGAGAAATACAGCAGTCCTGCGCCTATGATTCCAAAGGCTGCCCCTGCCAGCGCTATCCAAAAGGAGGGGGTCTCCCCTTTTACGTAACCCCCCACAAGAGAATACGCAATATAAATCAGATATGCCCCCGCCAGAATACGCAGCATATAGGTGCTTTTCATTCTGTTTGAATCCATAATTTTTCCTCGTTTCCTGTGGTTTTCTATCCTCTAGAATAGCAAATCTTGTCGAAAAAGGCAACTGCTGTTTTATCATCCTCCCGCTAAGAGACGGCAAACTGGCTCTCATACAGTTTGGCATAGAATCCATTTTCTTTCAGAAGTTCCTCATGATTCCCCTGTTCTATAATATTGCCATCCTTCATAACCAGGATAACATCCGCACTTTTAATGGTAGAAAGGCGGTGGGCCACAATAAAGCTGGTTCTGCCCTCCATAAGCTTTTCAAATGCCTGCTGGATCTTTATCTCCGTACGGGTATCGATAGATGAGGTAGCCTCATCCAGGATCAGCATAGGGGGCTTTAACAGCATTACTCTTGCAATACACAAAAGCTGTTTTTGTCCCTGGGAGAGGTTGCCCCCGTCTTCTGTAATGACAGTATCATATCCGTTTTTCATACGTTTGATAAAGCTGTGAGCATGGGCTGCTTTTGCTGCCTCCAGTATCTCCTCCCGGGATGCGTCCGGTCTTCCGTATGCTATATTCTCTGCTATGGTGCCTGACCGTAGCCAGGTGTCCTGAAGCACCATACCGAACTGCTGCCTCAGACTGTCACGTTTTACATGTCCCGCCTCATATCCGCTCACCTTAATGTTCCCGCGGTCAATATCGTAAAACCGCATCAGCAGATTGATAAGCGTAGTTTTTCCACAGCCTGTGGGACCCACAATGGCAATTCTCTGCCCGGGTTTCACGTTCAGATTGATATTCTCCAGAAGGGAGGTGCCGGGAAGATAGGAAAAATACACATGGGAAAGTTCAAGGCTCCCGTCGCACTCCTTAAGCTCCGTCGCGTCCTCAGGATCCGGATCCACAGAAGGGGTATCCATAAAATCAAAAATACGCCGTGCACAGGCAAGTGCGTTCTGCAGCTCCGTCACTACCCCTGATATTTCATTAAATGGCTTCGTATACTGGTTGGCATAATTCAAGAAACAGGAAAGCTGTCCCACGGTAATTCCGCCGTTTAATACGGTGAAGGCTCCGAAGATGCCAACCCCTGTATATACCAGACCATTTACAAACCGGGTGGCTGGATTTGTTATAGATGAGAAGAACAGCGCACGGATCCCGCATACCCGCAGCTTCTCATTAACCTCCTGAAACCTTTCTTCTGCCTTTTTCTCATAGCAAAAGGCCTGTACCAGCTTTTGATTTCCCACCATTTCCTCCACCAGAGATGTCATATCCCCTCTGGTTTCTGACTGAAGCTTAAACATGGAAAAGGTGCGCTTGGCTATAAAGCTGGCAACAAAGAGAGACACAGGAGTGATCAGGACTACAATAAGTGTAATCTTAACATGAATGGAGAGCATAAATCCCAGTGTGCCCACAATTGTGACTACCCCGGTAAACAGCTGGGTAAATCCCATAAGAAGCCCGTCTGAAAACTGATCCACATCTGTCACAATCCGGCTCATCATCTCCCCTGGCTGATTGCTGTCAATATATTTAACCGGAACCTCTTCCAGATGTGCAAATGCCTTTCTGCGGATATCCCGCACCACACAAAAGGTAACATGGTTGGTGGCCAGATTCATAAGCCACTGAGCCACGGCCGTAGCAGCCACTACAAACCCCAGTTTTACAATAATTTTCAACACCCCGTCAAAGAGAACCTGACCTTTTCCCAGAATAAGGTCTACCCCTTCTCCGATTAAGATAGGCGCATACAGGGTGAATGTCACACTTATAAGGGCAAATACAAGAATCACAGCTACGTATCCGCTGTAAGGCCGTATAAAATCCAATACTCTTTTCAATGTATCTTTCTGTTTCATCCCCTCTGCACCTCCTCTCCGGATAACTGGGAGGTACAGATCTCTTCGTATACCCGGCAGTTCTCCATAAGCTCCCGGTGGGTTCCCATACCTGCCATCCTGCCGTCATCCAATACCAGTATCTTATCTGCATATTTGATCGACGAAGCCCTTTGCGATACGATAAAAACGGTCATTCCCCTTGTCTTTTCTTTTATGGCTTTTCTCAGCGCTGCATCCGTGGCAAAGTCAAGAGCTGAGGCACTGTCATCCAGAATCAGAATATCCGGCTTTCCCACAAGGGCTCTGGCTATAGTCAGGCGCTGACGCTGGCCGCCCGAAAGGTTACTGCCCCCCTGTTGAATTTTAAGATCCAGCCCCTCTTCTTTCGCTTCCACAAAGTCTCTGGCCTGGGCAATGTCCAGAGCCTCACGGATCTCACTGTCCGAGGCATCTTCTTTTCCCCATTTCATATTGTCCCGCAGTGTCCCCTGAAAAAGAACCGCCTTCTGAGGCACTAAGCCAATCCGACTGCGGATATACTCCAATTGATACTCCTGTATGGACCGGCCTCTAAAGAGCACCTCTCCTTCGGAGGTATCATATAATCTGGGAATCAGATGAACCAACGTTGATTTGCCGGATCCGGTTCCCCCGATAATTCCTATGGTCTCACCCTGAGCGGTCGAAAAAGATATCTCCTCCAGCGCATTTTCCTTTGCATTTGCATAAGAAAAGGATACCCCTCTGAATTCCACAGCCGGCACCTCCCCATCGCCCTCACTTCCAGTCTTTTCTCCCCCGCACATAGACGGCTGCGTATGAAAGACTTCATTGATCCGAATGGCTGACGCCGTTGCCTTTGTAAATGTGATGATCAGATTTGCCAGAGCAATCAGCGCCAGAAGAATCTGAGACATGTAGTTTATTAGGGCAATCAACTCCCCCTGGGTAATCTCCCCGCTGTCTACCACATAACCTCCGGACCACAGAATTGCCATTATCGCCAAATTCACTACTACATAGGTGGCCGGGTTGAGCAGGGCGGAGATCCTACCCGCATGCAGCTGTATCCTGGTAAGCGCTCCTGTGGTTTCCTCAAAACGGCTGATTTCTTCCTGCTGTTTTGAAAATGCGCGAACCACTCTGGCTCCTATGTGGTTTTCTCTGGTAAGCAGGGAAACTCTGTCCAGTGCCGCCTGAGCACTTTTGTAGATGGGGATCGTACTTTTTACTATAAAATAAATAATCAAAGAGATTACGGGCACGGCAATCAGAAATATCACCGTCATCTTAACACTTATAGTGAAAGCCATAAGTACTGCCCCCACAACAATAAAGGGAGATCTCAGAAACAGCCGCAGAACCAGATTCACCCCTGCCTGGGCCTGGTTAATGTCACTGGTCATCCGGGTTACCAGGGTCGGGGTTCCCAGGATATCCAGCTCCGTATATGACATATTGTTTATATGTGCGAATAGGTCTCTTCTCAGCGCTGTACCAAAACCCATAGCCGCTTTTGCCGCAAAATACTGGGCGGTCAGTGAACAGATCAGTCCCAGCACCCCGAAGGAAACCAGAAGAAGCCCCATACGCCAGATATAGGGCCTGTCATGGTTTCTAATGCCTGTATCAATGATAGCTGCCATAACAAGGGGCACAATCAGCTCAAAGCAGGCCTCCAGCATTTTAAACAGGGGGCCCATAATACTCTCTTTTTTATAATCTTTTAGATATCGAATCAGTTCTCTCATTGATTAGTTTCCTTTATACATCGTTTTTTCCCTTTTGCGCGCGGTTAAAAGTATAGCATACTTCCCGGTTCTTTTCTATGAATGTCAGGATATTTTGATAGACTTTTTCTTTCCCTTTCTCGTTTAATATTTCGTGCCGCATACCCGGATAGCGCTTTTGAGTGATGTTATGGTAGCCTGCTCTGTAGAGGCAGCGAATGGCATGATAAAATTTCCTGCCGCTTCCGATACAGGGATCCTCCGTCCCTCCCAGAAAAAGTATGGGAAGCTGCGGATTATAGCATTTCCAGTTCTTCTGATTGTATGTCTCCTCCATCAGATTCAGCAGTCCCAGATATGCATCGCAGGAAAACGTGAATCCGCAGAGCCTGGACCTGTCATATTCTTCTACAACCTCAGGAACTGAGCACGTCCACCCAAAGCGGCTTTTTTCACCGGGAAATCTGGCCATATAGCTTCCAAAGGAAAGGGCTTCCAGCAATTTGCTTCTGTGCCTGCTCCCAAAAAGCTTTCCCTCTGTCCAAGCGATGAGAATCCCCAGCTTCACTGCCGGATTCTTGCTGGGTGATCCCGTTAAAATCAGGGTCTGTATCTGATCATCATATATCTTTATATAGTTTCTGGCTATCAGGGAGCCCATACTGTGCCCCAGAAGAATCACCGGCACACCGGGCCACTGCTCCTTCGCCAGACAAGTCACCTGAAAGAGATCCTCTACCAGAGCATCGGCTCCCCCTCCGTAGAAATACCCCAGGTCCTCCTGGCTGCGGATACTTTTGCCATGCCCTCTGTGATCGTGAATGATACAGGCGTAGCCATGGGAAGCCAGATATTTCATCAGAGGAAGATACCGCTCTTTATATTCAGACATACCATGGGAGATCTGAACAATGCCGCGTATCTCCCCCTTCGGTTCTACTGACCGCACATCCAGATCCAATTGGTCATAATTCGATGGTATCATAAGTTTATTTTCTATCATTATTACCACTTCCTCTCCTTTTTTATTTATTGATTATACATTTTGCCCAATATTTCCGAAACGATTGACAAACAATTGACACGACGGTATGATTACAGTATAGTACAAATGTGTTTTATTGTCACTAAATTCAAGGGGAAAAGGAGATATTGTATGGAGAAATTATTTAAACTCAAAGAACACAATACGGATGTCAGAACCGAAGTCATGGCCGGAATCACAACTTTCCTGACTATGGCTTACATCCTGGCTGTCAATCCTGATCTGCTCAGCGCTTCAGGGATGGACAGCGGCGCAGTATTTACGGCAACCGCTCTGGCCTCCGCCCTGGCCACCTTCATCATGGCTTTCTGGGCAAACTATCCCATCGCTTTATCCGCAGGCATGGGACTGAATGCCTACTTTGCCTTCAGCGTTTGTCTTGTTGACTTAAAGGACATTCAGGATCCCTGGAAAATTGCTCTGGCCGCTGTCTTTGTGGAAGGTATTGTCTTTATCCTGTTATCCTTCTTCAAATTCAGAGAAACCATTGTTAATTCTATTCCCAAAAACCTGAAGCTTGGGATCACAGCAGGCATCGGACTCTTCATTGCCTTCATCGGCCTTCAGGGTGCCGGGGTGACTGTCAGCAATGATTCCACACTGGTAGGTCTCGGAAGCTTTGCATCTCCCGGTGTTACCTTATGTGTTATCGGCGTGATTGCCATTGCAGTAATGAACCATTACAAGGTAAAGGGTTCTATCCTCTGGGGAATCCTTGGAACCTGGGTTCTGGGTATGATCGCCCAGGGAATCGGCTGGTATGCAGTGGATCCGGAAAACGGAGTTTACTCCCTGATTCCTTCCCTGTCTGCCTCCAGTTTTATTCCCCCGTCCATCGCCCCTACATTTTTCCAATTTGATTTCAGCTGGGTAGGCGGACATATATTTGAATTTATTGTCATTGTTTTTTCTTTCTTATTTGTAGATTTATTTGACACAGTAGGCACCGTTATCGGGATTGCCGATCAGGGCAATCTGCTGGACAAAGACGGCAAGTTGCCCCGTGTGGGCCGTGTGCTTATGGCAGATGCTATCGGTACCACCGCAGGCGCAGTTCTGGGTACCTCTACCATCACAAGCTTTGTAGAATCCAGCGCGGGTGTTGCAGAGGGAGGCAAGACAGGCCTTACGGCACTCACAACCGGAATTCTTTTCCTGGTAGCACTTTTCCTGTCACCTATCTTTCTGGCCATCCCGTCCTTTGCCACAGCACCGGCCCTTATTATCGTAGGACTGAATATGGCTTCCGCTGTACTTAAGATGGACTTCTCTGTAGATATGGCAGACGCGCTGGGCGGTTACCTGGCATTTCTGATGATGCCTTTGACTTATTCCATTGCCAATGGTATTATGTTCGGTATTCTGACCTGGATCGTAGTGAAGCTTTTTACAAAAAAAGCAAAAGATATCCATCCCATTATGTATGTAATCGGCATTCTCTTCCTGCTGAGAATTGTCAGCACTTTATAGTTCTGTTTCCAATACAAAAACAACCTAGTGACGAAATAAAACACATAGAAAGGACCCGGAGCTCTTCTCCGGGTCCTTTTTAAAAGACTGCGTCCACAATTTCCTGGGTATCTGTATCCACAAGGCCGAAGGTAGTCAGCTTCAGCCGGGGGATAACCGGCAGACTGATAAAGGCCAGTGTCATAAATGGATCAATTCCCTCCGGTACTCCCAGCTCTCTGGCTATCTTTTTCATTTTCAGTATCTGCCCCTCTACCTCCCTGAGCGGCCGGTCACTCATAATACCGGCAATCGGCAGGGGAAGCACTTCCAGAACCTCTCCGTCCAGCGCAATTGCCCATCCTCCCTGCATCTTTCTTACCGCCTCTGCCGCGGTGTACATATCCTGCTCACTGGCGCCTGCCACAATCAGGTTATGGGAGTCGTGTGCCACAGAGGATGCGATAGCCCCCTTTTTCAGCCCGTAATTCTTTACATAGCCCAGACCTATATGCCCGGTACAGAGATGCCGTTCCATAACAGCCAGCTTGATGATATCCTGCTGCACATCAATGCCGTTGCTGGCAGAAGAATACTCTGTGATATATTCACCTGTGAGAATCTGTCCGGGGTGCAGTTCTATCACGCGCATCTTCTCCGGCTGCCTGTCCCGGGATACTGGCAGATAAAAGTCTTCCACGGTAAAGCGCTTCATACGGAAGGTATGGGTAACACTTTCCTTCAGCTTGCTGTTCACCACAGGTTCCTGAACAGCGCAGCCGTTATGCCTGTCTGCGGTCAGAAGCCCCTTTTTATACACCTGTTCCACCTGAATCTGTTCCAAATCGCTGAGTACCACCAGATCCGCCTGATAAGATGGCGCTACCGCCCCCAGATGCTTCAGACCGAAATAACGGGCCGTATTATAAGTTGCCATCTTTACCGCTATGCAGGGATCTGCCCCGAGAGAGACCGCTTTGCGTATGATATAGTCAATATGCCCCAGTTTTTCCAGATCTCCCGGATGCTTGTCGTCTGTAACCAACATCGCATGCTCACAGTAAGGGCGTTCAAAGAGAGGCATAAGAGCCTCCAGATTCTTTGCGGCCGTCCCTTCCCGAATCATCATCCACTGTCCCTGCCGGATTCGCTCCAGCCCCTCCTCTGCGGTTGCACATTCGTGGTCAGACATCACTCCTGCAGTGAGATATGCGCAGAGTTCTTTGCCTCCCAAACCAGGCGCATGCCCGTCAACTACCTTTCCCTGGGAAACAGCCTCCTGAATCTTTTTCAACACATTCATATCCCCCGCGACGGTTCCGACATAGTTCATGACTTCTGCCAGCCCCACTACCCTTTTAGACTGGTAGTAGGGTTTCAGCTCCTCCGCCTCAAGGCAGGCACCGCTTTCATCCAGCAAAGCGGCCGGTACACAGGAGGGAAGGACAAAATAAACCTCCAGGGGAAGCCCTTCTGTGGCTCTCATCATATAATCTATCCCCTGTGTGCCGCACACATTGGCAATCTCATGGGGGTCTGTAAAAACTGCTGTTGTGCCGTGGGGAAGTACAGTTCTGGCGAATTCTGCCGGCTGCATCATAGAGCTTTCCAGATGGATGTGTCCGTCCATAAAGCCGGGGGCAATATATTTGCCGGTACAGTCTACCTCCTTGCGGCCTCTGTATGAGCCGATTCCAACGATCATTCCTTCACAGACAGCTACATCCCCCTCCTGAATATCCTCTGTAAACACATTTACAATCTTTCCATGTTTCAGCACCAAATCGGCGTCTTCCAATCCTCTTGCAACTCTAATCTGCCTCTCCAGCATATGTGCTCCCTCCATCGATTCCTGCATCCCCTTTGCACACAGCCAAAGGAGACTGTCATTATTTTATCTTTTTCCCTGCCACATATTTACCTGCTATCTGGCTGTCATCTGCCAGGTATATCAGGCGTTCCACTCTCTCTTTTACCGTCAGCTCCTGGGGATAGGGACACTGAGAATCATCCAAAACCACTGCGTCCATCTCATAGCCGGGTTCAAAGCTTCCCACTTTTCCGAAGAAGGATCCTCCCCCCTTCGTCCCCAGGTAAAATGCTTCCTCAAAAGAAAGCGGTTTTAAGGAACTGTCAGAAAGCCTCCATCGGAGCTTTGAGGCCTGTATGGCATCTGCCATTGCCCTGAGAATAGATGTGGCAAATCCACCGGCCACATCACTCCCCAGCCCAATATTCATATCCTGTTCCAGATAGGTCCTTACCGGTGCCACACCAGAAGACAGGTTTGTATTAGACTGCGGGCAGTGAGCAATGTAGACACCCCGCTGTTTCATCCGCCGTATCTCTTCCTCTTTGGAATGTACACAGTGAGCCATTACCGCAGGATATTCCCCTCCGAACAGCCCAAAGTGATCGTAGGCATCCCCGTAGAAATCAGACCACGGGCAGAGCTCTCTCACCCATTCTACCTCTCCTTGATTCTCCGATAAATGAGACTGTACGGGAAGGCTGTATTCCCTTTGAATCTCCTTCAGTCCGCTCATCAGCTCATCCGTACAGCTGGGAATGAACCGGGGGGTAAGTATGGGACGTGTTCTCTCATATTTATCCCTGATCTTCCCAAGCCACCGCCTCGTGCTCTGCAGGGATTCCCCGGCGCTTTTCTCCCGGAGTTCATCCGGTGAATTCCGGTCCATATTTACCTTTCCCACCATCGTGATAAGCCCGGACTCCTCCAAAAGATCCATAAGCAGTTCCGTCGCCTCTTCATGTATGGTTCCAAATACCACCGCCCTGGTGGTGGCCCCATTCTTCAGATCCCGGACAAACATTTCATAAGCCTTCCCTGCATATTCCAGATCCCGATATTTCGCCTCCTCCGGAAAGGTGTGTGTATTCAGCCAATCCAGAAGCTCCAGATCCATACCCAGCCCTCGGAAGGCATACTGGGGCGCATGGACATGAAGGTCCGTAAGGCCCGGAATAATCAGGCAGTTTCCCCAGTCCGTAATCTCTGCATCCTCGTATTGGGCGGGGAGACTGGAATATACCCCCTCTACGATTCCCTGTCTGCTGACCAGATACCCCCTGTCTGCAGACTCCAGCTGCTTTTTTCCGGTGCTGTAACAAATGTTGCCCCGCAAAATCAATAACTCTTGCATGTTTCTTCCTCCTTCCAAAACGCACAAAAGTTCCCGCTCTGACACGGGAACTTATAGTCAACTATTACGGTAGTTGGTAGAAACGTCCGTCCAATTACGAACTTATATAAGTATACATTTATCCGTTTTCCTATTATACAACTTTATTATAATGGACACCGGAGGCACTGTCAACTGTGGAATCGCCGCCTTTTCCTGAAAAAGAGCCTCTTTCCATAAGGAAAGAAGCTCCTCAAATATGCCTCATTTATTTCTCTACTACTTCCAGAACATCCATAGGACAGGCCTTTGCACAGATACCGCAGGCAATGCATTTGGATGCAGCAGGTGAATCTTCTGCTTTTACCATCACGCCGAATGGACAGACCTCTGCGCATTTGCCGCAGCCTGTACAGAGTTTTTTATTTACTGTATATACCCCTTTCGCATTCTGTGTGATAGCTCCTGCTTCGCAGACTTCTGCGCATTTTCCGCACTGTGGACATACCATAGGCTTCGGTGCACCTTTTTTCTCTACGATTTCGATGCAGGATTTGCCAGGATCAAACTCTTTGTAGAAAGCATTCGAGCAGGCTCTCACACACTCCAGACATGCCATACAGGTTGACCCTTTTTTCACCGTTAGTTTTTTCATTAGAAATTCCTCCACCTTCACATAAATTATTGTTAAACTTTAATCATACCTGTAGTGTATCATTAATGATGGAATTTCTCAAGTAGAATTTGGGGGTTTTATGTCCTATTTTGTCTTGTCGTAATAGACCATAGCCATGATTTCTAAAGGCTCGTCATTTGGGTTTTCCAGGCTGTGGCTCTGTCCCACTTCGATCACACAAACATCCCCCGGAACCACCTCTGTTCTGCTGCCGTCATTGTCTGTAAAAACACCTTTACCGCTAAGTATGTAATAGGGTTCGGTTTCTCCTATATGCTGATGCATCCCGATAGAACTGTGGGGATGAATCACTACTTTTGCCAGCATCTTCCCATGTCCCAGCAGTTCCTCCTCTGATACGATGTGATGAAAGGTAACGCTTCCTTCCCCTCCTCTTACGTTCGATTTTGTGGCGATTGTCGCTTTTCTTACCATCTTTGGTACCTCCTGTAATCTTCATTTTCCATATTTCCAGTATACGTAAAAAAACAGAAATACGCAAGCACAGACTCTGTGCGGGTAACAGACTGACCTCTGGAATGCTTTCCGCATCTTCCACAGAGACAAGCATAAGTTTCCTATGTAATAAAAAAGGAACTTTGCACTCTGCAAAATTCCGGAAATAAAAAAAGCGCGAGACGGGACTCGAACCCGCGGCCTCGACCTTGGCAAGGTCGCGCTCCACCAACTGAGCCACTCGCGCATGTCATCAACGACAATAGTTAATATACTATAACTTGAATGAATTGTCAATGACTTTTTTCGATTTTTTCCTGTCCTTTTTTCTTGTCCCTATAGTAAATATTCTACTTGTTTATTATAATAGGAGAAACAGATAATCTTGGAGGTACTATCATGGATTCATCAAAAATAGCATTCTATCTGGAGCAGTCCAGAGATCTTTTTATACAGACAAGCAATACCATATGGGAGTACGCAGAAACCAGATTCGAAGAACATAAGTCCAGTAAACTTCAGGCTGACGTTATGAAACGTCTTGGATTTGAAGTATGCTTCCCCAGCAGTTCTCTTCCCACAGCCTTTCGCGCAAGGTACGGCACTTTGGGGCCTGTTATCGGAATTCTGGGTGAATATGACGCGCTTCCCGGGCTCAGCCAGAAGGCAGACTGTCCCTCTCAGCATCCCCTGGTTTTTCAGGGCAGCGGCCACGGATGCGGGCATAATCTTCTGGGGACAGCGGGTATGGCTGCTGCTTTGGCTGTCAAGCATTATATTGAGGATACCGGAATATGTGGTTCTGTGATTTATTACGGCTGTCCCGGGGAAGAAAACGGAGCAGGCAAAGCCCTCATGATTGAAGAGCATTTTTTTGATGAAACAGACATTATGCTGTCCTGGCATCCCCATTATAAAAGCGGACTTTTTAACAATTCTCTTGCCAATGTGCGGGTGACCTACACCTTTCACGGCAAAAGTGCCCACGCGTCACTGGCCCCCCATCTTGGGCGGAGTGCGCTGGATGCCTGTGAGCTTATGAACATCGGCGTAAATTACCTCAGGGAGCATATGCTGCCAGATGCAAGAGTTCACTACGCCTATCTGAACGCCGGAGGAACCGCACCCAATATTATCCCTGCCGAAGCACAGGTTTTTTATGCGATCCGCGCCCCAAAAGACAGAGACACCAGGGATCTGAAAGAGCGAGTGGACAATATTGCACAGGGTGCTGCGCTGATGACCGGCACACAGGTAACCATCACGCAAAACGCCTTATACCGAAGCTTTCTCCCAAACCCCACACTGGATCAGCTTTTGATAAAACATCTGAAAGCCAGCACGCCGATCCGCTATACTGAAGAGGAAATCCGCTATGCCAGAGCTTTTCAGCTGGAAGGAAGCCTTCCCAATGCAGAGCTTTCCATAGATCCCTATCCGGATCTGACGCTGGACCGTAAGAGCGGCATCTCTACTGATGCAGGAAATGTAAGCTGGGAGGTACCCAGCGGAAGTTTTATGGTTAACTGTTATGCCAACGGGTCTCCCCTGCACCACTGGACCGTAACTGCCCAGGGCAAGGCTTCCATTGCACACAAAGGAATGCTGACTGCCTCACGTATCTTATCCTCTGCCGCTGCAGAGCTTCTGGAAACCCCGGAACTTCTCCACAGTGCCCGTGAGGATTTTAAAAAAGCCAGATCTGCAGTTTTGTAGTACGCAAAAAGCCCGCAAGAACTTTTCGTTCTCAAGGGCTTTTATGGTTTTAAGATAGCACTTAACATATACTGGTTATTAGGAAAGTTTTTATGGCTGATATCCTCCAGGCGGATAAGATCTACCTCCAGCCACAGTTCTTCCGCAACCAGCATCAGGTGAGAAAACATGACGCCAAAATTAAATTCTTCCCATTTTCCCAGATGGTTCATATTATGCTTTTTTGCAAAGATGTGAATCCTGCTGTCATAGACCACAAACCGCCAGGGCTGGCTATTCATGCTCGAGGGAGCAAGACGTGCACCTTCCAGAAGCTGGTTCATCCACTGACGGGGCACTTCTTTGTAAACGCTGAGCTCCTTCAGATCCATGCGCTTGGCCTCTGCTGCCTTCCGGTAAGGACTGCCTTTGCATTTTCCAAACGCCAGCATAATGACAAATTTCTTGTCCCCCAGTTTTCCCATACCAGGTTTGGGCTTCGCGCTGCCCACAAAACAGCTGCCTAGCCCCTTGGAGCAGATAAAGAGACTCATTTGCTCCATAATATAGCCTGCATTCATCAGCGCTTTATCCTTTTCTTCCGTATAAATTGCCATATAATAAGGTGCTTTTACCCCAAAAGGATTCAGTGATATCTGATGCTTCTTGGTATTATCTATTACTGTAATTTCTGTCTGGATTCCTGCATTCAGCCCCTCAATTTCTTTATGATAGTCGCATATTTCCTTTAAAAGCTGAGGACTGATGGGTTCCATCTCGTAATTTCGGATGGATTTCCTGACGAATATTGCCTCATACAAGTTCATACTCTCACCTTTTTAATCATTCTGTAACAATATTGTAACATACTTTTTCCCAAATGCAATGCCAAATTTATTATTATTTTATTAATGTTTCTATGCAATATGCTCAAACTCGGTTTTTATCTATAACAGGTGCTCCAATTCCTGCAAATATTCCTGGAATACCTTCAGTGCGTCCTTCACCGGCTCCGGCTTTGTCATGTCCACCCCGCATAATTTCAGGAGGTCTATACAGTCCATAGAACTGCCCCCGCTGAGAAATTCTTTATATTTTTCAACAATTCCCGGCTCCTTTTTCAGAATCTTGCTGCTGATAGCAATGGCTGCAGAAAACCCGGTGGCATACTGATAAACATAGAAGGGAGTATAAAAATGGGGGATTCTGGCCCACTCCAGAGCAATCTCCTCATCCAGCACTACCCCGTCTCCAAAATACTCTCTGTTCAGATTATAGTAGGTTTCATTCAGCCATGCAGCATTGAGAGTACCCCCATTTTCTACTTCTTTATGCGCCTTCTTTTCAAACTCGGCAAACATAGTCTGGCGGTACAGGGTCCCTTTAAACTGATTCAGAAAATAATTAATCAGATATGCCTTTTCCCTTTTATCACTTGTATGTTTCAGCAAATGGTGTATGAGCAGCGCTTCGTTGCAGGTAGAGGCCACTTCCGCTACAAATATTTTGTAACCGGCATAGAGGTATGGCTGCTTCTCATCCGAATAGCTGGAATGCAGAGCATGCCCCATCTCATGTGCAAGGGTAAATACCTGGTTCAGATTCTCCTGATAATTCAGCAGCACATAGGGATGCACCCCATAAGCCCCCCAGGAATACGCACCTGTTCTTTTTCCCTGATTCTCATATACATCAATCCAACGGTTTTCAAAGCCCTCTCTCAGCCGGCCGGCATATTCCTCCCCCAGGGGAGCCAGGCCATCCAGAACCATCTCCTTTGCCTTGTCAAAGGGTATCTTCATATCTACATCATCTACCAGCGGTACATATACGTCATACATATGAAGTTCTTCCACTCCCAATGCCCTCTTCCTCAGTTCCAGATACCGGTACATCAAATCCATATGGCTGTGCACCGTCTGAATAAGATTATCATACACCTCCGTGGGAATTTTGCTGCCGTCCAAAGCAGCTTCCAAAGATGATCCATACTTTCGCTCTCTTGCCTCGAATACTGCATGGCGTACATTGGAATCAAACGCGGCAGCCAATGTGTTTTCAAACTGCCTGTAGGTATGATACAAGCTCATAAAGGCATCCCTGCGCACCTGCCGGCTGCTGCTCTCCAGGTATCCGGCATAGCGGCCGTGGGTCAGGGGAACTTCATTGCCTTCCTCATCGGTAATTGCGGGAAAGGTAATGTCCGCATTATTAAACATACTGAAAATATTTCCCGGACCCTGCGCAAGCTCGTCTATTTTAGCCATGAGTTCTTCCATCTCTTTTGTGAGGGTATGCTCCTTTTGACGGATGATTTGATTCAGAAAGATTGTGAACGGTTTTAATCTCTCATCCTCCTCTATAAATATATTCAGCTTCTCCTGGGGTATGTTTAATATCTCCGGTACAATATATGCGGTTTTACTGTTCAGCAGAGTCATGAGAACCTGGGCTTCTCCGGTGAGTTTCTGGCTGGTACTGTCGGCAGTATTCTCATGAAGCCTCTGATTGGCGTATACATACAGCCTTTCAAAGAGCTGGCTCGTACTGCTGTATTCTTCCAGCATACCGGAAAGAACGCCGCTGCTCTCTCCAAGTGATCCCTGATACTGCTCCAGCTTCTCTATCTTATGTCTGAGTATCTCTGCATCCTTTTCCCAAGCTTCCCTGCTTGGATATAAATCTTCTATGGCCCAACGGTCTTCTTCCTTTACTTCCTCTCTCTTCCATACACTCTTGCTTTCTGCCATGATGATTCCTCCGTTAATTTTCTTCTTTCAGTATACTATAAACCATTTTCTTTGTCATTATCCTTGACAAGAAAGAAAAAATCGATTATGATTGTATTAAATCATTAATACAATAGTACAGGAGGTGTTCATTAATGGCTTGGAATCTTAGTTCCGAACGCCCGATATATGCTCAAATTATCGAAAAGATACAACAAGATATTATATCCGGGAATTATGCTCCGGGAGACAGGCTCCCGTCAGTGAGGGATTTGGCATCAGAAGCTGCCGTCAATCCTAATACCATGCAGAAGGCTTTGACAGAACTCGAGAGAACCGGTCTGGTATTTGCCCAGAGAACCAGCGGACGATATATCACGGAGGACATTATTATGATTCAAAAAATGAAAGAAGAAATTGCGTCAGCCCATATTAAAGAATTTCTGGATAAGATGGCGCAGCTGGGATTTAAAAAACAGGAGATTATTGATCTGATCACGCAGCTGGAGAAAAGCGACAAGGAGGAGAATGAATGAGCCAGATATTAGAGTGCAAGAATCTTACCAAGTCTTATGGTACTAAGACAGCACTTGCCAATATTAACCTATCCTTGGATAAAGGAAAAATCATCGGTCTGCTTGGCCCAAATGGAAGCGGAAAGACTACGCTGATTAAGCTGATTAACGGTCTTTTGGTACCCACCAACGGGGAGGTCCTGATAGACGGTATGGCACCAGGTGTGGATACAAAGAAAATTGTCTCCTATCTGCCGGAGCGGACATATCTGGGAGACTGGATGAGTGTGAATGACGCCATCAGCTTCTTTGTGGATTTTTATGAGGACTTTGATCGGAGCCGCGCTTATGATATGCTGGAGAAGCTGAATATTAACCCCAGCGACCGCCTCAGAACTATGTCCAAGGGCACCAAAGAAAAAGTACAGCTAATCCTGGTCATGAGCCGCAGGGCTAAGCTCTACTGCCTGGATGAACCTATCGCAGGCGTAGATCCTGCAGCCAGAGATTACATCCTTTCAACGATTATTAATAACTATGCAGAAGATGCCACCATCATCATCTCCACCCATTTGATCTCAGATGTAGAGAATGTACTGGACGATGTTATATTTATTCAGTACGGTCAGATTAAGCTGATCTCCTCTGTAGACGAGATCCGGTATGAGAGAGGCAAATCTGTAGATGGTTTATTCCGGGAGGTATTCAGATGTTAGGAAAATTGTTTAAACATAATTTAAAACAGGTATCCAAGCTGCTGATACTGATACATGGGGCGCTGCTTGCATTCTCTGTAATAGGAAGAATTATTTTCTCAATGGCATTAAACGGGGAGGGCGACTTCAATACCGCATCCGCAGCCACCAGTCTCATCACTGCAGTCTATATTCTGCTGTATGTACTGGGAATCTTCTGCATAGCAGTTATGACCTATATATTTCTGGCCCGTGACTTCCAGAAAGGCATGTTTTCCAATGAAGGCTACCTTATGCATACGCTCCCGGTAACGCCTGCCCAGCATATATGGTCCCGCTGCTTTGTATTTATCATCTGGGGACTGATTGACATGATAATCATATGCGCCTCCCTGGCAATCATTTTTATCAACTCTTATACCATGCAATATCTGCCTGAATTCTTTCAGGAATTCTGGAGTGCAATGCTGACAGCCTTTGGAACCTCAGAGTTCTTTAGTACAATATATATGCTTTTGACCATGCTTATCAGCGTTTTCTTTAACATCTTTATGGTATACTTTGCTATTTGTCTGGGAAGTCTCTGCAAGACACATAAGATCCTGGGAGCCATCGGTTCCCTGGCAGGGATCTATCTGGTACTGCAGATTGTAGGCGTCATCATGATGCTCACTCTGGGATGGAGTCCTTACTCCGTCAACTCGAACAATGCATTAATAGCTACCACATCCACCACTGGGATGTCACCAGCGTTTATGGGCTTTTCCATAGTATTCGACTTACTGCTCACTGTAGGATTTTATCTTGGAATCCACTATATATTGTCCAGAAGACTGAATCTGGAATAAAAAAGCGAAAAAGGGGACGTGTTCCTTCTAGAAAGAACACGTCCCAAAATAGATCCTGGGTGTCCCAAATTCAACATGGCCTGTCCCCAATTGCTTACCCTTCTATAATCTTCACATAGTAGTTCCGATTTCTGGGTCCGTCGAATTCACAAAAGTAAACGTCCTGCCAGGTTCCCAGAATTATTTTTCCTTCTTCAACAATCAGGGTGGCTGAAGCCCCCATTGCAGAGGATTTCATATGGGCATGAGAATTTCCCTCGCAGTGCCGATAAACCCTGTCATTTGTGGGAAATACTTTCTCATAGCCATAGATCACATCTGTTACTACATCCGGATCTGCATTTTCATTGATGGTTATCCCTGCGGTGGTATGGGGACAGTACACTGCAACTATCCCTGATCGGATGCCGCTGTTCTTTATGTCTTCTCTTATCTGTCCGGTAATCTTTACCATAGTCTGAGGTTTTTGAATGGTGAGTGAATGTTTGAATAGATTCATTTTCTGCCTCCTATTCCCCTGCTTCTTTCTGTTCTTTTTCTACTATCTTTATCTGCTTGTCCACATCTTTCTTGAATTGCTTCCATGCGTCTTCGTGCTCAACATAATACTTAGGGCATATCTTCCCGGTAACATCATAATGGCGGATGACATCGTCTGACTTCAGTGAAAACCGCTCACAGAGCCATCCCGTGAGTTCCACCAGTGACTGATAGGTAGCTTCATTGAAATGGCCGCTCTCGTCCGGATGACAGCACTCGATAGAGAGCGTATCGCTGTTGCGCTCATTTGACGCATAGGATATCTCATTGCTGGGGATACACTGTACAACTTCTCCGTCCAGGCCAATGACAAAGTGACTGCTGGCTTTTGTCTCCTGGCTGTCTTTCAGACCCTCAAAGTAATCCCTGTTATTCTGAGCCGAAGTCCCTGGATTAGCTGTATAGTGAATTACAATACCCTTAATCTGCTCCAGCGCAGTACCTGGCCTTGAATACGGATTCACATCCAGCAGCTGGACATCCAGAAGCGGTGCTCCCACAAAAGACACCTTTTTGTCATCCATAGCAGCCGTCCTGGCTTCCTCTCTTTTATTCTTTACTGTCTTTACCGTAAGACAGAACAGAATCACTCCCAATAGAACGATCCCAAATAGTATTATGTTGCGTCTTACCTCCAGCTGCCTCTTCCGATATCCGGCACTGCGGCGTCTTTTCCTTCGTCTTTTACCCCTTACCATATACTTATCCTCTGCCAAAAAGAGGGAGGAGGCACCCCTTTGCCTCCTCCTCGTATTTTACTCGTCTACACTGTAGTTCGGTGCTTCTTTTGTTATATGAATATCATGTGGATGAGATTCTTTCAGTGAAGCGGCGGAAATCTTAATAAATTTTCCTGTTACCTTTAAAGTTTCAATGTCCGGTGCACCGCAATAGCCCATACCAGAACGAATCCCTCCAATGAGCTGGAATACCGTGTCTTCCACATGTCCCTTATATGCCACACGGCCTTCCACACCTTCCGGTACCAGTTTTTTCGCATCTGTCTGGAAATAACGATCCTTGCTTCCATTCTCCATGGCTCCTATAGAACCCATACCGCGATAAACTTTATACTTTCTGCCCTGGTATAATTCAAAGGTACCTGGGCTTTCATCACATCCTGCAAAGATACTTCCCATCATGCACACATTAGCCCCTGCTGCAATAGCCTTTGTCATATCTCCGGAGTACTTGATTCCTCCGTCTGCAATTACCGGTGTTCCGGTCTTCTTTGCCTCTCCATAGCAGTCCATAACTGCTGTAATCTGAGGAACACCAATCCCTGCCACCACTCTTGTGGTACAGATAGATCCCGGACCGATTCCTACCTTGACAGCATCCGCACCTGCTGCAATCAGATCTCTGGTTGCCTCTGCCGTGGCTACATTTCCTGCAATAACCTGAAGCTCAGGATAAGCACCTTTAATCATGCGAAGTGTGGAAAGAATATTCTCGGAATGGCCATGAGCAGAATCTATAACAATGACATCTACCCGCACCTTCACAAGGGCGTCCACCCGCTCCATCACATTCTTAGTAATTCCCACAGCAGCTCCGCACAGCAGTCTTCCCTGGGCGTCCTTTGCTGACAGCGGATATTTAATCTGTTTTTCAATATCTTTGATGGTTATAAGCCCTTTCAGATTGAAATCATCGTCTACAATAGGAAGTTTCTCCTTTCTGGCTTTTGCCAGGATTCGCTTCGCCTCCTCAAGTGTGATTCCCTCTTTTGCTGTTATCAGGCCTTCAGATGTCATAGATTCTTTGATTTTTTTAGAAAAGTCCTCTTCGAACTTAAGATCACGGTTGGTAATAATACCTACCAGTTTTCTTCCCTCTGTGATAGGAACACCGGAAATACGGAATTTCGCCATTAAGTTGTTGGCATCTTCCAACGTATGCTCTGGTGATAAGAAAAATGGGTCTGTAATAACACCGTTTTCAGAACGTTTTACCTTATCTACTTCCTCTGCCTGCTGCTCCACAGACATGTTCTTATGAATAATGCCTATACCGCCCTGTCTTGCCATAGCAATTGCCATGCGATGTTCTGTTACAGTATCCATTCCTGCACTCATCATAGGAATGTTTAATTTAACTTTTTTGGTCAGATATGTGCTTAAATCTACCTGATTCGGAGTTACCTTTGAGTATGCCGGAACTAGAAGTACGTCGTCAAAAGTAATGCCTTCACCAATTATTGTACCCATTTATTCTCTCCCTTTCGTTTCTATTTATTTTGGTTTTGTTCCCTAGTGTAACAAAATTCGACAAAGGTGTCAATCCATAAAAACTTTTCTGGGATTTGATTTCTGTATGTTGCTGAGCATCTTTTCGTCGAATTCCAACAAAACTTTACACAATTCCTGACCATCAGGTATAATCATGGCATAAATTTTGTGGGATGGATCCTGCGACGAATAATCCAAAACTTTCAATCTGCTGTTATTATTATAATAATCCATTCTGTGAGACTTCACAGGCGCCAGGATCTCCATCTTACCCGTATCCAGGCTTTTCACTTTCTTTCTCTTGGTCTTTGCTGCGATTCTGTCGATATCAAGTTCGCCGTTAACATAAAGATACTCATATTCCAGATCCAGATTGGGGAATACAAAGTAATCCGCAACTCCCAGCCCGATAGCCGCAATAAATAAAAGAGGGTGTATCATGATTCCTGAAAATACTGCCACAACAGTGAGCGCCAGCATTCCGATTTTAACTGCCATATCTTTGCCGGTACTCTGCTTTTTTACCAAAAATTCTGAATACAAATCACTCATGGTTTCTCTCCTTGTACATTCTTAGAAACTGTCTTCATTCTAGCACAAAGCAGGGCTGACGTCTACGACGCCAGCCCTTAGAAAGTCTTAAAATTCTGTGAAGCTTACATCATTCCAGGAGCTGCTGGAGCTACCGGAGTATCTTCTTTAATATTAGATACAACAGATTCTGTTGTTAACAGAGTAGATGCAACACTGGTAGCATTCTGTAATGCACTTCTTGTTACTTTTGCAGGATCCAGAATTCCTTCTTTAATCATATCTACATACTCTTCTTTCAGAGCATTAAATCCAACGCCTGTCTCGGATTCTTTTACTTTATTGACAATAACAGAGCCTTCCAGACCAGCATTGGCAGCAATGTGGTACAGAGGAGATTCCAGAGCTTTTAATACGACTACAGCACCAGTCTTCTCATCGCCGCTTAATGTCTCTGCCAGCTCTTCAACCTTCTTGGAAGCATGGATATATGCGGATCCGCCTCCTGCGATAACGCCTTCCTCCGCTGCTGCGCGTGTTGCTGCAAGAGCATCTTCCATACGAAGCTTAGCTTCCTTCATCTCAGTTTCAGTAGCGGCACCTACACGGATAACAGCTACGCCGCCTGCAAGTTTAGCAAGTCTTTCCTGTAATTTTTCTTTGTCAAACTCAGATGTTGTCTCTGTAATCTGTCCTTTAATCTGGCTGATTCTTGCGTCAATGGCTGCCTTATCGCCTGCTCCGTCAACAATAACTGTATTTTCCTTCTCAACTTTTACAGATTTTGCACGTCCCAGCTGATCCATGGTAACTTCTTTTAAGTCAAGACCTAATTCATCGGAGATTACCTGGCCGCCTGTTAAGATAGCAATATCTTCTAACATAGCTTTTCTTCTGTCGCCGTAGCCCGGAGCCTTAACAGCTGCAACATTAAAGGTTCCTCTTAATTTATTTACAATAAGTGTGGTAAGAGCTTCGCCCTCTACGTCTTCAGCAATAATTAACAGTTTAGCGCCTGTTTTTACAATCTGCTCTAACAGTGGAAGCAGTTCCTGAATGTTAGAGATCTTCTTATCTGTGATTAAGATATATGGATCATCCAGATTAGCTACCATTTTGTCCATGTCAGTTGCCATGTAAGCGGAAATGTATCCGCGGTCAAACTGCATACCCTCTACTAAATCCAGTTCTGTCTTCATTGTCTTAGACTCTTCAATGGTTATAACACCGTCTCCGGATACTTTTTCCATAGCATCTGCAACTAATTCTCCCACTTCGTCATCACCGGCAGAGATTGCTGCAACCCTTGCGATCTGATCTTTTCCTTCTACTTTTCTGCTCATGGAAGCAATAGCCTCTACTGCTGCATCTGTAGCTTTTTTCATTCCCTTTCTCAGGATGATTGGATTTGCACCAGCTGCAAGGTTCTTGATTCCTTCATGAATCATAGCCTGTGCAAGTACCGTAGCTGTTGTAGTACCATCACCAGCCACATCATTTGTCTTGGAAGCTACTTCCTTGATTAACTGAGCGCCCATATTTTCAAATCCGTCTTCCAGCTCAATTTCCTTCGCAATGGTGACACCATCGTTAGTGATAAGAGGTGCGCCAAAGGATTTGTCCAGAACTACGTTTCTTCCTTTTGGTCCTAATGTCACACGTACTGTATTTGCTAATTTATCGGCACCATTCTGCAGTGCCTCTCTTGCTTCTGCTCCGTATTTAATCTCTTTTGCCATATCTATCATTCCTCCTGGTTTTTATGATTTATTCTACTACTGCTAAGATGTCGCTCTGTTTTACAATGATAAATTCTTCATCGTCTAATTTAACTTCTGTACCGGCGTATTTGGAATAGATTACCTGATCTCCTACTTTCACTTCCATCTTTACTTCTTTGCCGTCAACAACTCCGCCCGGTCCTACTGCAACAACCTCAGCCTGCTGGGGTTTTTCCTGTGCCTGACCTGGTAATACGATTCCTGATTTTGTTTTTTCTTCAGCTTCTAACTGTTTTAAAACGACTCTGTCTCCCAATGGTACTAATTTCATAATCTATTGCCTCCTTAAAATATTTTCTGCTTTTATTAGCACTCATTTACATCGAGTGCTAACCGTTAGTCATATATTAGTTAATCTTGAAAAAATCTGCAAGTTTCTGAAAGAGATTCTATAGCATCTATTCTCTTGTTATCTCTTTTTATCTCGTGTTTTCTCTCATTTTCTCACTTTCTTAAATTTTACCTGATTTTATATTTATTTTATAATTCCATCTTTATCCTATGCCATTTAAGAAGAAATTAAACATTTTTTCTTTTCCGCGGCAAAGGCAGCAGCAAAATAACATAAAAAAGGAACTGCAGATACCTAACAGCTCCTTTTATAGTTCAAAACAAGCATTATTTTTTAACTATTTTCCGTTTTTTAATCTCTTCCAGCTCATCGAATATAACTTCATTGAGCACCTTGATATAGGTTCCCTTCATCCCTGAGGATCTGGACTCAATAACGCCGGCGCTCTCAAACTTTCTGAGCGCATTTACAATCACAGACCGTGTAATGCCTACCCTGTCTGCAATCTTGCTGGCCACCAGAATTCCCTCATCCCCGTCCAGCTCGTCAAAAATATGAATAATAGCTTCCAGTTCTGAGAATGACAGTGTACTGAATGCAGATTTGACAACCTGTATCTTACGATTTTCCTCAGCATTCTCTTCATGTACGGAACGCATCATCTCAAGTCCTACCACAGTGGTACTGTATTCACTCACGATTATATCCTCAATATCGTACTGCTTACCGCTTCTGTACATAAAAACAGTACCCAGGCGTTCCCCGGCAATGTCAATTGGGTTAATGATAGCCATGTATTGTTTTACATGCTCCCCTTCAAATCCCAAAGTCTGAAGATTTACGTTTTCTTTCGTAGAAAGCACTCCCAGAAATCTCTCATTCAGGAGAGTATCAATAAAGCCTCCCACCTCGTCTTCAATCAGCTCTGTAATCTCTTCTACTCCCTCGCACAGTCCTACGCCCAGCACCTTACCTTTTTTGCTGAGTACCAGAATATTCGACTCCAGTGTTTCTACCATAACTTCACAGATGTCGTTAAATAATACCTTTGAGGAATTATTATTGTGCAGCAATTTGTTTATCTTTCTCGTCTTATCCAATAGTTGTACGCTCATGCTGAACCTCCTTTCTTTTGTCCTAAATATGAGTAATAAAATAAAATTCTCCCATTTGCTTTATTCTATCATACAATTGGCGGCAAATCAATGTCGTCGCCAACGGATTTATACTTTTTTAACTTTTTTTCTGATAATTCCTCAGTTTCAAAACCTGGTGAAGCCAATAACACAAAATTTATGGATAATCATGCAAATCAAAAAAGGATTTTTATCCAAAAAGCAGCTGCTGTATGGTATTTTAAACCGATTACAGCAGCTTAGCCGTCTATTCCTTTTCCTCCTTTGGCTTCTCCGTTACATAGCCGCAGTGCTCATCCGCGCACAAAAGTTTGTTTCCTTTTTCCAGCATATAGCCTCCGCAGTTGGGACACTTCTCTTTGGATGGCTTCTGCCAGGACATAAAATCGCACTCCGGGTTATCTTCACAGCCATAATACTTACGACCCTTTTTCGTCTTTTTCAGGACAATATCTTTCCCGCACTTGGGACAGGGAACTCCAATTTTCTCCAGGTACGGTTTTGTATTCCGGCAGTCGGGAAAGCCGGGACACGCCAGAAATCTTCCGTGAGGGCCGTACTTAATTACCATGTTTCGGCCACATTCTTCACAGATAACATCCGTCACCTCGTCTTCTATTTTTACCTGTTCCAATTCCTGTTCGGCTGCCTTTACTGCCTCGTCCAAATCAGGATAAAAATTGCGGATTACGGTTTTCCAGTATACACTGCCGTCTTCGACTTTATCCAGAAGTTCTTCGAAAGTAGCGGTAAAGTTCACATCCACAATGCTGGGAAAAGCCTGCTTCATGATATTATTCACCACTTCTCCCAACTCTGTAATATAAAGGTTCTTGTTCTCCTTTGCCACATAGCGGCGGGCTATAATTGTGGTTATCGTAGGGGCATAAGTACTGGGACGCCCGATTCCAAGTTCCTCCAGCGTCTTAACCAGAGATGCCTCCGTGTAATGGGCAGGGGGCTGCGTAAAGTGCTGCTGTCCGTCAAAGTTCTCCAGAGAAAGCTCCGTGTTCTCATCCAGGCTCTTCATCATTAGATTATTTTCCGGCTTTTCCTCATCGCTCTGCACATAGACGGCCATAAAACCATCAAATTTTAGTTTTGATGCGGCTACTGTAAAGTAATAGTCTCCGCCTTTAATTTTTACAGACGTTGTCTCGTATTTGGCCGGCTGCATTCTGCTGGCTGTAAACCTTTTCCAAATCAACTGATACAGGCGGAATTGATCCCTGGACAGGGACTCTTTCATGGCAGCAGGGGTTCTGGTAATATCTGTGGGGCGGATTGCCTCGTGAGCATCCTGAATCTTCTTCCCTTTATTGCCGTTCTCTTCTTTCTTCGCTGCATACATTTCTCCATACTGATCCGTGATATACTCTCTTGCCAGCTGATCGGCCTCCTCAGAGATACGGGTAGAATCTGTACGCAGATAAGTAATAATACCTACGGTGCCGTTTCCTTTTATATCAATCCCCTCGTATAGCTGCTGGGCCAGACGCATCGTTTTCTGGGTAGAAAAGTTGAGCGCTTTTGAAGCCTCCTGCTGAAGGGTGCTGGTGGTAAACGGCAGGGGTGCTTTCTTGGTACGCTCGCCTTTTTTAACTTCGGCTACCTGGTATTTTGCCCCTTCCAGATTTTTTAAGATCTTATCCAGCTCCTCCTGGGAATGGATCTCCATCTTTTTCTTCTCACTGCCGTAAAATTTAGCTACCAGGGGCTTTTTCTCCCCTTTGACTTTGAAGGAAGCTTCCAGAGACCAGTATTCCTCCGGTATAAAAGCGTTTATTTCTTCTTCCCTGTCACCGATGATGCGAAGGGCGACAGACTGTACACGGCCGGCACTTAAACCTCTTTTGACTTTCGCCCAGAGGACAGGACTGATATTATAACCTACCATTCGGTCCAGGATCCTTCTGGTCTGCTGGGCATCCACCAGATTCATATCAATATCTCTCGCCTCTTTTATAGAAGCTTTTACCGCTGTTTTTGTAATCTCGTTAAATGTAATCCGGCGCATCTTCTCATCCTGAAGATTCAATGCCTTAGACAGATGCCAGGAGATCGCTTCTCCCTCACGGTCCGGGTCAGTTGCCAGATACACTTTGTCAGCCTTTTTGGATGACTTTCTCAGTCCTGCCAGCAGTTCTCCCTTTCCTCGGATCGTTATATACTTAGGTTCAAAATCATGTTCCACATCAATTCCCAGCTGACTTTTGGGCAAGTCACGCACATGGCCGTTTGATGCAGCCACTTCATAATTTGAACCAAGAAATTTCTTGATTGTTTTTACCTTTGCAGGCGACTCCACAATCACTAAATACTTCGCCATTCCTTACCTCCTCCGGTATTCGGTCCATTTCATTTATTTTATTTTGGCATAATAGTTTTTCATCGGTTCCACTATTAGTTCCTCTAGCTGAAGTTCCAGAAGAATCCCCATAACTTCCTCTGGAGACAGAGGTATTTTTTCTAATAATTGATTCAGATTCTGGGGCTGTAAATCCAGACAACTATACACCATATTTTTCTGACTTTCAAGTCTTATTTGTGATTTTATTAGCAATTTGTCGCTTTTTCCCGGGGAAATTCCCAGTTCTTCCAACAGGCTTTCCACAGAACAGGCGATTCCCGCCCCCTGCTCTATCAGGCGGTTGCATCCATAGCTTAGCTCATCGCTCACACGGCCCGGCAGGGCATATACTGTCTTCCCTTGCTCCAGTGCAAAGTCCGCGGTAATCAAAGAGCCGCTTTTCTCTTTTGCCTCTATAACCAGCACCAGGTCCGCCAGCCCGCTGATTATACGGTTTCGAAGAGGAAAATTCCGGGGCAGGGGTTCATATCCCAGCGGGAGTTCTGACAGCAGCCCTCCCTGTTCAGGGATTTTTTTGTATAAATCATAATTTGACCTGGGATAGCAGATATCTACGCCGCAGCCAAGAACAGCAAAAGTCGGGGTTCCTCCCGCCAGTGCTCCCCGGTGCGCATGGCCGTCTATCCCCCGGGCCATGCCGCTAATAATCTGAACCCCAGCCTGACTCAGAGCTTTTGCATATTCAAACGCCTGCACCTGACCATAATAGCTGCACATTCTCGCCCCTACAATGGCCACGGTGGCCCTGTCCTCTCTGGGTAGCACTCCTCTTACAAACAGCCGGGGCGGCATATCAACGTAATGCAGCAGGCGCCTGGGATACTCCCTGTGAAGTTTATGATAACAGATAACTTCTTTTTCTCCCGTATTCTCCATAATTCCTCCTATTCTGATTTTTATACCCCAGATCCCTTTTCTCTCTGCCTCTGGGAACATAGCGGTATATCCTCTCTTTACTTTGGCAATTAAATTTTCCAATATTTCTTGTCAGCCTTCCTGTAACAGATTGCCTCACTGATATGGCTTTTTAAAAGAATTTCTTCTCCCTCTAAATCTGCTATCGTACGGGCTGTTTTTAAGATTCTATGATAGCCCCTGATACTAAAATTCATCTTTTTATACGCTTTTTCTAAAAGTTCTCTGCCCTGCTTTTCCACAGGACAGTAGGTTTCAAGTTCTGAGCCGGGAATTTGTGAGTTGAAACGTATCTCTGTCCCCCGAAACCTCTCCTCCTGCGTCTTATGTACCCTTGTAATCTCTTTACGAAGTTCAGCAGAGGACGGCCCCTTTTTTCGTTTTACCGCAATATCCTGATACTCCACTGCTCCTGCCTCCACACAGATATCCATCCGATCCAAAAGAGGGCCGCTGATCTTCCGAAGGTATTTACTGATGTCCCCAGGCCGGCAGGTACAGCGGTTCATATCCGGGAAATAGCCGCAGCCGCATGGATTCATGGCAGCAACCACCATACAATTGGCAGGAAAGCAGAAGCTCCCCATTGCCCTTGCGATTGAGATCTGTCTGTCTTCCAGAGGCTGCCTTAGAATCTCCAGGCTGACTCTGGAGAACTCTGTCAATTCATCCAGGAAAAGAATCCCCCTGTGAGCCAAAGTAATTTCTCCCGGACGAGGAATTCTGCCTCCTCCGGCCAAAGCCTGGGGAGAAAGCGTATGATGGGGCGCCCGGAAGGGGCGGGCAGCCATCAGAGGGCTGTCGGCCGGGAGAAGGCCTGCAATACTGTAAATTCTTGATATCTCTATGCATTCTTCCAGAGACGGCTGAGGCATAATCGTAGGGAGCCGTCTTGCCACCATTGTCTTTCCTG
Organism: Lactonifactor longoviformis; assembly: GCF_042848515.1. GTDB lineage: Bacteria > Bacillota > Clostridia > Lachnospirales > Lachnospiraceae > Lactonifactor > Lactonifactor longoviformis. The sequence continues at coordinate 1,278,438 of NZ_AP031453.1, read as the reverse complement.
CCCCGGGGGGACCTATCATCAAGAAATTGTGAAATCCTGCAGCAGCCACAACCGCCGCCCTTTTCACAGCCTCCTGTCCCTGTATTTCATCAAAATCAAGAGAATATTCCGGTTCCCGGTAAAATACCTCACCGACAGGATTTTCTAGCTGAAAACGCTCAAAATCGCCGCTGCGAAGCATTTCTATGGTTTCTCTTAAGGTGCTGACGCCGGCTACTGGTATTCCCTGGATAATCTGACCCTCTCTCCAGTTTTCCTTTGGAAGTACACAGGCCCTGCAGCCCATCTCCTTCGCTTTATCCACCATAGCCAGAATGCCGGATACCGGGTGTACGGAGCCGTCCAGACTCAATTCTCCTACAATCAAAACATCCTTTACCATGACCTCCTCCAGATACCCCAGAGCAGTCAGGATGGCTGCCGCAATAGGCAGGTCAAAGGCGGGGCCATCCTTTCGCAGATCACCAGGCGACAGATTAATCGTCACCCTTTTTGGGGGAAGCGCAATCCCCATATTGCGCATAGCAGTCTTCACTCTGTCCTGAGCCTCCCGCACCTGGGAAGTAAGATATCCCACCATATTAAACATAGGAAGCCCGTCACTCACATCTGCCTCCACCCTTACCGGAAAACATTCTACTCCCATAATAGCTGCCGACAATACACTGCTGAACATACTTAACTCCTCTCCGAGCCTTTCCACAGGCTCAAATACAATTCACTTATACCTTGGAAATATTTCTTTGACAAATCTGAACAGATAAAGATATGCCTGCTGCAGAAACGCAGAGACAAAAAGAAATAAACTTATTATTTTCTATAGTAATGATTAGTAAAGGATAAACTTGGACGAAGTGTCCCGAAAATACAGAAGTTTAAATAAAAGGTTCTTATATTTTGTCACAAAATTTATGCCATGTCAATTGCACCTTGAAATTAAAAACATAATTTTACCTCTTTTTTCACATACTACATCAAAAGGAGGTGTTTCAAATGGATAAAAAAGAATATTCAGGGTACCAGGTGGCAGATATTACTGAGTCCGATAATTCCATGATCAACCGTCTGGAACAGGAAATCAGTCAGAAGACAGACAAAGACATTGTACTGGTAGCTTATCAGCAGGATAAACAAAGCTAAAACCCCGTTGGGGACAGGTCATACTCATTTTGGGACAGGCCGATCCTATTTTGGGACGTGTTCTTTCTAGAAAGAACACGTCCCCTTTTTCGCCCTTTTCAGATGGAAAAGCACAAAATCTTCTTCTCTCACATAGACTATAAACAAATCCCTTTGAGGTAACCTTTTTGAAGACATTTCTTAAGCCCCTTACCGTAGAAGAGGAGAAATATTATCTTCAGAGATATCAGGGGGGCGACTTGGAAGCTAAAAATGTTCTTATCGAACGAAATTTACGTCTTGTTGCACATGTTGTGAAGAAGTATCAGGGAATAGATGAAGATTTGGATGACTTGATTTCCATAGGAACCGTAGGGCTCATCAAGGCAATACAAACTTTTGACAGCAATAAAGCCAACAGGCTTTCTACCTATGCGGCCAGGTGTATTGACAATGAGCTGTTGATGATGCTCCGCTCACGCAAAAAGACGTCCAAAGAAGTCTCCCTCTATGAACCCATTGGCACAGATAAGGAAGGCAATGAAATTCATCTGCTGGACATTATAGAAAATGTTCCGGTAGATGTAGTAGATACCTATACATTCAAAGAAGATGTAAAAAAATTATATGAGCTGATTGAGTCTGTTCTGACCCCCAGAGAATACGAGGTGGTAAAGCTTCGCTATGGCCTGTTTGGAGAGGAAGAGTATACCCAGCGGGAAATAGCAAAGCGGCTGAATATCAGCCGCTCTTACGTCTCTAGAATAGAAAAAAATGCCCTTCTGAAATTACGCAGATTCTTCCTGCCGTCTTAAGATATCGTATGGATCCAGTTCTATTCCCAGATCAAGATATAACACCTCTTTTGGATGGGGAGCACTTTCCCGGGGACTGCCCTCCTCATCCAGAATGGATCTGACCTGCACAGAAATATTTCTGCCGTCCGGTTTCATGACTTCAATGGTTTCCCCTACAGAGAATTTATTTCTCTGGGTAATCCGGCAGAGCCCGCGGCCATCCACTCCTTCCACATATCCCAGATACGTATACTCTTTCAGATACGTATTCTGGTCATAAATCTGGGTATCAGAATCAGGCTTTCCGTAGAAAAAACCTGTGGTGAACTGACGGTACGTACAGTTAGAGATCTGCTCCCGGTACCAAGGCATATGTTCCCGGTACAAAGCGGGATCTGAAAAATAATCATCAATTGCTTTCCTGTAGGTTCTGGCTACGGTTGCAACATAGAGGGCTGTCTTCATCCGGCCCTCTATCTTTAAGCTGTCGATTCCGCAGGTAAGTACATCCTCCATATGTTCAATCATACAGAGATCTTTTGAATTGAAGATATAAGTACCCCGTTCATTCTCGTAGACAGGCATATATTCATTTGGCCTTGTCTCCTCCACAATGGAATATTTCCACCGGCAGGGATGGGTACAGGCTCCCTGATTGGCATCCCGTCCGGTAAAGTAATTGCTGAGCAGACACCTCCCGGAATAGGAGATGCACATTGCACCGTGTATAAAGGTCTCAATCTCCAGTTCCTCTGGAATCCGGCTGCGAATCCCCCTGATCTCCTCCAGAGACAGTTCTCTGGCCGATACCACCCGTTTTGCTCCCAGCCTATGCCAGAACAGATAGGTCTCGTAATTGGTGTTATTCGCCTGGGTGCTGATATGCCGCTCGATCTCAGGACATACTTCCCCGGCGATCATAAACACACCGGGATCGGCTATTATAAGCCCATCCGGTCTGATTTCCCTAAGCTCCCGGAAGTATGCGCGGATCCCTTCCAGATCATAGTTATGAGCCAGGATATTGGCTGTCACATAAACCTTTACGTCATGATCATGGGCAAACTGTATGCCCTCTATCATTTCATCCATGGAAAAGTTCTTAGCCTTTGCCCTCAGTCCGAAGGCTTCCCCTCCGATATACACCGCATCCGCACCGTATATCACGGCTATTTTCAATACCTCCAGACTGCTGGCAGGCACTAATAATTCTGGTTTTTTCATTGCATTATCACTCATTTAATTTTTGTGCTCATAGTTACGCCATCCCCCAGAGGAAGGATGGCAGTTTCCAATTGTTCATGATGTTTCAATGTATAGAGATACTCCCGCATCCGTTTATAGATGGTCCGGTTTCTCCTCTCCACGGCAAAATGGGATTCAATGATATCTCCGTCCTGAAGCACATTGTCTGAGAGCAGGACTCCTCCAGTGCGCAGAAGCCTGAGAATCTCAGGAAGAAAGTGAATATATTGACCCTTAGCAGCATCCATAAATATCAAATCATACCTATCATCAAGATCTCTCAGTATATCTGCCGCATCACCCTCCAAAAGAGTAATCACATCCTCTTTTCCTGCCTTTTTGAAATTCTCTCTGGCTATGGGAATTCGTTTGTCATAATTTTCTATGGTTGTAATCCGGCAGCCCTGTGGAGCATATTCGCTCATCAAAAGCGCGGAAAACCCTACCGCAGTCCCTACTTCCAATATGTTCAGAGGGCGAAGGGACAGAAGCAGCACCTTTAAAAAGCTCTGCATCTCCCTACGGATAATCGGGACACGATTCTGGACCGCCTCTATCTCAAGCTGGTCCAAAAATGGGGTATTCCCTCTGTCCAGGGAATTTATATAGGCAGCCATTCTCTCCTCTACAATCATCTGTCAGTCTCCCATCCTGCTTATTCCTGGCCTTCTTCAGCCCCCTCTTCCCCAGAGTCGCCTTCACCGCCCTGGGGATCGTCTCCGTCCTGAGGATCCTGGCTTACTTTTTCCAGATTCTCGTCCGCAGTCTTGTCCGCTTCGTCCTTTGTGCCGCCTTCCTCTTTGTCTTCCTGTTCAGGCTGGCCTTCCGTATTCTCACGGGCCAGAATCGCCATCATCTCATCTGCGGTCTGGGACGTGTTCAGAATGTAAGTCCCGGCCTGCAGTTTATCCTTATAGTTTGACAGCTTTTCCTGTACCACAAAAACCTTCGCATCATCAATCAGTCCCTTATTTTTCAGGATTTTACCTATTTTGTATACAGATGTTCCGTCTTTTACCACCACAGTAACATCCTTTCCCTCCCCCTGGGACACAGGTACCTGATTAAAGATATCGTATCCAAAGCTGTAAGCAGTTTTACCTACATATATGATTGCGAATATCACACAGACATACAGAAGAATTCTGAAAAACCCACCTGCGATAGCTACTCCATGTCCATCGTCTCTCATTCTATTAGCCATAACATTCTCCTTACTTTTACAGATCCGGCACGTCGATTTCAATCCCCTGGTGAATCGTTGCATTTATATTCTGCAGCTGCCTGCAGAGGGCCTGTTCCGCCAAAAGGAACTCTCTCACCTGAGGGATCTCCAGCAGTTCATCCATACGCTCCGCCACCTGATCAATGGCCTCGTACAGATCAATGTCCTTTTCCTCATTCTGCATACGATAGTTCAGAATTCGCAATTCATCCATTTTTGCTTTTTCTTCCGGCATCAGCTTCAGTTCATCCAGCGCCCTTTTGTAGCGTTTATAAACATCACCGGTGCGGATGGCTGCTGCCAGCCTTTCCGTACAGGTTTCTATCAAACTCATTTTATCACCTCTAAGCCTCCATAATAATGGGCAGGATCATCGGTCTTCTCTTTGTGCGTTTCCATACAAATTCACCGAGGGAATCCTTGATGACTCCTTTTATTCTGCCCCAATCGGAGATTCTTTTATCCAGACAAACGTCCAGGGCATCTTCCACAACAACTCTGGCCTCTCCCATCAGGTCCTCCGATTCCCTTACATAGACAAATCCTCTGGACACAATATCCGGACCAGCAAGCAGCTGATTACTCCTTCTCTCCAGGGTGAGAACTACGATAATGATGCCGTCCTCAGCCAGATGCTGGCGGTCTCTGAGCACAATATTTCCTACATCTCCCACGCCAAGGCCGTCTACCAGGATACTTCCTGTATGCACTTTTCCCGTCACTTCCGCCTTGTCATCGCTTACCTCCAGAACATCTCCTGAAGACAGAATAAAAATATTGTCCTTATCTATCCCCAGCTGCTCAACCACCTTAGCCTGTGCCTTAAGGTGACGGTATTCCCCATGCGCCGGTATAGCATACTTGGGCTTCACCAGAGAATAGATCAGTTTAATTTCTTCCTGGCAGGCGTGTCCCGATACATGAGCATCCTGGAAGATAACATCCGCCCCTTTCATCCCAAGTTCGTTGATTACCTTTGATACTGCCTTTTCGTTCCCGGGAATGGGATTCGAGCTGAATATAATAGTATCACCTGGTTTTATAGATACCTTTTTATGAATACTGGCTGCCATACGGGACAGAGCCGCCATAGATTCTCCCTGGCTGCCGGTGGTAATCAGCGTCATCTGCTCATCCGGATAATTCTTCATCTGATCAATTTCAACCAGTGTTTTCTCCGGAATCTTCAGATAGCCCAGTTCAGAAGCTGTGGTAATAACGTTCACCATGCTGCGTCCCTCTACCGCCACTTTTCTGCCGAACTTATAAGCAGAATTAATAATCTGCTGCACCCTGTCTACATTGGACGCAAACGTGGCAATGATAATCCTGGTATTCTTGTGTTCTGAAAATATATTGTCAAAGGTGCGTCCCACGGTGCGCTCCGACATGGTAAATCCCGGCCGTTCCGCGTTGGTACTGTCACACATAAGAGCAAGCACGCCCTTCTTTCCGATCTCGGCAAACCTCTGCAGGTCAATAGCATCCCCGAACACCGGCGTATAATCCACTTTAAAGTCGCCTGTGTGCACCACGATCCCCGCGGGGGAGTAGATGGCCAGAGCAGATGCATCCTGGATGCTGTGGTTTGTCTTAATAAATTCAATGCGGAAAGCCCCCAGATTGATGGACTGTCCGTGTTTGATCACTTTTCTCTTGGTTGTTTTCAGCAGGTTGTGCTCTTTTAATTTATTATCTATCAGTCCTATGGTAAGCTTTGTCGCATAGATAGGAACGTTAATTTCTTTTAAAATATAGGGCAGCGCCCCGATATGATCCTCATGCCCATGGGTAATCACAAATCCTTTTACCTTCTGAATATTATCCTTCAGATACGTCACGTCCGGGATCACAAGGTCGATTCCCAGCATATCATCCTCCGGAAAAGAAAGTCCGCAGTCAACTACCACAATGCTGTCCTCGTATTCAAAGGCAGTCATATTTAAACCAATCTGTTCCAGCCCGCCCAGGGGTATTATTTTCAAGCTTGTGCCATTATTCTTTTTTTTCAAAATGATTCCTCCGTCATATGATATAATTGGCACCTCATTCTACTTTATTCTGTTCTTTCGTACAATCTCTGCAATATCCAAAAAGCTTCACCTCGTGATCCGTTACGGTAAACCCAAGGGAATCCCTGATATGCTCCTCTAATTGTTCCAGAAAGTCATCTTCCAGTGAGATAATCTTTCCGCACGATATACAAATCAGATGGTGGTGGTGGTGTCTGTCCCGGCCTTTATCCTGGCCAATCTCATACCGCACACATCCATCATCCAGATTAATCCGATCAATTAAATGCAAATCTAATAAAATCTGAATGGTCCGGTAAACCGTAGCAAGTCCTATCTCAGGAAATTCTGCTTTTACCAGATCATAAATTTCTTCTGCTGTCAGGTGCCGATCGGGACAGCCAGCCAGCACTTCCAATATCCGTAGTCTCTGGTTGGTTACTTTCAACCCGTTTTTTCTTAAAATCTCTGCAAACTCTTGGCTGTCTGTCACGTTCTCACCTCTTACCTTCACTTTTACGTAGAATAAAGTGCATTGTTCACTTATTATTATTTCACAAATTCAACATCTTCTAACATAGTTTCAAAAACTTTAAACACGGCGTCATACTCCGTGTCGTCCTCTACGAATACATAGCAGGCCTCTTCGTCCTCTTCCTCAGAGATATCCTTCAGGATATAAGCCTCGCTTCCTTCTTCTTCGTCTTCCTCGTCCGGATCTACTACCAGAAGATAGTTATGTCCGTTTACTCTTGTCTGTTCCAGAATACCGAATTCCAGCTGAATCCCGTCGTCTCCGTCAAATATAATGGTCTCCATACCTGACATCCTTTCTTCACAATATTAAGTTTTAGCTAAGGGAATCTAAATATCCCTGCAAAATAAATACAGCGGCAAGCTTGTCCACATATTTGCCGCGGTCTTCCCTGCGAACCCCGCTCTCCATCAGCGTCCGATTCGCCTCCACTGTCGTCAGCCTTTCATCCCACATCACAACAGGCAGGCCTGTCCTTCTCTCCAGAACATCTTTTAGCTCAAGAGATTTGACAGCCCTGTCCCCAACGGTATTATTCATATTTTTAGGAAAGCCTAACACAATGGTTTCTACTTCATATTCACGTACCAATTCTTCAATCCGCGCCAGGGACTTGCGAAGCTTATTCTCGTCCTTGCGATGAATGGTTTCGATTCCCTGGGCAGTCAAACCTAAGGGGTCACTGACAGCTACCCCTATGGTTTTTGAACCGTAATCAAGTCCCATAATTCTCATAGATTAATCTCGTTTCCAGGATTTATTCTTGATATACTCCTTGAGGAGTTCTTCAACCAGCTCATCTCTTTCCACCTTCATAATCATGCTTCTGGCACCTTTGTGGCTGGTAATATAAGTGGGATCTCCGGACATAATGTAGCCAACGATCTGGTTAACCGGATTGTAACCTTTCTCGTCCATCGCATTATATACCAGATCCAGAATCTCTTTTACCTGGATCTCCGGTTCTGTTTTTACTTTGAAATATTGTGTATTGCTAATATTATTGTTTGCCATATTTTCACGCCCTTACCTAAACTTTCTTTTATTCTAATATAAAACTACACAGAATTCAATGGATATTTTCTACTATATTTCACAAATAATTGTATCTTTTGTCGAAAAACCGCGAACGGTTCCCCTGGCAATCACATTCTCCAGGTCCTGATCTGTCTCTGCCACTGCCCGGATGTATTCCCTTGTATGACCGGTCCAGAAGCTCTTCCCCTGGATACTTACTGTTTCCTCAAACAAAATTTCCACTTCTTTTCCCAAAAAGGATTCCATATATTCCCTCTGGTGCAGTTCTCCCAGCGCAATTAAATCCCTGCTTCTCTGTGCTTTTACGGCTTCCTGAATCTGGTTCTCCATAGCCGCCGCCCGGGTTCCCTCTCTCCTGGAATATTTAAAAATATGTGTCTCGTAGAACCGAATGCCGTCTATAAACTCCCGGGACTCCTGAAATTCTTTTTCTGTCTCTCCCGGAAATCCCACGATCACATCTGTAGTCAGGGCAGGGTTATCAAATACCTGCCGCAAAAGCCCGCATTTTTCCCGGTACTCCCCGGCACTGTACCGGCGGTTCATCCGCCTCAGCGTCTCATCACAGCCGCTCTGCAGGGAGAGATGAAAATGAGGGCATATCTTGGGCATGTCCGCCAGTGCCCGGGCAAAATCCTCCGTTATAATCCGCGGCTCCAGGGAGCCCAGCCGGATACGCTTTACGCCTTCCATACTGTGTACGGCCTGTATCAGAGACAGCAGACTGTCCCCGCAGTCGATCCCGTAGGAACTCAGGTGGATACCGGTCAGAACAAATTCCTGATACCCGTTGGCCGTCAGACGGTTTACCTCAGCCAAAACCTCTTCCTTGTTTCTGCTTCTGACCCTGCCTCTGGCATAGGGGATGATACAGTAGCTGCAGAACTGATTGCATCCATCCTGAACCTTGAGATAGGCTCTGGTATGCTCACCGGTCTGAGAAAGCTGAAGATTTTCATACTCCAGTGCCTCCTTCATATCCAGAACCTCATCCCTGTCCCCAGCCTTCCCCTGGATATAGGCGTCCAGAATCGACAGAAGATCCTTTTTCTTATTATTGCCCACCACCAGGTCAATGGCGTCATCTTTTTTCAGCCTTTCTTTTCCCACCTGTACATAACATCCCGTTGCCACTACAATGGCATCCGGATTCATTTTCTTGGCTTTGTGAAGCATCTGCCGGGATTTGCGGTCGGCTATATTAGTCACAGTACAGGTGTTGATAATATAAATATCTGCCCCTGGAGCAAAAGGCACGATTTGGTATCCCGCCTCCTCCAGCATCTGCTCCATAGCCTCTGTTTCATATGCATTTACTTTACAGCCCAGGTTGTGCAGGGCAACTTTTTTTTCCATATTTTCTATTCCTAACATTTTCCATTTATTATGCGACTTGACGAATCCTGCTTTTCATCTTTGTATGTTTTCATCTTGACTTTTCCCAGTATAGACGGTAAGATTATCCCTGTAAACAGTACTAATACATAAGGGAGGGATTCCAATGAAAACTGTTCAGATCTCATTAAATTCTATCGATAAAGTAAAATCATTTGTTAACGACATTACTAAGTTTGACTTTGATTTTGATTTAGTATCCGGAAGATACGTAATCGACGCTAAATCAATTATGGGTATTTTCAGCTTAGATTTATCCAAGCCGATCGATTTGAATATCCACGCAAATGAAGGACCTTTGGATACTATTTTAGAGACTTTAAAACCTTACATGATTTAATTTCTCTGCTCTATACAAACCAGAGAACAGACAAAACAGAATGCGGCCTTGCATTGCAGAGGCCGTTTTTTTCTGTCTGTATCCCCGCATTATTCTACGGAAATCACTTCTGTGGTACGGATCGCCTCTTCCATGAGAGCCTCAATCTTTTCCTCCAGATTCTTTTCTGAGCGCTTTATAATATTAAGATTCGGTTTAGTAACCGGGTGTTTTGCCACAAAAATGGTGCAGCAGTCCTCGTAGGGAAGGATAGAAGTCTCATACGTGCCAATCTTCAGAGATACATCCACGATCTCCTGTTTGTCAAATCCAATCACAGGGCGGTACACCGGCAGAGTGCAGACTTCATTCGTAGCTGCCAGACTCTGCATGGTCTGACTGGCCACCTGTCCGATGCTCTCCCCTGTAATCAGTCCCAGGCATCCGTTCTCCCCGGCAAAATGCTCCGCAATCTTCATCATATAGCGTCTCATTATAATAGTCAGCTCATCGTGAGGGCACTTTTCATAGATGTAGAGCTGAATATCTGTAAAGTTCACCACATGCAGTTGAATGGGACCGCTGTACCTGGCTACCAGGCGGGCAAGGTCTACTACCTTCTGCTTGGCTCGCTCACTGGTATAGGGAGGCGCATGAAAGTATACAGCATCAATTTTCACCCCTCTTTTGGAGATCATATAGCCCGCTACCGGACTGTCAATCCCCCCGGAGAGAAGCAGCATTGCCTTCCCGTTGGTTCCAATGGGCATTCCTCCCGGCCCGGGGATAATCTCTGAATATATATAAATCTTACTGCGGATTTCCACATTCAGCATAATCTCCGGATGGTGCACATCCACCCGCATAGACGGAAATGCGTCCAGAACAGCCCCTCCCAGTTCGCAGTTCAGCTCCATAGAGTTGAGAGGATAGCTTTTCTTTGCCCTTCTGGCATTGACCTTGAAGCTTTTCTTCTTATCCGGGTACATGCGGTCCATATAAGAGACAACCTCTTTTGCCAGTTCCTCATAGCCGTTATCCTCCAGCACCACAACCGGACAGATTCCGAAGATTCCAAACACCCGCTTCAGAGCCTCCACAGTCTCCTCATAGTCAAACGCACCCTCTGCAAAGACATAGATACGCCCCTGTTCCTTGGTTACGTTAAACGTCCCCTCTACTTCCCTGAGCACCTGCCTTATCCTGGCTACCAGAGCGTCCTCAAAAAGATATCTGTTTTTTCCCTTGATTCCAATCTCTGCGTATTTAATCAAAAATGCTTTAAACATAGTATTCTCCTTTATTAATAACGGGCATATCTGCGAAGCATGGGAACGGCTTCCCTGAGGGCCTCCAGACAATACTCCAGTTCTTCCTGCGTGGTAAATTCTGAGAAGCTGAAGCGCACCGCAGATTCCATTTCCGCTTTTGACGCTCCCATTGCCGACAAGGTTGGGCTCCCCGTCCGCTTATGTGCGGAACAGGCAGACCCCGCAGATACATATATCCCCTTTTCCTCCAGTGTATGGAGAAGGACTTCGCTGCGGACTCCCAGAAAGCTTGCATTTACAATATGGGGAGCACCCTGCTGTGTGTCCATGCCGTGGATCACCACATCCGGAATCCCTTCCAGCTGTCCCCTGAAATATGCCTTCAGCTCATACAGCTTTGCGATTTTACGGTCAAAGTCCCGGTATATTTCTTCCACGGCAGCTCCCAGTCCTGCAATCCCCGGAACATTGTCTGTTCCGGACCGCATATTCTTCTGCTGCCCTCCTCCAAGTATCAGAGGGCGTATCCTGCATTTCTCATTGATATATAAAATGCCGGTCCCCTTCGGGCCGTGAATCTTATGACCGCTCACCGCCAGCAGATCCACCCCCAGTTTTTTGGGGAATATACGGTATTTGCCGAAAGCCTGTATAGCATCCACATGATATACTGCCCCCGGCGCCTTATCTTTTAACAGCTTTCCGATTTCTTCCACAGGCTGCAGGGAGCCTATTTCGTTATTCACAAACATAGTAGACACCAGAATGGTGTCCTCCCGGAGGGCGTCCTCCAGATCCTTTAGGGATATTATCCCCATCCGGTTCACCGGCAGTACAGTTACCTGGAATCCCTGCTCTGCCAGATAGGCCAGGGGAGCTGATACCGCCGGATGCTCTACTGCCGTGGTGATAATGTGCTTTCCCTGCCGTTGATTCGCCATGGCCGCACCGATCAGGGCCCAATTGTCGGACTCCGTCCCCCCGGAAGTAAAATATATTTCTTTTTCCTGTACCTTCATAGCCCTGGCTGCCCTCTGGGCTGCGTTCTTTACATACTGTTCTGCCTCTACTCCCTTGGCATGCATGGCAGAGGGATTCCCGTAATCAGTTATCATCGTCTTCACCACCACATCCCTGACACTCTCATAGCATCTGGTAGTAGCTGAATTATCTAAATAAGCTTCCATTTTATTTCCTCCAAGTTTCACCCCACGTTCCTGTCACTCCCTGCTTTTTTCAGCTGCCGCCGGTTCCCCTTCCAGGGTAAACATCAGAACAGACAGTACTGCAATTCCCGCCGTTTCCGTCCGCAGGATCCGTTTTCCCAAGGTAATAGGCCGCATTCCGGCCTGCATGGCCATGGCGATCTCTTCTTCCCCGAATCCTCCCTCTGGCCCGATAAAGACAGCCGCTGACTGGCCGGGACGTATTCCGGCAATGATCTCTCTTGTCTCAGCCATATTCTCAGCCAGTTCATAAGGGATCAGTCTTACCTCCATATCACAGGCCCTTTTCACCGCCTGGGGAAAAGACATAAGTGCTCCCACCTGGGGGATATATAGCCGCTTAGACTGCTTGGCCGCACTCTCAGCTATTGCCTGCCATCTCTTCCTCTTATTCTCTTCCTTCTTTTTATCCAGCTTAACCACCGTATTTCTTGTAGCCACCGGAATTATCTCATACACCCCCAGTTCTACCGCTTTCTGAATGATCCATTCCATCTTGTCAGACTTTGGCAGTCCCTGGAACAGTGTAATTCTGGACGGCAGTTCTCTTCTTGCATCCAGGCATGTGAGAATTTTAGTCTTTACCTCTTTGTTCAGCTCCAGGATCTCACAAGTATACTCAATGCCGGAACCGTCGCTGATCCCAATGATTTCTCCAGGCTTCATACGGAGCACATTTTTCATATGATTCACATCATTTCCTATGATGGTAATCTCCTCTTGGCCTACTTGTTCAGGCTCTACAAAAAAACGATGCATATTCCCACCTAATTCTTTCTGGCTGTCACGGATACCCACTCTCCCTGGCGGGTTACCTCCAGCACTTCCAGGCCGGCTTCCTTCACCGCATTTACCACAACTGCTTCTTTGTCCTCAATAATGCCTGAGGTAATGTAAATCCCCCCCTGTTTCATCTGGTTTATAATAACAGGGGTCAGGGGAACCAGCACATCGGCCAGGATATTCGCCGTGACAACGTCATATTTTTCATACCCTACGGCATCCTGGGTTGCTCTGTCGTCTATCAGATTCCCGATCATCATGGTAAATGCGTCTGCCGGGATATTATTTGCCTCTTTGTTTTCTTCTACTGCCGGCACAGCACAGGGATCCAGATCAGTTCCTACCGCATGCTTCGCCCCCAGCTTCAGTGCCACAATAGACAGAATACCGCTGCCTGTCCCCACATCCAGAAGCTCTGTCTCTTCTGTCACATATTTTTTCAGCTGCCGGATACACAGCTGCGTGGTCTCGTGCATCCCCGTTCCAAAAGCAGTCCCGGGATCTATGTGGATGATCAGCCTATCCTTGTCCTCTTCCTTCACCTTTTCCCAGGAGGGTATAATGAGAATATCATCCACATAAAACTGTTTAAAATATTCCTTCCAGTTATTTATCCAGTCTTTATCTTCCGTCTGGCTTGCAGCAATGCTTCCCTCTCCGATATCCGTATAAGCGCGCATGTCCTCCAGTTCTCTCTTTACACGTTCCAGAACAGAACTTGTGTCTGCATCCTCCTCCAGATAAAAGCTCAGATACGCGACCCCGTCATCCTCCGGAAAGTCAGGCAGAATATCCACAAACATCCGCTGTTTGTCCTCTTCTGTCAGCGGCTGCTTGTCCTCAATCTCCACCCCTTCGATTCCCAGATCTACCAGTGCCGAGATGACAAGATCCTCAGCCTCTGTGGTTGTTTTAACAGTGAATTTATTCCATTTCATATAATACCTCTTTCTTTATCCGTACTTTTCGCCTACTTTCTGTTTTATCATAAAACAGGGCAAATGTATAGCCTTTCTTACAGGAACATACAGGTTACAGTTATTGTCAAAACTGATAAAACTGTAGTGTAGACAATGCCTTTTGCTACCACGGAATCGTCTTTCCCGAATTGTTTGTTCAGCATCGCCGGAAGATTACCCACCGGCACGGCAATCATAAGTGCCAGAACCCCCCGCATCATCTCATCTTTTAACACTAGCTTAGAGAGCAGCACCGCTAAAATAGGCACCGCCACAAAGCGCAGAAGGGTAAACAGCAAAAGCCTTACATCGGAAACCACCTCCCGCAGATTCATCTGCGCCAGTGAGGTTCCTATCACAAACAAAGATAAAAAAGTAGCAGGCTGCCCGGCATAGTTCAGCAGCTGGGCGGCCACATTGGGAACCGGTATATGAAACCAGAAAATGATAATGGTAATCAGGCTGGCTATGGTTCCCGGATTAATACAGGATTTCAGACGGAACCCGCCCTGTTCGCCTTCCATATCCTTTCTGATAATGTAGATTCCGTATGTATAGATCAGAATGTTAAAAGCCAGATTATAGATTGCCACATAGATCAGAGCATCCTGTCCCAGAAGTCCGGAGACCACAGGAATACCGATAAACCCCACGTTGCCGAATATAGTCATCATCATATAATCACTTTTTCTCGGCTTGGGGACCAAAAGAAGAGCAGATATCAAATGTCCCAGCAGAATCAGTACGGCAAAGGACAGAACCGTGACAATAGTAAAGACGAGTACATTATGCTGAGTGACGGAGGATTCCCTGGAGACACTGCTTATTAGAAGAACAGGGCTGCACAGATTTACAACCATCACCGAAATATCCTTTGCAGCCTGTTCACTCACCAGCTTTTGCTTAAAAAAGAAAAAGCCTATCATCATAAGAATAAATATCATAACCATCTGGCCAAGTACAAGTGAAAAACTCATTTTTTTATATCCTTCCGTATTCTCTCCATAAAAAGAACTCCTAAAGACTTCAGAATAAAGTCTTATAAGAGTTCTGATACTGCATTTAATTATATCTTCTCTCAGATATAAAAGTCAAATCTTTTTTATAAAATCTGGCAGAATTCCAATTCCTCTCCGGATGCGCCGGCAATCTTAAAAAAGCGGATCCCCTTTTCCCAGAAGGGGGCCTCCATAATACCGTCTGTGGTAAAGCGGCAGCCTTTCTCTTTGCACTCTTCAAAATCCTTTTCAATATCTTTTGATTCAAAACAGTAGTGATCCACCTTACTGCAGGCTTCCTGGGGAAGCTTAACCGGCGGCTGGATTAATTCATAGGTAATCTCCCCGTTCCGGATAAAGCAGATAGCAGCTCCGTCAGGAGCCACAAATTCCCCTGTTTTCCGGAATCCCAGTGTCTCGGTGTACCATTTTAATGTCCCTTCCATATCATTTGTCATCAGGCCGATATGGCCGCCTTTCAGTTCTCTTGTCATGGATAAAACCTCCTTCTGCTCACCTATAAGACTATTATAGCACCACCTGAAACAAAATACGACCGCATTCCGTCTCCGAGCAAAAAAAGGTACAGCCTGTCAGACTGTACCCCTGCATTTATTCTTCCAGACTTTCTTTCAGTTTTTCCATAAAGCCTTTCTTTTTCTTTTCTGCTGGTTTTCCCGCAGGCTTATTGCCGCAGGCTTCATCAAACTTGCGGAGAGCCTCTTTTGCTTCCTCGTTGAGCTTGGTGGGCACCTGCACCACCAGTGTAACATAGTGGTCCCCGCGGACCGACTTATTCCTCAGAGAGGGCACGCCTTTTCCTTTTAACCGCACCTTCGTGTCGGTTTGCGTTCCCGGCTTTACATCATACATGATATCCCCGTCTACCGTGCTGATACGCACCTCTCCTCCCAGGGCTGCCTGAGCGTAGGTGATAGGCGCGGTAGAGAAAATATTCATATCCTGACGCTGGAAGATAGGATGACGGCTTACCTGTACCTCCACTAACAGATCCCCTCTGGGGCCTCCGTTCTTGCCTGGTTCGCCTTTTTCACGGATACGAATACTCTGCCCATTGTCAATCCCCGCAGGTACAGACACCTGAATCTTCTTGCGGTTTGCGATGTAACCAGTTCCCCGGCAGTCCGTACATTTCTCCTTAATCACCTTGCCGGTACCATTACATTCCGGACACGTCTGTACATTCCGTACCATGCCGAACATAGACTGCTGTGTATACACAATCTGCCCCTGCCCGTTACATTTCGGACAAGTCTCAGGGGAAGTTCCCGGCTTAGCGCCGCTGCCGCTGCACTTTGAACAGGTATCCTTCAGGGTTAATTCCAGTTCTTTTTCGCAGCCAAATACAGCCTCTTCAAAGGTAATACGCACAGAAGCGCGTACATTTGCCCCTTTGGAGGGACCGTTGTTGGGCCTTCTGCTCCGTCCGCCGCCGAATAAATCTCCAAAAATATCTCCGAAGATATCTCCCATATCTCCGCCGCCGAAATCAAATCCGCCGAATCCGCCGCCACCGCCGGCTCCCTGATCGAAGGCAGCATGGCCGAACTGATCATACTGTCTCCTTTTCTCAGGATCACTTAAAACGCCATAGGCTTCTGTGGCTTCCTTAAACTTCTTTTCAGCTTCCGCGTCTCCAGGGTTCATATCCGGGTGATACTTTTTGGCAAGCTTCCGGTACGCACTTTTTATGGTAGCCTCATCAGCCCCTTTGTCCACGCCCAGAACCTCATAATAATCTCTCTTATCTGCCATACTTATGTTTCCCTTCTATCTGACTTGAAGCGACACAGCAGGTCCTCGCAGGTCCCGCTGTGTCTCACTCTATACCCGTATCTATATTATACTTCTCTGTAGTCGCCGTCAACTACGTCATCTGCATCGTAACCGGCTTCTCCGCCTGCCGCGTCTGGTCCGGGGCCCGCCTGGGCACCGCCGGCCTGCTGTGTCTGCTCGTACATCTTAGCAAATAATTTCTGAGCGCTCTGCATTAATTTTTCCTGTCCTGCCTTAATTTCAGCAACCTGGGCCTCTGTCATCTCTTCCACATTTGTTTTCTCCAGAAGCTCTTTCAATGCATTTAAGTCAGCCTCCACCGCTGTCTTATCATTCGCGTCTATCTTATCGCCAGCTTCCTCCAGGGCTTTCTCTGTCTGGAATACAAAAGCATCGGCGTCATTCTTTGTATCAATTGCCTCTTTTCTCTTCTTATCCTGAGCTTCAAACTCAGCAGCCTCTTTTACGGCCTTTTCGATATCGGAGTCTGACATATTGGAACCGGCAGTAATGGTGATATGCTGTTCTTTTCCTGTTCCCAGATCCTTAGCAGATACATTTACAATGCCGTTTGCGTCAATATCAAAGGTTACTTCAATCTGAGGCACGCCTCTTCTTGCAGGAGGAATTCCATCCAGTCTGAACTGTCCCAGAGACTTATTGTCTTTCGCAAACTGTCTTTCTCCCTGTACTACGTTAATATCAACAGCTGTCTGATTGTCTGCAGCGGTTGAGAAGATCTGGCTCTTCTTGGTAGGAATGGTTGTATTTCTCTCAATTAATCTGGTTGCAACACCTCCCATTGTTTCGATAGAAAGTGACAGCGGAGTTACATCGAGAAGAAGAATATCGCCTGCGCCGGCATCTCCTGCCAGCTTGCCGCCCTGAACGGAGGCACCCAGAGCTACACATTCATCCGGATTCAATGTCTTGCTTGGCTCTTTGCCGGTTAACTGTCTTACTTTATCCTGTACAGCCGGAATACGTGTGGAACCGCCCACCAGCAGCACCTGACCCAGCTCAGAAGCGGTCAGACCGGCATCGGAAAGAGCTCTTCTCACGGGCTCTGCCGTCTTTTCCACCAGTTCATGTGTCAGTTCGTCAAATTTAGCTCTTGTAAGGTTCATATCGAAATGCTTTGGTCCATCAGCGGTAGCAGTGATGAACGGCAGGTTAATATTGGTTGTGGTTGCAGAGGAAAGCTCCTTTTTCGCCTTTTCTGCAGCTTCCTTAATTCTCTGAAGAGCCATCTTATCGTTTGACAAATCCACGCCTTCTGCCTTTTTGAATTCACTGATCATGTAGTCAGCTACCATCTGGTCAAAGTCATCTCCGCCCAGTTTGTTGTTGCCGGCTGTAGACAGAACCTCAATAACACCGTCGCCGATTTCTATAATAGAAACGTCAAACGTACCGCCGCCCAGGTCATATACCATTATTTTCTGCTCTTTCTCGTTGTCAAGACCATATGCCAGGGCTGCTGCTGTCGGCTCGTTGATAATACGCTTTACATCAAGGCCTGCAATCTTGCCTGCGTCTTTTGTTGCCTGACGCTGTGCATCGTTGAAGTATGCAGGAACCGTAATAACTGCCTCTGTAACTTTTTCACCCAGATAATTCTCTGCGTCTGCTTTTAACTTCTGCAGAATCATAGCAGAAATCTCCTGAGGGGAGTATTTCTTGTCGTCGATGGTTACCCTGAAGTCAGTTCCCATATGTCTCTTAATAGAAGATATGGTTTTATCGGCATTGGTAACTGCCTGACGCTTTGCGGGCTCACCTACTAATCTCTCTCCTGTTTTTGTAAATGCTACGACAGATGGTGTCGTTCTTGCTCCCTCTGCGTTGGCAACAACTACCGGCTTGCCGCCTTCCATTACGCCTACACAGCTGTTTGTTGTACCTAAGTCAATACCAATGATTTTACTCATAATTTATTCCCTCCTGAATCTAAGTCTTTTTTGTTATTATTTATATATAAATCCAGATACGTTATGCGCGCATCTAGTTTGCTACTTTAACCATACTATGTCTTACCACATTTTCTTTATATAAATAGCCCTTCTGGAATTCCTCTACAACCACATTCTCTCCTGCCTCTTCATCATCCACATGCATAACTGCATTGTGAAGGTTGGGATCAAACTCACTGCCCACTGCCTCTATGGGCTTCACACCTAATTCTTCAAAGGCTGTCATCATCTGTTTGTAGATTTTGTTCATTCCCTCCACAAAAGGATCTTCCCTTTTATCCTCAGGAACCCCTCCCAGGCCTCTCTCAAAATTATCTACAATCGGGAGCATCTTTTCAATGATCTCTTTTGCCCCGATCTCATACATGGCTGACTTTTCCTTATCCGTACGTTTCCGGAAGTTATCAAATTCCGCCATCTGGCGTTTCAGCTGATCTGTCAGCTCTTCTATTTTCTGATCTTTTTTGTCCTTTTTCTTCTTTCCAAAAAGACCTTTTTTTTCTTTTTCTTCACAGGCCTCCCTGGCTTCTTCGGACTCCTCACAGCCGCATTCCCCGGTGTCCTCTTCTGTTTCCTCACCAGTATCTCCCGGGCTTTCCTGGATATCATCTTCCTGGACTTCTGCCGCCTGTTCCATCGCCTCTTTCTCTGTTACTTCTTCTTCAACCGTCTGTTTTTCCTCTGCCACCATCTATACCGCCTTTCTATGTTTTCTTAAATATATTATCTAATTGCACTTTTAACGTTTTCAGATTGTCTACTACATTCTCATAGTCCATCCGCTTGGGCCCGATAATCCCTATGGTGCCCCGCATTCCCTCTCCTAATTCGTAAGTAGCGGTCACCACACTGCAGTCTTTCATGGTCTGTATAGGCGTTTCGTTGCCGATATATACCTGAATTCCGGTGTTCTCCTCACCAGACATACTCTCCTTAACCAGCTCAACCAACGCCTGTTTTTCCTCAAACGTAGAGATCAGCTCGCTGGCCTTTGTACTGTCGCTTAATTCCGGATACTTGAAGATGTTCGTGGCTCCGCTTGTGTAAACCTGAACCTCATCTTCATCGGAACGGATTGCACTGGCCACAGCATCAATTACACTTCCCACCACATCACTGTGTATGCCTGCCTGTTCTTTCATGGCAAGAATCATACCCAAATTGATTTCATCAATGGTCAGACCGTTTAGCTGAGTATTCAGAAGAAGATTAAGCTTTAGAACGGTTTCCTCATCCATGGGCTCTTCCAGGTCAAGGATCTGATTCTTTACAATATTCCCTTCTACCACCACAACTGCCAGCAGCTGCATATCACCCACTCTGGACAGCTGGATAAACTTTAACTTGTTCTGATGATAACTGGGAGTAGAAATCATAGTTGCATAATTTGTATTAGATGCCAGCACTTTAACTACCTGCTGCAGAACCTTTTCCATCCTGTCGGTCTTCTCAATCATCATCCCTTTTATCTCGGAAATCTCGTCCTCCTTCTCCTGCATCAGCTCATCTACATAGAGACGATAGCCTTTGTCCGATGGAATCCTGCCAGCCGAGGTATGGGGCTGTAAAATATAACCAAGCTCTTCCAAATCTGACATTTCATTTCTAATCGTTGCAGAGCTCAGATTCAGGTCTGTGTACTTGGAAATCGTACGCGACCCCACTGGTTCGCCGGTGTCCAGATAAGTTTTAATGATTGCTTTCAAGATTTTTAGTTTTCTCTCATCCAGATCGCTACCCATATCTTCGCTCCTTTCTTTTAGTTGTTAGCACTCGTTTGTGTGGAGTGCTAATACCTATGGTTTTAAGATAGCACTGAGACTTTAGTTTGTCAAGTGGTTTATAATTATTTTATACTTGTTTCGGGACAAAAGCTGTACACCATGGGAAAAACGCAGCCGGCCGGAAAATGCCTGTTCTGCATTTTCCGGCCGGCTGTTCTGCGCTTCTTTTTCTGGTATCACCGCCTCAGATTCCATTTACTATCTTAAATACTTTCTCCTTCTCCCCTTTCATATAATAGGTAATGTTCTGAACAGAAATTCTCTCACACGCCTCAATGGCATCGTCGGAATAGAAACCGCAGTGGGGAGTAATGATCACGTTTTCCCTGTTAATGAGCTTACTTGTCCCTAGTTCTGGTGATTCACTGTACAAAACATCAAGTCCGGCGCCGGATACCACTTGGCGATCCAGGGCATCTGCCAGATCTTCCTCATTAATCATTGCCCCGCGGGCCATGTTAATAATATAAGGCTGACGCTTCATCTTATCAAACTTTTCTTTATTAAAATAGTTTTCATTCTCGCTGGTAAGATTCATGTGAATGGAAATCACATCTGCCTCCTCCAAAATTCGGTCTATGCTTACCAGCTCTACCCCCTGTATCTCTGCTGTTTCCTCACTGATATAGGGATCATGGGCAATTACCTTCATTCCGAAGGCACGGGCCCGGACAGCCACAGCCCGCCCAATCTTTCCAAATCCTACGATTCCCAGTGTTTTGGCTCCGAATCTCTGTACCTTCCTGTCCTTGAGCGACTCAATCTCCCACACATGATCCCGATTGACTCTGCGCATATGATAGGGGATAAGCCTGCACACACCCAGCATCAGAGCCATGGTATGGTCCGCCACCTCCTGGGTGCAGTATTCCCCCACAGCGCACACAGCAATTCCTCTTTTTGCAGCATACGCATCAGCCACGAAATTCCATCCGGTTGCCTGCACGGAAATAATCCTGCAGTGCTTCATCCGGTCAATTGCGGTTTCATCCAGGGGCGCAAATCCGGTCAGAACAGCATCTGCCTCCTCCAAAGCTGCATAGTAGGATTCCATGTTCCCCTCATCTACCACCGCATAGGAAATCTCCGTATCCGGCGGCAGGTATCTTTTTTCCACCTCGATACTCCTGTCTCTGGATTCTGGATATTCTGCCAATACCAGTTTCATTCTCCCCACTCCTTTCAAGGGTCGGAAAGGAAGGCTGCAAGCCTTCCTTCCCCCGTTTTTGATACATTTCTTTATATAATTTTAGATTAGCCATTTTTAGCTGCTATAAAAGCTTCCGCCTTCTGTATTTCCTCAGGACTTTGTTTTCCGGTTAAGCATACCGTCAGATATATAACCGCGGAGATCCCGAACGCCGGCCAGAGTGCTTCAATCTGGAAAATAGGACTGCTGCTCACCATGCCGCCTATGTACCATATAACCACAATAATCAGCGAAGATAATACAGACAGGAAGGCACCCTTAGAGCTTGAGCGTTTCCAGAACAGCCCGCATACCGTGGGCAGGAATAGTCCAGCGGAGTTAATGGTAAATGCTATAAACAAGGCATCAATGATGTCCTGGTTAAACCAGGCAAAAACAGCACTGATTATGCCAATGAAGAAAGAGCTGGCAATTCCCATCACCAGGAGCTTCTTTTCTTCTACTTTAGGATTTATATACCGCTGATAGATATCTCTTGTAATATTTGCAGATGCAGTCAGCACACACACATCTCCTGTAGACATAATGGCCGCCAGGATGCCTACCAGCACCAGGCCCCTTACCCCTGCAGGGAAAATCTCTACGACCAGTGCCGCCAGGCTGTTGGAGCTGGAGGCAAGATCCGGAAGTACCAGCTTTGCAGTGAGTCCCAGATAGGTGGAAGACAGCGCAATAACAATCACACAGGCTGCCGCCATCAGTGTTCCTCTCTTGGCAGCTTTCTCATCTTTTGCAGCAAAACACTTGGTATAGCTGTCCATAGAGGTAAAGAAAGAAAAAATAGTTGAGATGCCCAGCGCAATAATCGTAGGCCATCCCCAGGTACCCAAGTCAAAATAAGATGCAGGCAGCGTAGAGAAGGACAATTCGTTTGTGCTCACATGGTGCATGGCCAGGGGCACTCCCAGCAATACGATCCCCCCGAACAGCAGAATCATCTGTGCAAGGTCCGTATAGGTTACCGCCAGAAAGCCTCCGATGGAAGTGTACAGTACAATAACAAAAGTTGTCACAATAAAACAGATCGGCAGGCTCCATCCGGTAAGCACATTGAGGATACTGGCTCCGGCTACGAACTGGCTGCCTGTATAGGCAATATACGCCAGGATCGTGGTTACCGTGGTTGCCGCCCGTGTTTTTGAATCATATCTGTTCTCAATAAAGTCCGGGAAAGTCAGGTTATTCAGTTTATCTCCCAGCCGTTTGATAGGTTTCACCATAACAAAGGCAAAAACAATTATGCCTACAGCAATAATGCCCACATACCAGATTGCCGTAATTCCCATTTCGTAGGCTCTGGATGAGGTTCCCATGACAGATGCTCCTCCAATCCAGGCTGACATCCATAAGCACATAAGAGAAAATGCGCCCACATTCCTTCCGGCAACATAGTAATCATCAATTCCTTTCTGTTTTTTGCTTGCATAAATACCGATTAACAGCATTCCCACAAGATAAGCGACAATAATTCCAATGTCCAAGTAAGTCATAATACCGCCTCCCAATATGTAGTATATTTTGTAATGCCCCACAAAAAATCGTTAGATATTTCACACATTTGTGGTACAATTCGTTACCAATAGCTTATCACAGCCATGTACAAAAGTAAATACAATTGTGCACTTTAATGGATATTTCCCGTATATGTGATATATTTTTATCAATTTTTACCACACTTTTTCTATTCTTTATGAAATAAAAGCTATTGTTCTGTATAACAGAACAATAGCAAAAATTATCCTTCTCACCAGAGTCAGTCGTCCAATTCCTCCAGAGATTTTTTAAGTTCGATCATCTTATCCCGAAGTTCCGCCGCTGCCTCAAAGTTCAGATCTGCCGCAGCTTTTCTCATCTGCTTTTGTATCTCACCTATCAGTTTCTCCAGTTCCTCCCTGCTCATGGACTCCGGATCTTTCATTAATTTATCCTCTGTTTCAGCTACATTCTGAGAGATACTTATCAAATCCCTGACGGCCTTCTTTATGGTTTGGGGCGTGATATTATGCTCCCTGTTGTACTCCTCCTGTATGGCTCTTCTGCGCTCTGTCTCATCAATAGCCATCCGCATGGAATCCGTTATGACATCAGCGTACATAATTACATGGCCGTCCGCGTTACGGGCCGCACGCCCTATGGTCTGAATCAGGGAGGTCTCAGAACGGAGGAACCCTTCTTTATCTGCATCCAGGATAGCTACCAGAGTAATTTCCGGAATATCCAGACCCTCTCTCAGAAGGTTGATTCCCACCAGCACATCGAATACATTCAGGCGCATATCCCGGATAATCTCCGTGCGCTCCAGAGTGTCAATGTCAGAATGAAGATATTTGACACGTATGCCCAGCTCCTTCATATACTCCGTGAGATCCTCGGCCATACGCTTTGTAAGCGTCGTAATGAGGATTTTGTTGCCCTTCTCCACTTCCTGGTTCACCTCTCCTACCAGGTCATCAATCTGTCCCTCCACAGGTCTTACTTCTACCTTCGGATCCAGCAGGCCCGTAGGACGGATAATCTGTTCTGCCCGGAGCAGTTCATGCTCCTCCTCGTACTCCCCGGGGGTAGCAGAGACAAACAAAATCTGATCAATTTTGCTTTCAAACTCTTCAAAGTTAAGAGGACGGTTATCCTTTGCTGAGGGAAGGCGGAAACCATAGTCCACCAAAGTTCCTTTTCTGGACTGATCTCCGGCATACATCCCGCGGATCTGGGGAACCGTTTTGTGAGACTCGTCTACAATGATAAGGAAGTCGTCTCCAAAATAATCAACCAGGGTATAGGGCGGCTGTCCCGGAGCAAGTCCGGATAAATGGCGTGAATAGTTCTCTATCCCTGAACAGAAGCCGGTCTCTTTCATCATTTCAATGTCGAAATTTGTCCTCTCTGAGATTCTCTGGGCCTCTAACAGTTTATCTTCACTCTTAAAATAGGCCACCCTCTCCTGTAATTCCTCCTCAATATTCGTTGCCGCCTCCAGAATCCGTTCCATGGGAACCACATAGTGAGAGGCCGGAAAGATGGCAATATGGTTTAAAACATTCTTAATCTCTCCGGTGAGGGTATCCACCTCTGTAATCCGATCGATCTCATCCCCGAAAAATTCCACCCTGACCGCCAGCTCTGAGTAATCTGCAGGAAATATCTCCAGCACATCCCCCCTTACCCGGAAGGTCCCCCGGTGGAAATCCATGTCATTTCTGTCATACTGAATGTCAATGAGCCTGCGGATTACCTCATCCCTGTCCCGCTCCATACCGGGACGGAGGGAGATTATCATATTCTGGTAATCCTTGGGACTTCCGATCCCATAGATACAGGACACACTGGATACGATAATGACATCTCTCCGCTCACTTAAAGCGGCAGTGGCAGAGAGACGGAGCTTGTCAATCTCATCGTTGATAGCGGAATCTTTTGCTATATAAGTGTCAGAGGATGGAACGTAGGCCTCCGGCTGATAATAGTCGTAATAGGATACAAAGTACTCTACCGCGTTCTCCGGAAAGAACTCCTTAAACTCGCCGTAGAGCTGAGCGGCAAGGGTTTTATTGTGAGCAATAATGAGGGTCGGCTTTTGAATCTGCTGGATGACATTCGCCATGGTAAATGTCTTTCCGGAACCTGTTACCCCCAGTAAGGTCTGGCATTGATTGCCTTCTTTGAATCCCTGGACCAGTTGTCTTATAGCCTGGGGCTGGTCGCCGGTTGGCTGATATTCCGAGTGTAATTTGAAACCAATATCGCCCCTCATGCCGGTTTCATGAGCAAGCAGCGAAGCGTCTTGGGAGTGCCTTTGTTTAACCATACTGTATTTTTACCTCCGTGAAATGAAGATCACAAAATCTTTTCCTAGATATATTGCTGCGCCAGATAAAGCCTGGTGGATATTATACTTTAAAAATTATAACATAGACCAATAGAAAAGTATAGGCAGCAGCGGAACATTTGTTCTTTCATTCCTGCATCTGTATAAAATACCTGTTTTCTGATGTCAACTAAGGTATTTGCTAATCTCACGCTTCAGTGTAACACCGTCCAGAGGCTTGGCCAGATGACCGTCCATACCGGCATCCTTTGCTGCCTGGATATCTTCGGCAAAGGCATCTGCTGTCATTGCCAGAATGGGCACTGTCCCGGCATCCGCACGGTTCAGAGTCCTTATCGTCCGGGCAGCCGTATAGCCATCCATCACGGGCATCTGAATATCCATAAGAAGAATGTCATAGAAGCCTTCTTCTGAAGCTGCAAAAGCCTCAACCCCCTGGAGGCCGTCACAGGCAGTGTCAATCACCGCTCCCATATCCCCCAGCAGTTCCTGGGCTACCTCCCGGTTCAGGGCATTATCCTCCACCAGAAGAAAATGCCTGCCTTCAAAGTCAGATATATGCTCTGATTCACTTCGCTCCCCATCCGTTGACTCTCCCAGAATATACTGCCGCAGCCCCCGGATCAGAGTGGACGCAAAGATAGGCTTCTGAAGAAATCCGCTTACGCCTGCCATTTTAGCTTCCTGTTCTATGTCGTTCCAGTCATAAGCAGAGATAATCAATATAGGCAGCTTACCCTTACTGACCTCCCGCAGCCGGCGGGTAGTCTCAAGTCCGTCCTGCCCGGGCATCTTCCAGTCCAGGAGAATGGCGTCATATGCCTCCCCCTTTTTCTGTGCTTCCAACACCTTTGCTACGGCCTGCTCACCACTGTCCACCCAGTCTGCATAGATACCGATGTTCCGAAGCATCTCTGCAGTGTATTCGCACATAACCGCATCATCATCCGCCACAATAACTTTTAAATCCGGGAAAGAAGCGTCAAGTTTTGGAGATTCCTCGATTTTCAATGGTAGATAAACTCTAAAAACCGACCCTTTCCCCGGTTCACTCTCCACTTCAATGGTTCCCTCCAGCAGTTCTACTATCTTTTTTGTTATGGCCATCCCAAGTCCGGTTCCTTCTGTCTTATCCACTCTGCTGTCTCTCTCCCGGCTGAAGGCGGTGAAAAGATGTTCCATAAATTCTGGCTGCATACCAATTCCTGTATCCGTAATTGTAAATGCAAAGTGAGTGATTCTCCCTTCTGTACCGCCCTCTGCCACGTCCATGGTGATGCTTCCTCCCGGAGGAGTAAACTTACATGCATTGGAAAGTATATTTAAAAATATTTGCCGCAGCCTGAGGGAATCGCTTAAAAAGAGTTCGTGAATCACACACTGGAGACGGATAGAAAACTTTTGATCTTTTTCTTTAAACTGGGGCTGCATAATGGTTACAATATTTTCAAGTACCTCCGGCAGGGATACCACATCATCCCTAAGAGCCATCTCCCCGCTCTCAATTTTGGACATATCCAGCACGTCATTGATAAGGCCCAGCAGGTGCTGTCCCGAAAGGCCGATTTTTTTTAGGCAGTCTTTTACTTTATCCGGATCCTCCATATGGGAAACCGCAATATCCTTCATTCCAAGAATTGCATTCATGGGAGTACGGATGTCGTGGCTCATCCGGGACAGAAAATCTGATTTTGCCCGGTTAGCCTCTTCAGCCTCTTTCAGAGCGCTGCGCAGCCTTTTGGCCTGGGCCTCCAGCTGCCTCTGCATCTGCCGGAGCTCCGTCTCGTTGGTAATATCAATGTAGATTACAAGATATACCGGATCCCCCTCCTGGTGTCCCACACAGGACCCATTAATCTGCAGCCAGGCATCCTGACCTCTCTGATCGCTCATATGTACAGTAAAATGAACCTGCTCCCCCTTCAGAAGCGCCTCCCGGTGCTCTTCAAATACCGACTGATTGCGCAGCACATTGTCCCGGAACAGAGGGTACTCCATATTCTTCCAGCTCTCTTTCCCAAAAAACTCAAAGAAACGGTCGTTGCCGTCAAGCAGTGTAAAATCAAGCATCTTGCCCACTTTGTATTTTGCAATAAAACCAGGCAGATTATCATAGGTAACGGACTGCTCCTGCTCCATTCGCATCATGTCACTGACATCCATCATGGCCGTATAGGACACCCGGTACCCGTCAATATACTCATCCGTAAACCTCGCCGACATACGGACCCATATATATTCTCCACTCCTGCGACGCATCTGCGCTACCATGGTATAGCCGTTCTCCCCGGCATTCAGCGTGCGGATCACCTCAGCCCCCAGCTGGTTCCACAGTTCCTCATCATGTATCCCCAAATCGTCATTCATATAATACGTATCACACAGATTATGATAAATCGCCAGATACTCTTCCTTTGTATAACCAATCAATTCATAATAAAAGTCATTTGCCCAAACCAGTGTGAAATGATCATCCAGCAGATGTTTACTGACGCTGACATGGAGAAGATTCATCAGTGTATCATATTCATATCCAATCTGCCCTGCACTACTTTTCTGTTTATCCATGTTCCTATCCTCCGCTTTCATGATCCATAAAAAGTAAACCGGTTCTTTCCATCCCTTTTCGCCGCATACAGCGCCTGGTCTGCACAGTGAAACAGTCTGTTATATTCCATCCCGTTCTGCATTTCTTTTCAGCTTGTCAAGCTTTAGCTGTTCCTCATGAACATCCACAAACTTTCCAATGATACCTGAGATCCCATCCTGTCCTTCCCCTTCCCACAAAGGGCGGGCCGTAGCCTTAAACCACCGGTGATTTCCTTTTATGCAAAGACAGTATACACCACTTACAATTGGATTTTCCTCTGTAGCTTTCCTCAGCTTTCTCTGCAGGTCCATGTAATCTTTCTGAGAGAACACCTTGTGCAGTACCTCATTTTGTCCGGGATGCTCTATGAGAATAGGCAGTCCAAGCTGGCTTCCTCCCCACTCTGACATGGTGAGAACGTCGATGCTATAATTATACTCAAACTGAATCTCCTTAGACATAGAAGCAAAAAACTGATACTTTACCCGTTCCTGCTCCAGCAGCGTAAGGGTGCGTTCGGAAACCTGGCCGTCCGCTATAATCTGGTTTGATAAATGCTGTAAATTTTCTTCTGATACAGGATTCATAGAGCGGATCTTCAACTCTTCCTCCAAATACGGACCGACTGCTTCCAGGCACTGCATAAGAAGCGGATGAAAGGCTCCGCACTCACCCTTTAGTATCATCTGCATAGCTGTGTCGTGAGAGTAAGCCGGTTTATATACACGCATGCTGGTTAGTGCGTCATACACATCTGCCAGAGCAACCACTTGAGCTTCTATGGGAATATCGTCTCCTTTCAGCCCGTCCGGATATCCCCCTCCGTCATACCTCTCATGGTGCCAGCGACAGATATTATAGGCCAGATTAAGCAGTTCTTCATGATGCCGTGAGAGTGCGTCTTCCATAATGAGGGCCCCCTGTATACTGTGTGTCTTCATAATCTTAAATTCCTCTGGGGTGAGCTTCCCCGGTTTATTCAAAATCTCTTCCGGAATAGATATCTTTCCCACATCATGCAGCGCAGAAGCATTTACAATCAATGCCATTCTGGAAACTGTCATGGGATACTGTCCAGTAATCTCCTGCAGCTTTCGAAAGAATATCTCAGTGAGAACCCGAATATGGAGCACATGAAGGCCGCTCTCCCCATTTCTGAATTCCACAATATTTGAAAGAATCTCTACCATCAGGAAGTTATTCTTTTCCTTTTCTGCAATCTGATCCGCCACCATTCCTTCCAGAACCTTTTGTTTGGAATACAGCACTATTGTGTTCTGCACCCTCCGCTGTACAGTTTTCTCGTCAAAGGGCCTGCTGATATAGTCTGTTGCCCCCAAATCATATGCATGATCAATGTAGGTAGATGAAGTCTCTGACGATATAGTAATAACAGGAATACGGTTCAGCCAGCCATATTTGTTCATAATCGACAGCACTTCAAACCCATCCATCACAGGCATAATAATGTCCAGCAAAATCAGGGAAATTTTAAACAGCTGCCGCTGCATTATCTCGATTGCTTTTTTCCCGTTAGACGCCTCAAGGATATCATATTCCCCGGACAGCATATCTGCCAGCATGGCGCGGTTCATCTCTGCATCATCCACAATCAAAATGCAGTTTCGCTTTTTCATTTCCCCATCACCTCCTGCCGCTTACCTCAGGCCGCATCTTTCCCATATAGGCTATAGGTATATTTTATCGCAGGTAACTGTAAAAAGCAAGTTGAAGCTGAACACCAAAGTTGATATACTTATTTTATTAATACATTTTTTCGAAAGGAGAAAGCGCCAATTGCGTCAGAATTTACACCAGTACGAATATCTTTATCGCTCCTTTGTCACTCAGTTTGAATGCGGTGTCTATCCCGAAGGACAGACTATGCCTTCCCAGCAGCAGCTTTGCCGGCAGTTCAATGTAGGGATCACCACAATCCGGAAAGTCATGAAGATGCTGGAACACAGCGGATATATCCGTACTGTTACCGGACGGCCGGCAGTTTCTGCCTACCGCGCATCAGCAGAGTCCTGCATTGCCGCCCTGTTAGAACGCAGGGACGGAGTGAATGATGCATTTTGCGGACTTGGCCTTCTTCTTCCGGCCCTCTATCGGGAGGGTGCCAGACTCTGTCAGGAGACCGAATTTACAATCATGCGGGACGCCATAGACGGTATTGCCGGTCACATGGAGCTCTCTGCCCTTTATCGGCAGGCCAATCTTTTTTTCAGGGCTGTACTCAAGCCCTTTAACAACCTTCTGATTCAGGATCTGCAACTGGATGCTGAGAGTTATCTGGATGTGCCCTATATTCCTTATCCTGGGGTAAAAGCTCCCTCCTATCAAGCTGAGAGCAGGGTAAAAGCCTGGCTGGAGACAGCATTAAACAGAATCCTCCGGAAACAGTATGACGCGTTTTATGATAGTATTCTGGACTTTTACTGTAAAACCCAGAGTACCATAGACGGTTATCTTGAGGAACTTAGCCGCGCGATTCCTGCCCCGGTCCCGCGGAAGGCAGATATCCGCTGGTTCCGGACCAAAGGCCATTCTGAACTTTATATACGCCTGGCCATGTCTATTCTTCGGCGGATTGCGGGAGGGGAGTTTGAAGGGAAGAAATATCTCCCTTCCATTCCCAGACTGATGGAAGAATACGGGCTGATGAAGGAGACTGTATGCCGCAGCATTGCTCTGCTGAATATGCTGGGAATTGCTGAAACAAAAGCTAAAAAAGGAACTATTCTGGTGACAGGAGAGATTCAGGGCAGCATCTCCCCTGCCTCTTTCGATTTCAGCGATCCTCTGATCCAGCAAAGACTGGCTCTCTGTATGGATGCCATCCAGATTATGGCTCTGTCTGCAGGAATCTGCGCAAAATCCTTCACCCCTGTCACAGAGGAATGGCTGCACAGGGCAGAAGAAAAGTTATTCTCTGCCTCTCTCCACAGTCTCAATCCCCGTTCGGTTCAGCTCCTTATGGATTATATGATACAGTTTGCTCCCTGCCACTCTCTGAGCAACATCTATTCTCAGCTGAATGAGCTGCTCCTGTGGGGCTATTATCTGTATGCAGCGGATGCCTCTTACTATGCGCCTCAGGAGAAGCTGCAGGCCCTTATGCGTGATGTGGTGAAGGCCCTCCGGGAAAAGGATTCTTCCGCTTTGCCCGCCGCACTGGAAAAAGCCTTTTTGCAGATTTACCGGGATATCCATTTTGTCATCGCCCAGCTGCCCTCGGGTACAGATTTTCTCCCCATTCCCCTTTAGCAAAAAAAGGAATGAGGTCCTGTCATTGCCAACAGGCATACAGGTTCTCATTCCTTTTTTCAATTTTTTATCCCTTTCTGCAGTTATAGATTCTGCAGAACTCCCTTACATGACGCTCTAACTCCCCCATCGCCTCCTCCTCGGCCCCGGGCATCTGGTCGTATTTGTTCAGCAAAAAATAAATAGGGGCATAAAAATTCATTGCCATTGCGGCAGGATCACCCTCACTAAAAACCCTCTGCCTCATCATTTCCTGGAAAAGCGCTGTTTGATAAGTAATACTGTCTACCATAAAAATCTTTCTGTATACCTCATAAATCCTCTTGTCAGAATACTGCTCAATAGTCAGCATCCGCCGGAACCTGGATGCGAATTCATCCTTCAAATAAAACAAAAATATCTTCCTGCTCAGTTCCAAGAGTCCGTCCACAGAAAGCTTCCCGTATACTTTCGCTGCCGCCTCCATGTGCTTCTCCCCAGGCAGCCCCAAAGCCTGTGACATTTTCTCCATACGGCGCGACATTTCTTCCACTATGGTACTAAAAATTTCCTCTTTGCTCCTGAAGTGTTTATACAGAGAGCTGTCCCTGATTCCCACAGCCTCTGCAATATTTTTTACACTGGTTCCCTGATAGCCTTTCCTGGAAAAAAGGTTCAGCGCCTCCTCTATGATCCGTTCTCTGGTTTTCATCTGCTGCCTCCCTTCAGGAGGTTCTCTACCTTCTCCTCATGCTGGTACAGTACACATCCGCCCTCATGAGGTGCAGTCAAAAGTCCGGATGTCTGAAGCTTTCTAAAAAGAGGGGAATGGAGAGCATCTTCCAGGGACATATCCAGCAGACTGGTATCTGAGAAGGGGGAAAATGGGCATGGTTCCGCATTCCCCGCAGCATTAATGTGAAAAAATCCCCGTCCTGCTGCCAGACATCCCCCGGATGATTTCTCGTCCCCCGGAAAAGAGATATACAGCATCTCGTCCTGGCCGTTTCTCAGCCTCTGTATTCTGCTGTTCATATATTGCCGGTCTCTCTCCTCTAAAGCCAGGGAGGCAGATTTCCTGTCCACGGGTACATACTCTACATATATTATCCCTTTGCATCCCCGTGTCCGAAGTTCCTTCAGAAAATTTTCCCCTGTCACTTCCTCCAGGTTTTCCTTTGTCACAGTTACCGATGCTCCAAAGAGAATACGGCTGTTTTGCAGAAGTTCCATTGTTCTTTGAACTCTGCGGTATATCCCCCCTCCTCTCCTGTCATCTGTACGTCCTTCCCCACCCTCTACGCTTAAAATGGGAATCAAGTTCTTATGTATTCCGAAGAGTTTTGCATAATCCTTATCAAACAATGTCCCGTTGGTAAATACGGGAAAAAGAATTCCCTTATACTCTCCGGCTTCTCTCAGCACATCTCTTCTCGTCATAGGTTCCCCTCCGGCAAGGAGCACAAATCCTACGCCCAATTTTTGAGCCTCTTCAAAAATGTTTCCCCACTCTTTTACCGTCAGCATTCTTTTCACCCGAAACCCTTCCCTCTTCTCATTTTCCCGGGCATAGCAGCCTTTGCAGTTGAGATTGCATTGATTTGTAATACTGGCAATCAAAAACGGCGGAATATGCACCCCCTCTTCCTCTCGTTTTCTGCGAAGCTCTCTTCTCTTTCTGCCGCCCCGGGCATACTGTACCATAAAAAGACTCTCTCTGGGGTTCCCTGCAGACGCCTTAAGAATTCCTTTGATCATCTGTTCCACTCCATTGCTTAAATATTCTTCCAGCCGAAATGTCTCCATCTGTTTTCCCGCTCCAATCATACGTTCGTTCGCACAGGCTAGTATTTACTAGCCCATAACCTCAGTATAGCTAATAATTACTAGCCTGTCAATAAGAAAGATTGCGAGAAAGTGCAATCTCCGCCTGCGGCGGGCTGTCGCAGGCAGCATCTTCCTTTCCGCCGCAGTGTGATCCCCCACAGGGCTTTTTATTACATAGGGAACGAAGTTTCCTATGTAATAAAAAAAGAGCCCGGCTAAGCCGGACTCCCACGCCGAAGCGCTGCCATCTTCCTTTTGCGTGCAGTGCGTATATCGCCCGCAGGTTTTTTATTATCTGTATTCTCCCAGGAAAAACAGTGCCACTGTACCAGGGCCGGAGTGCGCACCGATGGTTGCTCCCACAGGATTAATCATAATATTATCATATCCAAACTTTTCTTTCACCAGCTTAGCAACATATTCTGCATCTTCCAGACAGTCGCCGTGGCTAATCATAATAATGTCATTCTTATCCCGATAGGATCCCACTCTCTCTTCCATCATGGATACCAAAGTCACCAGAGATTTCTTCCTTCCTCTTACCTTTCCAAGGGGGATCAGATGCCCTTCATTATCCACATGAAGGACAGGCTTAATATTAATCATAGTGCCGAGAACCGCGGCCGCTTTGGATACCCTGCCGCCCCGGTACAGATGATTGAGATCGTCTACGGTAAACATATGGCACAGATGCAGTTTATTTGCCTCCAGCCATTCAGCGGTCTCTTCCAGACTTTTTCCCGCCTTCTGCATCTGCACAGCTTTATAAACCAGCATTCCCTCTCCCATGGAAGCAGCCAGTGTATCTACCACTGCAATCCTGGCTTCTGGTCTCTCCTCCCGGATCTCCTCGGCGGCAATCCTGGCACTGTTATAGCTCCCGCTGAGTCCGGAGGAAAATGCTATATGAAGAATCCCCTTTCCCTCGTCAAGGATTCTGGAGAATTCTGTCTTCGCATCGTTGGGATTAATCTGGGAAGTCGTAGGCATGCTGCCGCCTCTCATTTTTTCGTAGAATTCCCCTGAAGGCATTTCATTCTCTTTATTATACACCACTCCATCTATTGTACAGGGCAGATACATATACGTAATGCCGTTTTGGCTGTAATAGTCTTTTGGCAAATCCGATGTATTTTCTGTCGTTATTACAAAGTCATTCATAAATGTCCCCTCCGTTTTTTTTCTATCATAACATTTTTAATTCCCAACTTCAACAAAGTGTTTTGAGAAATACAACAGACTCTATTCTATTCCCCCAAGACCTCAAGGGCTTTCTGCAGCTGATTATCCTCATCTTTGCTGATAGTCACCTTTTGCTTCAGGGCTTCATCCAGTTCTACCTCCACATCCGGGGTTATCCCGGTTCCGTGTATATTCCTTCCGCTTGGAGTATAGTACTTTGATATGGTAAGCTTTACCGCGCTTCCGTCTGTAAGAGGCGTTACTTTTTGGACAATCCCCTTTCCGAATGTGGTAGTACCCACCAAAGTGCCGATCCCGTAGTCCTGGACAGCTCCGGCAAAGATCTCAGCAGCGCTGGCGCTGTTGCCGTTTACCAAAACAGCTAGGGGAACATCCATGTTCGTGCCCTTACCGGATAGGTATTCTTCTTTCTCTCCATTTTTATCTTCTGTATATACAATCAGTTTCTCCGGCGCTATATTGTTAAAGATGTCACATACTGCTGTGAGAAGCCCTCCGGGATTGCCTCTGAGGTCTATGACTAGTTTTTTCATCCCCTGAGCCATCAAATCCGCATACGCATCATTATACTGCTGAACCGTGACAGCTGTAAATTCGTAGACTGCGATATATCCCACCTGGTTTTCCAGCATCTCATGGGATACTACCGGGATCTCCACCTGGGCCTTTTTGACATCTACCTCAATATAATCGTTTTCTCCGTCCCTGGCAAGAGTCAGCTTCGCTGATTCTGTATCCTCGCTGCGGATTTTCTTTGCAACCTCTGCAAGTTCAGTACCCGTAACTTCCTCCCCGTCCACTTTATACAGAATATCTCCGGGAAGGACACCTGCTTCTGCCCCGGGAGCCCCTTCATAGCAGCGTACAATGGTAATCACTCCTGTATCGGGATTCTGCTGCATGACAATCCCGATTCCCTGGTAGGATCCCTCTGTCTCTTCTGTAAGGGATTTATACTCTTCCTTTGTATAATATCTGGAATAAGGGTCTCCCAGTCCATCAATCAGGCCGGCATACATGCTTTCTGTCAATGCATCCTCATCCGCGTCTTCCAAATACGTCTCATCAATGAGCGTCTCCAGCAGCTGAATCTTTTTCTTTGCTTTGGCACTGTCAGGCGCTGTTTCCTCCTGCCGGGCCTCTTTTGCACTGATATAATTGGTTACTCCAAGATAACCTCCAAGTCCTACCACAGCTGCCAGAAGGACTCCCAAAAGGAACCCCTTTAAAAATTTATAATCTTTCATACATAGCTCCTTTAAACACCGGAAGGCTTCAGAGGGAGAATCCCCTGAAGCCTTTCTGAATCATATTATTATACCCGCAGATGCTTTCTGATGGCAACTGCGCTGCCCAGCAGACCGATTCCAACACCCAGCCCTAATCCTACAGGCAGAAGGATATGGAAAATTGTCTGTACAGTCAGGAAACTGCCCATGGCTGTAAAAACATGGAATCTGTCCTGGATATACTTTATCAGCTGATTATAGCAGACATACACCAGTCCCAGAGGAAGACCTGCGCCTACCAGACCTATAAGAATTCCCTCAATGACGAAAGGTGCACGCACAAAAAAGTTAGTGGCTCCTATCAGTTTCATGATACCAATCTCTTCCCTCCGGATAGAGATACCCATGGCTATGGTATTGCTGATAAGGAAAAATGCAACCGCAAACAGAATAATTATGATACCAATGGAGGTATAACCTACCACTCTGTTCAAACTCGTCAGTGTGGTACTGGCGTTTTTGGAGTGATTTACCTCCCTCACCCCGTCCAGACCTTCAATATAGGCAACCAGTTCTGTCTGGTCCTCGATTTTATCTAAATATACTTCGTAGTTGGAGGAATTCGCCAGCGGATTGTCATCCTTAAATCCTGCAGCGGCCTGATCGTCACCGTCAAAATACTGCGTAATAAAGGACTCCCAGGCTTCCTCCGCAGATACGTATTTGACTTCCTTTACGCCCTTCTGCTTTTTAATCTCCTGGCCAATCTTGTCAATCTGTTCCTGTTTGGCACCCTCTTCAAAAAATACGGTAATTCCAACTCCTTCCTCCACTTCCCGAAGCATGGAGTTGAAGTTCATGACAATTGCCAGAAAGAGTCCGAATAAGAAAATGCAGGCAGCCATAGTTGCCACAGAAGCCAGCGAAAATCTCAGGTTTCTAAAGATGTTCTTCACACCCTGTTTCAGTGTGTATCCTATGGTACTAATTCGCATAATGATATTCACCTTCTTGTTCGTCGCTTACAATGACGCCTTTCTTCATAGTAATTACCCGTTTTTTCATGGCATTTACTATCTCTCTGTTATGTGTA
This sequence comes from Lactonifactor longoviformis, assembly GCF_042848515.1. GTDB lineage: Bacteria > Bacillota > Clostridia > Lachnospirales > Lachnospiraceae > Lactonifactor > Lactonifactor longoviformis. Next base: position 1,241,735 of record NZ_AP031453.1, on the reverse strand, counting down.
ACGACAAGAACTGTGGTTCCTCTTTCGTTTATTTCCTCCAAAAGCTTCATAATCTCAAAGGAAGTCTTCGGATCCAAATTACCTGTGGGCTCATCCGCCAGCAGGATCGCAGGACGGTTTACCAGCGCCCTTGCGAGGGCAACCCTCTGCTGTTCACCACCTGACAGCTCCTTCGGAAAAGATTTGTACTTTTCCGCTAGACCTACCATGGTAAGCACCTCAGGCACTCTTTTTTTAATCACACGGGTAGGCTTTTCTATTACCCGCTGGGCAAATGCCACATTCTCATATACATTTCTATCTTTTAATAAACGGAAGTCCTGAAAAACAACCCCCACCCCACGGCGGTATTTGGCTATCTTTCTTCTCTTTAGCTTATTGAGATTCTGTTGGTTTACTGTAATGACTCCCGAAGTAGGATCCAGCTCTTTTAAAAGCAGCTTGATCAACGTGGACTTCCCGGATCCACTGTTTCCTACAACGAAAACAAATTCACCCTTATCTACGTGCAAGTCTACGTTATTCACGGCCGGCTGGCCTTTCGCATAGGACTTGCTAACGCCCTTTAAATCAATCATATTATCCTCCTAAGTGTTCCTGCGCATCCGAAACCCTAGTAGTCCAGAGTCTCCATATACTTCATATAACGCACTACCATAAGTGCAATCTTGAAAGTGATGGCATCCTCAAATACCCTAAGGTCCAGCCCGGTGCTCTTCTGCAGTTTATCCAGGCGGTATACTAGTGTATTTCTGTGGATATATAACTGTCTGGAAGTCTCGGATACATTTAAGCTGTTCTCAAAGAACTTATTGATGGTGGTTAATGTCTCTTCGTCAAAGTCATCTGGTGATTTCCCATCAAAGATCTCTTTTATGAACATTTTACAAAGTGGTATGGGAAGCTGGTAGATTAACCGACCGATTCCCAAAGAACTGTATGCAATTACTTCTTTGTCGCCAAAGAAAATCTTACCTACATCCAGAGCCATCCTTGCCTCTTTGTAAGAACGGGATACCTCCTTTAATTCCTTAACAATGGTACCGTAGGCAATGTGGGTTTTGCCGTCCTTCTCAATGCCAAGAGCAGTTAAGATCGTATTTGCAACTTTGTCCGCCTCGTCGTAGCCGTCGGTGGGACTCAGTTCTTTTACAATGATGATACTCTTCTCGTCTACGGCAGTTACGAAATCTCCGTTCTTGCCGCCCAACACATTCTTGATCCCCTCCAGGGAACCGTATTCTTTATCCTGATTGGATTCCAGGATAAATACTACACGACGGACATCAATGTCGATATGTAACTTCTTTGCCCGGTTGTAGATATCCACTAAAAGCAGGTTATCCAGCAAGAGGTTTTTGATAAAGTTATCCTTATTAAATCTCTCTTTGTAGGCAACCAGAAGATTCTGGATTTGGAAAACAACGAGTTTTCCCACCATAAATACATCCTGGCTGTCACCGTCCACGATTAAGACGTACTCCAGCTGATGATCGTCATATATTTTAAACAACTGATATCCTTTGATAATCTGACTATCGGCCTGAGAATTAATAAAATCTACGACTTCGTCCTCTGAGCATACAGTGTCTGCAAATGTCGTAGCCAAAGCTTTACCTTCAGTATCCGTTACACAAAATTCTGTTCTTGAGATGTTCTTTAATCCGTCTAATGTGTTTTGCAGTACTTGATTTGATATCATCTTTTTCCCTCTTTCCATTATATAATGTATTGCCAGCCTTGCTTTTTCCCATAAAAAACAAAAAACCCTACTCTATATAATAATATAAAATCCCGAAAAAAGAAAGTAAAAATGCGAAATATTGAGTAATTCACCAAAAAAACACATTTTATTTCTTTTGTTCCTGCTGGATAAATCCTTCCCCCAGCACCTCCCGGGCATCGCACACAATAACAAAGGCCTTTTCATCTATCCTGGCCACAAGCTCTTTTAACGGCACAATTTCTTTTTTGGAGACAACACAGAAAAGCATCTGCTTTTTTGCTTTTGAGTACATACCCTTCGCGGATATCCCTGTCACCCCGCGCTCAATGCTCTCCATAATCTCCCTTGCCACCGAATCATAGGAATCCGTGATGATAAAAGCTATTTTAGAGTAATGCAGGCCCTCCAGCAATCCATCCGTAATTTTTGCGGTAACAAATATAGCAATCATGGCGTAGAGTGCCAGGTTCAGTCCGAATACCCAGGCTCCCATAAACACGATGAGACCGTCTACAAACATCATAATTTGAGCGATGGAATAATGGCGCAGCTTTCTCTGAATCAGGGCGGAAACCATATCGGTGCCTCCAGTGGTGCCCTGTCCCAGAAAGACAAAGCCAATTCCCACCCCCATAATTACACCTCCGAAGAGAGCGGCCAAAACCAAATCATCGGAAATCAAATGAAAGGCAGGCAAAATATAGAGCCACACAGATAAGCTGACCGTTCCCCAAAGGGATTTGGCAAGAAGGGGCAGGCCCATAATCTTTATTCCAATGAAAAACAGAGGTACATTTAATATGGCATTGGTAAGCCATAATGGAATGCCCCCTGTCACGATAGGTTCTGTAACAGTCTTGATAACAATGGCTAAACCACTGAAACCGCCTGTTACAAGCTTCATGGGGTCATAAATGGAATTGATTGCCAGCGCCATCAATGCTGTACCTACTGTAATAAAAACATAGTTCTTTACCTTTGATTTCCCATGCTGCAGGAACATGATTCAGTTATTCTCCTTTTTCACTATTATACCGGGCAACCATTTTTTTAAAGGTGCTCTTCTCTAATAGTTTGCTCAGCCAGTTCGATTTTAAACCTGATTCTGTCTGAAGATTTGCGTGGCTTCCCAGACTCATCCAGATTCTGGCATTTACCTTTTTGCGGTTCTCCACAGCAAACCGCTCCATGGACAGGCTCTGGGAACAGGTGAGAATCACCTCGGGAGATACACTGTTGATCTCATTAATCACCCGGTCTTCCCCGTCGGCGGTCTCCCCGCAGAGAAAGTCTGAAGCTGCAATCTTTAATCCCTCGTAAGTTTCTTCCAGATGCTTTTTCAGGACATCGGCCTCTTCCTTAGTCTCTCCGAGTACAAAAACCGTATTCCCGTAATTGATTACATACATGAAGAAAGCCCCCAGGAATTCATGATTCGTCACCTCCTGGAGCATGGCTTCTTCTTCTATCTTTGCTGCTTTTAGAACTTCCGGTTCACCGATGATACTCAAATCCAGAGACTGTATATAATTTGCCAGGATTTCATCCTCTCTGGCAGCCATCAGAAGATTCATTGTGATGAGGCCATAGGTCAAAAGCCCCTGTTCATCCCACTGTCTTCTCACAATCTCCAGCATTTCGTCCACAGAATATTTATCAATCAGAAAACCCAATATATCAACTTTATTCTCCATAGAGTCACTCCAAATCAGTTGGATTATTTTGCAATATATGGAGTATAGCAGAAAAAAACATTTATTTCAAGTATGACCAATCTGGTACAGATTCTCCCCTTACTCTTCTTCCAGCTGCTTCAGCAGATACCGTCCTACCATATTTGAAAAATTTCCGATGTCTCTGATATATGCGAAGTCTTTTCCAAATATCTTTTTCTCAGTTGCCAGGTCTTTTTCTTCACCAGCAAACACTCCCAGTACCGATACCCCCAGATTTCGCAGCCTCCGGATCTCAAAGGCTGTATCCCGGATCGCATATTCCCCCTGATACGGCTGTGGATTTCTGGCGTTGGGCCTGTTGATAACCACATCATAGGGCCTTCCGTCGCTGAGTACGATCAGCACTTTATGCTCTTCCTCCCTCTGCAGCAGCCCCTGGCCGGCAGCCTTCACCGCCAGTCCGTCCCTGTTATTGCTGGAAGTAATATACTCGAATATATTGGCGTTCATACTCCTGTCATCATCGTAGCTCCGAAACCGGTGGAGAATGGTATAATCCCAGAAGGTACAAAAGCTCATAACCCTGTGGGGAATGTTTACATTGCTGAGGGCCTCACTTATAATGTATGCCTGCATAGCCACCTTACCCTGACGGCTGCGCTGGGATCCACTGGCATCGATGAGAACGTCTACGGCAAAATCAATGGCATCATTTTTCAGTTCTCTCCGGAATAATTTTGCATCCTGTGTCCTCCCCACTTTCCACAAAAGAGAAGGGACAATAGTTCCTCTGTCAGAAAGCACTTCCTGTACCTCGTCTCTCATAACGAATGCCTTTTTCAGGAGATCGCTTAATATAACTATATTTCTTTTAACCACCCGGTGATTGTCATAATACTCAAAAAGATTTTTATCCTTCTGCTTTCTGGCGTATTCATACTGATAATTCCGAAGGGCAGGATGTTTCAGAATCCCTTCTGTAAAATACAGGCTGCAGTCTCCATGAATCCCTCTGCAAAGCTGGTAATTCAGCGATTTTTCCTCCGCAGGGCTTAGATAAGTAATCCCATAGTTGCGTTCCACATAGGTATACATCTTTTGAAGGGCTTCCTCGTCCACAATCACTATCTTTTTCTGCAGTGAATGCTCCGGGGGGGCCTGTTCTTCTTTTTCCTCCTGAAATACTTCCATCTGTGTCATGGTCTCCGTTACCTTTTCCAGGTAACTCTCCAGAGTCTCTTCATACATTTCCTCTGAGAGAAAGTCCTTCCATGAGTATTCTGTCAGTTCCTCCAGGGTGATATCCAGTACCTTCTGCAGACTGCCCTTCCGTTTCTCAAAATCCGGCTCCACAAGCGCATTATACAGGCGGTCAATGACTCTGATAATGGCCATGGTATCTTCAGCCTGGCTCAGGCTGTAAATTTCCTCCATCCAGCTCCTGGTATTTCTGGGCACCTGGTATGTCCCCTGCAGCCCTTCTTTAAGGAGGGCGATCTTTAAATGTCCCAGAGGATTTCCCGACAGAGCTGTGAATTCCTCTTCTAAGATATCCCTGTACGCCCGCCGCCTGATATCGGCAACCCCTTTTCGTTCCTCCAGTATTCTCTGGTACACCGCCTGTTCAATGCACATCTGTGCTACTGTCATCAGCGGAGCCTCCTGGGCCTGAAGGAAAACCTTTTTGACGAGATATAAACTGAGTGCGTCCCTGTCATAATACTTCGCAAAAGCACCCTGTTTTACTCCGTCATAAAGGGCAATATCTTTGGAACGCAGAAAAGTATCCACGTCTGCCTTAATCTCCAGACTGTAGTCACCGCTCACCGTCCACATAAGGTTCTTTATTCTGTTTTCCAATTCCAGCTGATATTCTGTATATTGTTCTTCCATCAGCACCCTCCGCTATGAGTCAAAAGAATTCTCCTGAGGTCCACGCCTCCGGAATCCTGGTAGTCACCACATCCTGTACTATTTCCTTTTCGAAAATGTCAAAGCACTTATTCACAACCCCCATCTGCACCGCCAATGCCGGGGATAATCCACACTGAATCGTTTTCAGGGCTGCAATCATCCCCCTAAGATCCAACGCCTTTGTGGAAATCTCCCCGTTTGCCGCCTTCTGCTGGAGATCCAGAAAAAGTCCAATCCACTGTTTCAGCGCCTCGTCCTTCAGTCCGGGAAACATATTCTTAAATACAAATTCCAGGGTCTCCTCACTCTGTCCCGGCATATCAATTACCAGAAACCTGGACACCAGCGCCTCGTTCAGATCCTTTGTCCCCGCATAACCGTAATTCATGGTTCCTATAAACCGGGCAGCCCCGTGCAGATCGATCTTGTCATATCCCGGAACATCAATGGTTCTCCGGTAGTCCAGGGATGCGTGAAGTACGGAAACCGCGTCATTCTTCGCCATATTAATCTCGTCCAGGATCCCAAATCCCCCATACTGAGCACACTGGTAAATACTTCCCTTTCTCAGCTCAACCTCATTATTCCGAAAGGTATCCGTGCCAATCAAATCTCCGCTGTTTGTATTCACATGAAACGACACGTTATAGGACGGCCTTCCGAACATAAACGCCAAATTCTCCGCCAGCACATTCTTTCCCGTAGCTTTAGATCCTGTAAGCAGCAGATTCTCCCCTTCCAGTAAGGCGGCAATGGCCATCTCCAGAACTTCCCTGCCGTAAAAAGGAATACTAGGTGCAACAATTCTGGTCTTCACCTCATCCGCAACCGCGTATTGCCTGCGGAATTCCTCCACCCCCTGTATTAAAAAAGGATTCACTCCCTGATCCTGTAAAAATTGCAGTTCTCTTATCATCTCTTATCCTTTCTGATTCGTTTCTTCTATAAAAAAGCGTCCGGCAAGCCGGACTCGCGCACCGGAGCGCGGCCGCTTACGGCCATCTTCCTTGCCTTCCTCTATTATAACTTAAATTATCCAGAATGTACACTAACCAAACAAGAAAGATTATGCGAAGGCGTAATCTCCGCCTGCGGCGGGCTGCCGCAGACAGCAGTTTCCTATGTAATAAAAAGAGCCATACCTCCCGGTACAGCCCTCTCCAAATCTTTTATTTATCCCTGTGCAGATTAAAGTTCGCATACGCCGGTGCCCCATGCTCGTGTACATCCAGTCCGTCTCTCTCTTCCTCTTCCGATACACGAAGCCCAACTGTCTTATCAATTACTGTGAATACAAGAAATGCAAGTACCAGCACATACACCAGAACCGCCCCTACGCCAATCATCTGTGTTGAGAGCTTAATCCCTGAGTTTTCGAATGCGAATACTCCTGTCAGTATGGTACCCAGCAGTCCACAGAAGCCGTGGACCCCGATGGCCCCCACCGGGTCATCAATCTTTAGTCTGCGGTCAATGAATTCAATTACAAGTACCACGGCAATTCCTGCAGCCAGGCCGATGATTATGGCAGAGTAATTGGAAACCACGTCGCAGCCTGCGGTAATAGCTACCAGTCCTGCCAAAGATCCATTGAGTGTCATAGAAACATCTGGTTTTCCATAACGAATCCAGGTCATAAACAGTGCAGCAAGTGTAGCTGCCGCAGCTGCAAGGTTTGTGGTCATAGCAATATCCCCCAGATTAGTGGAAGCGCCTGTGGTGGAGCCGCAGTTAAACCCGAACCAGCAGAACCATAAGATAAATACACCCAGTGCGCCGATAGGAAGGTTATGTCCCGGTATTGCCTTTGGCTTTCCGTCTGAACCGTACTTTCCTATACGCGGACCAATGATTTTTGCACCCACCAGAGCACAGACACCACCCACCATATGGACTGCCGTAGATCCGGCAAAATCATGGAAGCCTATGGATGCCAGCCATCCGTCTCCCCAGATCCAATGGCCGGTTACCGGGTAAATGAAAATACTGATGGCCGCACTGTAAATCAAATAAGAAACAAATTTCGTACGCTCTGCCATAGCGCCTGAAACAATAGTAGCAGATGTGGCACAGAATACGGTCTGAAAAATCATGAACACGCCGATAGGAAGTCCCCGGTACATCCCATTTGCATCTGCCAGAGCAGTTGGCTGAAAGAAGCCCGAAGTTCCAATAATGCCGGCTGCATCCGGCCCGAACATAACAGCGAAGCCAAGCAGGAAGAAGCAAAGACTTCCCAATACAAAATCCATCATATTTTTCATAATAATATTGCCGGCATTTTTCGCCCTTGTAAATCCCGATTCAACCATAGCAAAACCTGCCTGCATAAAATACACCAGGAATGCTCCCAATAATGTCCATACAATATTCAGCAGCAGTTCGGCCGCTTCCGCCAGTGCAGTAACCTCTGTACTGCCTCCCAACAAATCTGATAAATACATATACAACGCCTCCTCTTTTTCTTTACACACATATACTAAAAGGGGATAGTTGCCAGACTCCTCTTATCTGACAGCTATCCCCTTTGACAGCATAACCTTTTCATAATATTTATTCTTCTAGAGAGCCTCGGCTCCCCTCTCACCGGTTCGGATACGGACCGCATCCTCCACATCATACACAAATATTTTCCCATCTCCGTAATTCCCTGTATTAATCCGATCCACTACTTTGTCAATAATCTGTACGGCAGCCTTATCGTCCACCACGGACTCTACCTTTATCTTTGGCAGAAGATTTACCTGATATTCTGCCCCCCGGTACAGCTGCCTGAACCCTTTTTGATTTCCGTATCCCATGATATTGGTGATCATCAGTCCGCTGGCATTACATTCATCTAAAATCATTTTCAGATCTTCCAGCTTCTCCGGTTTAACAACAATCTCCAGCTTTTTCATCCTCTATTCCTCCTTGTTTTATTTATAAAAAACGAGGAAGTTCCCTTAGCTGGGAACTTCCTCGTTCTCTTCAAAATGATATGGTACACTTTATACTTCGAATAACAAATCACCGTAAGACGGCATAGGCCATATTTCCTTGTCTACAATCATCTCCAGTTTATCCACGGGAGCTCTCAGTGCCTCCATAGCCGGGAATACAGTATCTCTGAAATATGTAGCCTGCTCACAGCCCTCCTCTTTTGCTGCAGCTTCTTCTGTAACCCGGATCAGGGTCTTTAATGCCTCTTTAGTTTCTTTCAAAAGGGAGGATGTCTCCGTCAGCAGCTCTGTCTGCACACTGACATCCACATCTCCGGCCAATTTGACGGCATTGATGGATTCTGCCAATGTTGTAGTATATTTGATAACCGCAGGAATAATCTGCTTTCCGGCCATATCGATCATAGTTCTGGCCTCTATATTAATAGCCTTGGCGTAGGATTCATATTTAATCTCTACCCGAGACTCCAGCTCGGCCTTGGAGAATACATGGAACTCTTCAAAAAGCTTAACTGTTTTATCTGTAACCAGTGCCGGAATGGAATCCACCATGGATGTAATATTAGGAAGACCTCTTCTCTCCGCCTCTTTTACCCACTCTTCAGAATATCCATTGCCGTTAAACACGATTCTCTGGTGATCCGCACAGTTCTTCTTGATAATATCATGAACTGCCATCTCAAAATCATCAGAGGCTTCCAGAATATCGCAGGCTTCCCGGAATGCCTCTGCAACGATTGTGTTCAGAACCACATTGGGTCCTGCAACAGAATCCCTGGATCCAACCATACGGAACTCAAATTTATTTCCGGTAAACGCAAACGGTGAGGTTCTGTTTCTGTCTGTGGCATCCTTATACAGGTCTGGAAGGGTGCGGACTCCCGTGCTTAGCTTTCCGCCTTTAATGCTGTGGGTGGCTGATCCTGTGCTCACCAGCTGTTCCAGAACATCCTCCAGCTGTTCTCCCAGGAATACGGAGATAATCGCCGGCGGAGCTTCGTTGGCTCCCAGTCTGTGGTCATTCCCTACGTCGGCCGCTGATTCTCTCAGCAAGTCTGCGTGAATATCAACTGCTTTTAAAATACAGCTGAGAACCAGAAGAAACTGTACATTTTCATGAGGGGTCTTTCCCGGCTCTAACAGGTTAATGCCGTCATCTGTAGTCAGCGACCAGTTGTTGTGCTTCCCTGAACCATTTACCCCTGCAAACGGCTTCTCGTGTAACAGACATTTCAAACCATGCTGACAGGCAACTCTTTTTAACGTCTGCATAATCAGCTGATTGTGATCCACCGCAATATTTACCTTTGCGTAGATAGGTGCCAGCTCATGCTGTGCAGGCGCCACCTCGTTATGCTGTGTCTTGGAGGAAACCCCCAGCTTCCAGAGTTCTTGGTTCACATCCTTCATAAAGCTTGCAATTCTCTGGCGAATGGTTCCGAAATAATGATCATCCAGCTCCTGTCCCTTTGGAGGCATTGCTCCAAATAAAGTTCTGCCTGTAAATATAAGGTCCTTTCTCTGCAGAAATTTCTTTTCGTCTACCAGGAAATATTCCTGTTCCGGACCTACCGAAGGTGTCACACGTTTTGAGGTAGTATTTCCAAAAAGCTTCAGCAGCCGCAGACTCTGTTCATTAATAGCCTCCATGGAACGGAGCAGAGGCGTTTTCTGGTCCAGCGCTTCCCCGGTGTAGGAACAGAATGCGGTGGGAATACAGAGGGTTCCGCCGGCCGCATCCTGCCGCACAAATGCCGGTGAGGTGCAGTCCCATGCCGTATATCCCCTCGCCTCAAAGGTTGCCCGTAATCCTCCTGATGGGAAGGAAGAAGCATCCGGCTCACCCTTAATTAATTCTTTGCCTGAAAAACTCATCAGGACTTTTCCGTCTTCCTTGGGAGCCGTAATGAAGGAATCATGTTTCTCTGCCGTAACGCCCGTCAATGGCTGAAACCAGTGGGTATAATGGGTAGCTCCTTTTTCGATGGCCCACTCTTTCATCTCATGGGCAACCACATCAGCGATTTCTAAGGTCAGGTCTTTTCCTTCTTCGATGGTCTGTTTTAACTCTTTATAAACTTTCTTCGGCAGACGGGCCTGCATAACGGAATCGTTGAACACATTTTCCCCGAATATCTCCACTACATTTGTAAATTCACTCATACCTTCCATCCTTTCAAACATTATTTCTGTACGGGCCTTAAACAAAAAGAGGGCGATCCACTAAAAGTGGAACGCCCTTGTTCACTCGTACACATTTACTGGAATGTCATTTCCAATCTGGTATTAAGATACCGCAAAAACACTAAAAATGCAAGGGGATTTTCGCAAATTTCTTATTTTGTCGCATTTTATATAAATCTAATGAACATTTAATTTTCTTTTTAGTAAAAACGACAATGCGCACATTCTGTGCATTATCCGGTCTGCTCTTTATACTCCCATGATAGTCCGAAGAGCCAGCAGAAGGAGGCAGGCCCCGCTGATCCAGGATAAATCCCGGCGGATAAAATGCCTGCATCTGTAGCCCAGCATCCATCCCAGAAGCATAACAGCGATACCGGCCACGAACGAGCAGGCCACAAGAAGCAGTTTATTTGAATATAAAAGGCCGGCCCCGACCCCTGCAACTAAACCGTCCAGCGAAAGGGCCAGTGCCAGCAAAAATCCTTCTGTCCAGGAAAGTTCTTTTATCTCTGTCTGATCCACAGTCTCTTTCTTTCTGCAGGCTGCAATCAATTTATATCCCCCAACCAGCAGAAGCAGTACAAAGCATATTTGTTTCGTCACCCAGTCCGGAATTAAGGTACCCAGAAATCCTCCGGCTATGAGAGCAATGCCGAGAACCAGACTGCAGACTCCATTCATCATTATCACAACGCCCAGAGAGGGCTTACATTTACTAATTCCATAAGCAAAGCTTATGACAAATGAATCCATAGTTAAAGCTATAACGAAGAGTATGATCTCACTCAACAAGATGCCATTCATATCACACCATACTTACTCATTTATGACTTTAATACTATAGTATTCTTAATCCTCCAGAAGCTGCATGTCCTCCTTGGAAGAAATAGCGATGCTGGCTGCCTGCTTTCTGTTGCGTATCTCTACATTCATGTGATCGCCCCCGTATTCCCCGTCTAAAGTCCAGGCTACCTCCTCTTCTGTCTCAATGATGAGATGGTCTGTTTTAAAGGATTCTATCAGCTCCGTATTATCCTCTGCCATAAGAAGGGAGGAGATAATCTCCTGCAGTTCCAGAGGATTTTTTGGCTTTCGGATAAATGTAGCCTCGAACAGGCCGTCGTCCAGCTCCACATTCTTTCCGGACAGCTTCTTAAAGCCTCCCACGGAGACAGAGTTGGTCACCATACCGAAGATAAAATCTCCCTCAAAGGTTCCCTCACTGCTTTCCACCCTCATCTGATAGGAACGGATGCCATACAGACGCTTCATCCCTTCTAAAAGATATGCAACGTGCCCGAAAATATTCTTCAGATCCTGGTTCGTTTCATAAGCCACATCTGTAAACAATCCAAAGGCTGCGATATACACAAATACATCGTGATTAAACTTACCTACATCAAAGGCAAACATCTCTCCGTGCACAATATCGTCAGCAGCTTTCAGCATATTTTTGGATATGTGAAGGCTGCTGGCAAAATCATTGGTGCTCCCTGCCGGTATATACCCCAGAGGAGTGGTGTGATGCCCTTTTATCAGGCCGGTCACTACCTCATCCAGGGTACCGTCTCCTCCGCTGCAGGCCACCATATGGAATTCCCCCGCCCGCTCCCGGGTTACCTTCATAGCGTCCAGATAGCCCTGTGTGGGGTGAACCTCCACCTGGAATCCACCCTTGATAAATATATCTATAATATCCATTAATTTGGTCTTAATCGTCGCCTTCCCCGATCTGGGGTTATAGATAAATAACATTTTCTTTGCCATAATTGTTTCCTCTGCTTCCCTGTAATGTTTATATTTTACTATAGCGGGAAATTTCCTGCAAGATATATTCAGTTGTCCGGCAGCGCGGTTCTTATACGAAAGAAAAAGGTGCCCCCGTATTACCGGGAACACCTGATGGTTTTCGTTATGTGACTTAAACTAACTCCAGAAGAACTTCCATAGCAGCATCGCCTTTACGCTGTCCGATCTTTACAATACGTGTGTAACCACCGTTGCGGTCTGCATACTTGGGAGCGATTTCAGTAAACATCTTGTCTACTAAATCAACTTCTTTTGTATGTTTTTTCTTTCCGGCTTTATCCGCAGGAACTTCTTTTACTGGATAGAATACTTTTAACATCTGTCTTCTTGCATGAAGTCTGGAAGGAGCGTCTTTTTTGATCTCTTTCTGTACTTCATCGAATACAGTTACTTTCTTTCCGTCAACGACTTCTTTCACTCTCTTGCCGTCTTTGTCTTTGCGGGGAACCTTAGCTGTTACGGTCACTGTCTCAAAGTTGTCTTTTTCCTTTACAGCTAAAGCGATTAAGCCTTCTGCTACTTTGCGGATTTCTTTTGCTCTTGATTCTGTAGTAACGATTTTTCCGTTGTATAACAGATTAGTTACCTGATTTCTGATCAAAGCTTTTCTCTGGCTGGATGTTCTGCCTAATTTTCTATATTTCGCCATTTTTATATTTCCTCCATTTGTGTGGAACAATCTGCCATGCATTCATCGGTCTTACTGACAGACTGCTGTGTTTTCCATACTTAAACCTACGGCATACGCCGTGCACACGCCTATCAGGCGTGTAGTAAGGGGTACCCCGGACCCTGCCTGCAGGGCACGGCATCACTGGGATGCCTGACGGGCAAAATTTTATTCGTCGCTGGGATTTAACTGCAGACCCAGCTCTTTCAGCTTTGCGAGAACCTCTTCCAGTGACTTGCGGCCCAGATTACGAACCTTCATCATATCCTCTGAAGTACGGTTGCAGAGCTCTTCCACAGTATTGATACCAGCTCTCTTTAAGCAGTTATAAGAACGAACAGAGAGTTCTAATTCGTCAATGTTCATCTCTAATACTTTTTCTTTCTCATTGTCTTCCTTCTCAATCATAACTTCAGCTGTCTTGGCATTCTCAGAAAGATCAATGAACAGGCTTAAATGTTCGCTCAATACTTTTGCAGCTAAACTCACTGCCTCATCAGGGTCTAATGTCCCATTTGTATAGATATCCAATGTTAATTTATCATAGTCGGTAATCTGACCAACACGGGTATTTTCTACCGTCAGGTTGACACGCTCTACCGGTGTATAGATAGCGTCCACCGCAATCACACCAATGGGCATATCATCCGTTTTTCCTTTGTCAGCGCTGATGTATCCGCGGCCTTTGGTAATTGTAAGTTCCGCATTAAATTTGCTGTCAGCACCGCCGTTTAAGGTGGCAATTACCAGGTCCGGATTCATGATTTCTATATCCTGATCCACCTGAATATCGCCGGCAGTTACAACCCCTTCCCCTTCGAATTCAATGTATGCAATCTTAGGTTCGTTGCTGTCACTGTTATTTCTGATTGCCAGGCTTTTTAAGTTCATGATGATCTCTGTCACATCTTCCTTAACACCTGGAATAGAGCTGAATTCATGGAGAACGCCCTCGATCTTCACCTGGCTGACTGCCGCTCCCGGTAAGGAAGAAAGCATAATTCTGCGAAGAGAATTGCCAAGTGTAGTGCCATACCCTCTCTCAAGTGGTTCCACAACGAATCTGCCGTATTTTTTATCATCAGAAATTTCTGTGATTTCAATTTTAGGTTTGTTAAAATCGAACATGCAAAGCCCTCCTTGCAGTGCATAATGCACATCGTCTCAACAGGCATATGGAAACCCATATGCCGTGAGTGTGATGCTTTAATTATTTAGAATATAATTCGACGATTAACATTTCATCAACAGGAACGTCGATTACCTCTCTGGTAGGCATTTCTTTCACTTCTCCCTTTAAAGCTTCCTGATCTACATCAAGCCACTGGGGAACAAGTCTTCCTGCTGTAACGTCCAAAATATCTTTATATCTCTGAGAAGATTTGCATTTTTCTTTAATCTCGATGGTATCGCCTACAGATACAAGGTAAGAAGGAATGTTAACCTGCTTGCCGTTTACCATCACATGCTTATGGTCAACGATCTGTCTTGCTTCTCTTCTTGTTCTTGCAAGTCCCATACGATAGATTACGTTATCTAAACGAAGCTCTAACAGAGTCATCAGGTTTTCACCTGTCATCCCCTGCATTTTATCAGCCTTTTCATAATAGTTTCTGAAAGGTTTTTCCAGAACACCGTAGATGAATTTGGCTTTCTGTTTTTCTCTTAACTGAAGTCCGTATTCGGACATCTTACGGTTTGCTCTTCTTAACTGTCTGGTTGATTTTTTGTCAATTCCTAAATAAACTGGATCCAGGCCAAGGGATCTGCATCTTTTAAGAACCGGTACTCTATTAACTGCCATTGTATATACTACCTCCTATTAGACTCTTCTGCGTTTTGGTGGGCGGCATCCGTTGTGTGGAACCGGTGTCACGTCTCTGATACTTGTTACTTCAAGACCGCAGGCCTGAAGAGCACGGATTGCTGCTTCTCTTCCTGATCCTGGTCCTTTTACCATAACATCTACAGTTTTAAGTCCATGTACTAACGCTGCTTTTGTAGCAGTTTCCGCAGCCATCTGAGCTGCATATGGAGTAGATTTCCTTGAACCTCTAAATCCCAGACCACCAGCACTTGCCCATGATAAAGCATTTCCTTCAGCATCTGTTAATGTAACAATTGTGTTATTAAAAGATGATTGGATATGTGCTTGTCCGCGTTCAACGTTTTTCTTTACGCGCTTTTTTGTCACTTTCTTTGTAACTTTAGCCATTTTTAAACTAACCTACTTTCTCATTTACTTTGTTCATTCAGTTACGGGTGCTGCTTATTTCTTCTTGTTAGCAACAGTTCTCTTAGGACCTTTTCTTGTTCTGGCATTTGTCTTTGTCTTCTGTCCGCGAACAGGCAGTCCTTTTCTATGACGAATTCCTCTGTAGCATCCGATCTCCTGCAGTCTCTTGATGTTCAGAGCAATTTCTCTTCTCAAATCACCTTCTACTACCTGTGTCTCATCGATTACGTCACGGATTCTTCCTACTTCTTCGTCTGTTAAGTCTCTGACACGGGTATCAGGATTTACTTTTGCCTCTTCTAAAATACGGGTTGCGCTTACTCTGCCGATTCCGTAGATGTAAGTCAGTCCGATTTCTACACGTTTTTCTCTTGGTAAGTCTACACCAGCTATACGAGCCATGTGATTATTCCTCCATTTTCTACTGCAGATCCCAGCCTGTCGCAGCTCATAAGCATAGCTTATGCCTGAAATGTGTGCGTTTCCGCCGGATTCTGTGTTAATATTGTTACCTAATTGAGGTATGAAAAGCTGACGGGGCATTTTCACACCCAGCCGCAGACAAGTCCGCGACCTTTCCGGTCTCCCGGTATTACGCCAATATTACGTGAATAATCATGTCTGTCCCGGAATATATAAAGGATATCCATTTCTGGACAGGATAAACAATTTTCACCATATATTTGAACAAATATGAACAACACCTCCTGGTGGTTCATACTGCAGCCGCACATAAAAATTAGGAGTTTATTTCATTAACTCCTTGCACACAAAAGCAAGCCTAATAGAATTAGCCCTGTCTCTGTTTGTGTTTTGGGTTTTCACAGATAACTCTGATGCTACCCTTTCTTTTGATGATTTTACATTTTTCGCAAATAGGCTTCACAGATGATCTTACTTTCACTGGTAACCCTCCTTTCTTAATGCGTCAATGGGCATATCTTCATATGCCAGCACAAAAGTTCGTTTTATATTTTATCATTGTCCAACACAAATTGCAAGCAATTTTTGCACAAAATGGAAAGTTTTTTATTTATCTCTCCAGATGATCCTTCCTTTTGACAAATCATATGGGGATAATTCAATGGTAACCTTATCACCCGGTAAAATTCGAATAAAGTTCATCCTGAGCTTACCGCTGATATGAGCCAGCACTACGTGCTTATTTTCCAGTTCTACGCGGAACATTGCGTTGGGAAGTTTCTCCAATACAGTACCTTCTACTTCAATAACATCTGCCTTTGACATATATAATCCTCCTATTATCTCTCATACACGTTCTGTAAGAACATTCTTATTATATTCTTTGATTGCTTTCTTGACTGTTTCGTCGGTAACCCCTTTGCCTGCCGCAAATACCTCTTCCAGTGTAAACGGGGTGCGGTAAATCACCTGAATATGCTTTCTTTTCTTTTTCTTTGGATGGTCCAGCGTCCGGCTGCGGCCATCCACTAGATACACATATTCCGAATCCGCCTGTTTTATGACAAATACTTTTCCCGCATCATGACCGGCTTTTGATTTGGCAAGCATCCCTTTTCTCAACTCTACCATAAGCCGTCTACCTGCTGAGAGTCAGAATCTCGGGTTCCCCGTCTGTAATAAGAACCGTATTTTCATAATGTGCGGATAAGGATTCGTCCTCCGTGACAACCGTCCAGTCATCATCCAGCCACGCCACATCGGCCCTGCCCTGATTAATCATAGGCTCAATGGCCAGTGTCATACCGGGCTGAAGCCGGATTCCCCTGCGCTTCTGGGGAAAATTAGGAATTTGTGGGTCCTCATGGAGATGCGTTCCGATTCCATGTCCTACCAGATCGCGTACAACGCCATAGCCGAAGCTCTCGGCATAGGCACCAATAGCAGCAGAGATTTCGTAGAGATGATTTCCTGCCCTGGCATATTTGATACCTTCGAAGAAGGATTGTCTTGTTACTTCTATCAGCTTTCTAGCTTCCGCGCTGATTGTTCCAACTGCATGGGTACGTGCCGCGTCCGAGTGATACCCCTGATAAATCAGGCCGGCATCCAGACTGACGATGTCCCCATCTTTTAAGATATGATGCTTATTGGGTATCCCGTGCACCACTTCATCATTCACAGAAACACAGATAGATGCCGGGTAACCATTATAATTCAGAAAATTAGGTACACATCCCAAATCCCGGATTAATTTCTCTCCATAGTGATCAATATCCAGGGTGGAGATGCCCGGACGAACAAACCGTTCCAGTTCATCATGCACCTGCTCCAGCAGCTGTCCGGCCTTTCTCATAAGTTCAATCTCTCTAGCAGTTTTAATCGATACTGACATTGTTTAAGCTCCTAATATGGCGGTGATAGCCCTGAATACGTCTTCCATATCCATAGTGCCGTCCACCTCTTTTAATACGTCTGACTTTTCATAGTAGTCAATTAACGGTTGTGTCTGGTCATGATAAACATCCAGACGTTTTTTTACTGTATCCGGCTGATCGTCGTCTCTCAGGATCAGCTTTTCCCCGCATACATCGCACACATCTTCCTTTTTCGGAGGATTGTAGACCACATGGTAGGTTGCTCCGCAGCCCACACATGCCCTGCGCCCCGACATACGGCGGATAATATTCTCATCGGGAACTTCTATATTAATAGCATAATCAATTTTCTGATCCAGCTTTTTCAGAGCCTCATCCAGACTTTCCGCCTGTGGGATGGTCCTCGGAAATCCGTCCAGAACGTAACCGTTTTCACAGTCAGCCTGCTGTACCCTGTCAACCACAAGATCCACCACCAGCTCATCCGGCACCAAAAGTCCCTGATCCATATAGGTTTTGGCCTTTTTGCCCAGTTCGGTTCCGTTTTTAATATTTGCCCTGAAAATATCTCCCGTAGAAATGTGGGGAATTGTATATTTTGCTGCAATTTTTTTAGCCTGCGTTCCTTTTCCTGCACCTGGTGCTCCCAGCATGATAACTTTCATAGACTTATACCTCCCTGTATACATCTAAAATTAAGTCTCAATAGCATTTTAGTGCACCCACGAAAATGTGGGTACACCATATATGAAATCCCGCGTCTGTTTCTAATCGTTTAAGAATCCCTTGTAATTACGTACCAGCATCATGGACTCGACCTGCTTAATTGTCTCAAGAACAACACCTACAACGATAATGATAGACGTTCCTCCAAAGGAAACATTGGCACCGAACACACCGTTAAAGAAGATAGGGATAACGGCTACGATAATCAATCCGGTTGCCCCGATAAAAATAATATAATTCAGGATTTTATTCAGATATTCTGTGGTCGGCTTGCCGGGACGAATACCCGGGATAAATCCGCCCTGCTTCTTCATATTATCTGCTATTTCCAATGGATTGAAAGTAATAGATGTATAGAAGTAAGCAAAAAAGATTACTAAAACTATATACAGCAATAATCCCAAACTGTACACAGGCTGACTTGGATTACACCAGTTGTTGGATGTAAGAGCCTTCATAATCTGGCTGCCAATTCCCGTACCATTGGTTTTCCCAAGGAAAGCTGCAATAATTGTGGGGAAAGACATCAGCGAGGATGCAAAGATAATCGGTATAACACCAGATGTATTTACCTTTAAGGGAATAAACGTAGACTGGCCGCCCACCATCTTCCTTCCCTGCATTTTCTTGGAATACTGTACCGGAATCTTGCGCTCTCCGCCATTCAGGATTAGCACCAACACGATTACTACCAAAATAATTGCAAGAATAATCACTGCAGCTAACGCACCTCTGGCAATCGTCTTGCCTTTTACAAAACTCTCGAACAAGCTCATAAGGTCACTTGGGATTCTGGAAACGATGTTGATCATCAATACGATGGAAATACCATTTCCCACGCCCTTTTCTGTAATCTGTTCACCTATCCACATAAGCATTGCAGAACCAGCAGTTAAACATACCACTACTACAGCTGCATTGACAAAGTTGAAATCATCAATTATGTTACCCTTGAATCCGATTGCCATAGCAACAGATTGAAATATGGAAAGTCCTACTGTCACATATCTTGTGATAGCAGTCAATTTCTTCCTTCCGTCCTCTCCATCCCTCTGCATCTCCTCCAGCTTCGGTATTGCAATGGTGAGAAGCTGAATAATGATGGATGATGTGATATATGGAGTGATACTCAGTGCAAAGATAGACATCTGGGTGAAAGATCCCCCTGTAAATGCATCAAAGAAATTGAATGCATCCCCGGACTGCTGTGCAAACCAATTCTTAAAGAAGTCCGGGTTTGTACCAGGGATAGGAAGCTGTGATCCGATACGGATCACAACTAACATCATTAACACATAAAGGATTCGACGTCTAATATCTTTGACCTTAAAAGCATTTTGAAGAGTCTTTAACATTAGATCACCTCTACTGTTCCACCTGCGGCTTCAATTTTAGCTTTAGCACCTTCGCTAACTGCGTTTACTTTTACGTTCAGTTTCTTTGTCAGCTCCCCGTTGCCGAGAATCTTAACTCCATCCCTCGCATGAGAGATTGCTCCGCTTTCTAATAAAGCAGCCACAGTAACCTCTGCACCGTCCTCGAATCTTTCCAGAGCGCTTACATTAATAGCTACGATATCTTTCGTATTTCTATTAGTAAAGCCTCTCTTTGGAATTCTTCTATATAAAGGCATCTGTCCACCTTCAAAGCCTACTCTTTTAGCGCCTGAACGTGCTTTCTGACCCTTATGGCCTTTACCGGCTGTCTTACCATTTCCGGAAGCGTGTCCACGGCCTCTTCTGAAGTTATCGCTCTGTCTGGAACCTTCTGCTGGCTTTAAACTTGATAAATCCATTATGGCACCTCCTTAACCTGTATTAAATTTCTTCCACTTTCACTAAGTGTCTTACTTGTTGAACCATTCCACGAACTCCGGCATTGTCCGGCATCTCAACAGTTTTGTTCAGCTTTCTCAAGCCTAATGCTTCCACTGTTTTTTTGTGCTTTGGAACTGCTCCGATTGTGGATTTTACTAATGTGATTCTTAATTTATCTGCCATTTTCTAATCCTCCTTATGCAAAGATCTCGTCAACAGATTTTCCGCGGAGTTTTGCAACTTCTTCCGGAGTTTTTAACTGACTTAATCCTGCAATGGTAGCAAGTACTACGTTCTGTTTATTTCTGGATCCCAGGCACTTGGTACGAATATTTTTAATACCAGCTAACTCAATTACCGCACGGGCCGGGCCGCCGGCGATAACACCAGTACCTTCCGGAGCTCTCTTCAATAATACGGATGCGCTTCCGAAGTTACCGATGAAGTCATGTGTAATACTTCCCTTGTCGTCTCTCGCTACAGTCACTAATTTTTTCATTGCATCTTCTTTTCCCTTGCGGATTGCTTCAGGAATCTCAGTTGCTTTTCCTAAACCAGCGCCTACATGGCCATTGCCATCACCAACAACCACTAAAGCTGTGAAACGGAAGTTACGACCACCTTTAACAACCTTTGTTACACGCTTGATTGATACTACTTTTTCTTCTAATTCTAATTGACTAGCATCAATAATAGAATGTTTCATGTGTTCTTGACCTCCTTTTCTAGAATTCTAACCCAGCTTCTCTGGCTGCGTCTGCTAATGCTTGAATTTTACCCTGATATATGAAGCCGCCTCTGTCAAAGACAACCTGCTTAATACCTGCTTCAACTGCTTTTTTACCGATTACGGTTCCTAAATATGCTGCTGCGTCAACGTTATTGGTTTTCTCTAACTCTGCTTTCACATCTTTCTGAAGTGTAGAAGCGGAAACCAGTGTTTTTCCAACTGTATCATCAATAATTTGAGCATACATATGATTATTGCTTCTGAATACAGCCAAACGAGGAGTTGCAGCTGTACCACTTAGATGATTACGTAATCTTCTATGCTTTTTTGCGCGAACTTTCGCTCTTGATACTTTACTAACCATTTTTACACTCTCCTTAATTATTTCTTACCAGTCTTACCAACTTTACGTCTGATAACTTCATCAGCATACTTAATACCTTTTCCTTTGTAAGGCTCAGGTCTTCTCTTGTCTCTGATTTCAGCTGCGTATTGGCCAACTTTTTCTTTGTCGATACCCTTAACAGTAATCTTATTTCCATCTACTACGGACTCTAATCCTTCCGGATCTTCCATTTCTACTGGATGAGAGTAGCCTAAGGACAGTACTAATTTCTTACCCTGTTTCTGAACTTTATAACCTACACCGTTTACTTCCAGAATCTTAGCGTAACCTTCGCTGACGCCGGTTACCATGTTCTGAACCAGACTTCTGGTTAAACCGTGTAAAGATTTCATTTTCTTCAAATCGTTTGGTCTTGTAACAATTACCTGACCATCCTCTAACTTAATTTCCATCTCTACTGGCAACGCTCTTTCAAGTGTTCCCTTTGGACCTTTTACAGTCACCACGTTGTTCTCAGCGATTTTAACTTCTACGCCGGCTGGAACAACTACAGGCAGTCTTCCGATACGTGACATACCATTTTCCTCCTTACTTAGATTTTCGGAAGGGACGCTTATGTGGTTCCCTTCTGTTTTCAGTGATTTGTTTAGGTACGGATTGACCGCACCTTTTTTATTATATAGGCTAAATGTGAAAAACCTAGATAATATTTGTTAATATAGTGTGAAGCAATGGATTTACACGTCGCTCAACTAAGTTCGTCTGTCGCCTTTGGCTCAGACTCTCTAAGGTTCGCGACGGGCGTTCTCACTAAGTTCATACTGCGCCTGCGGCTTGCATTCACTAAGTGTTCACAGCCTACCAGACAAATGCCAGGACTTCTCCGCCTACCTGACGCTTTCTTGCCTCTCTGTCGGTGATTACACCCTGGTTTGTAGAGATGATTGCGATTCCCAGGCCGCCAAGTACTTTTGGCAGTTCTTCTTTGCCTACGTAGATACGTAAGCCTGGTTTGGAAATTCTCTTCAGACCTGTGATGATTTTTTCATTTTTATCTGCACCGTATTTTAATGTCATACGGATTGTTTTAAAATTGCCATCTTCGATGATATCATATTTTGCGATGTAACCTTCGTTCACAAGGATATCTGCAATAGCAAGTTTCATTTTAGATGCAGGAACATCGACGGTATCATGTTTTGCAGTATTTGCATTACGGATTCTTGTAAGCATATCTGCGATTGGATCGCTCATTGTCATTTTGAAGTTGCCTCCTTCTTCCTTATATTTCTACGGGGCTTGCCTACCAGCTTGCCTTTTTCACTCCAGGAATCTGTCCTTTATATGCTAATTCACGGAAGCAGATTCTGCAGATTCCATATTTTCTTAAGTATGCATGTGGACGTCCACAGATTCTGCAACGGTTATATTCTCTTGTAGAGAATTTAGGTTTACGCTGCTGTTTGATTTTCATTGCTGTTTTAGCCATGAAATTTCCCTCCTATTCTATTTTGCAAACGGCATATTGAATAATGTCAATAATTCACGGGCTTCTTCGTCTGTCTTAGCAGTTGTTACGAAAATAACATCCATACCTCTTACTTTATCGACTTTATCATATTCCACTTCAGGGAAAATCAACTGTTCTTTAATACCCAGTGCGTAGTTACCTCTTCCGTCGAATGCGTTAGGGTTTACACCCCTGAAGTCACGTACACGCGGTAATGCAAGGTTGATAAGACGATCCGCGAACTCATACATCTTCTCGCCTCTTAATGTTACTTTACAACCGATCGGCATTCCTTCTCTGATTTTGAAGTTAGCAACAGAATTCTTTGCCTTTGTCAGAACTGCTTTCTGTCCTGTTACCAGTTCCATATCTGCAACTGCTGCATCTAACAGCTTTGCATTGTCTTTGGCTTCACCAACACCCATATTTACAACGATCTTATTGAGTTTTGGCACTTCCATGACATTTTTATATCCAAACTTTTTGACCATAGCATCTACGATCTCATTTTCGTACATCTCTCTCAGTCTGCTCACTTTGAATGGCCTCCTCTCCTAATTAATCGATAACCTCTCCGGTTTTTTTAGCAATACGCACTTTCTTGTCGCCCTCTACCTTGAAACCGATTCTGGTAGGAGTACCTTTGTGCAGATACATTACGTTAGAAACCTGGATAGGTGCTTCTTTGTTTACAATACCGCCCTGCTGGTTGGCCATAGAAGGTTTTTCATGCTTCGTAATCATGTTTACCCCTTCCACAACAACTGTGCTGTTTTTAGGATTCACAGAGATTACTTTACCCTCTTTATCTTTATCTTTGCCGGCAATCACTTTTACAGTATCGCCTGTTTTAATCTTAAATGTTGACATTAGAGTACCTCCTATAATACTTCCGGAGCTAAGGAAACAATTTTCATAAACTGTTTTTCACGAAGCTCTCTGGCTACTGGTCCAAAAATACGAGTTCCTCTTGGTGTTTTATCATCTTTAATAATAACGGCTGCATTCTCGTCAAATTTGATGTAAGAACCATCTTTACGGCGAGCGCCTTTTACAGTACGAACAACTACGGCTTTCACAACGTCGCCTTTTTTCACAACTCCACCTGGTGTTGCATCTTTGACAGTAGCAACGATCACATCGCCGATATTAGCATATCTTCTAGTAGAACCGCCCATAACTCTGATGCACAGGATTTCTTTTGCACCGGTGTTATCAGCAACTCTAAGTCTACTTTCCTGTTGAATCATGCTGGTATTCCTCCTTCACGAATTTTCGTAAATTATCTATCAAATTATTTAACTTTTTCTACTACTTCCACAAGTCTCCATCTCTTATCCTTGGATAAAGGTCTTGTTTCCATCACTTTTACGGTATCGCCGATGTTGCATACATTGCTCTCATCATGCGCTTTTAATTTATAGGTTCTCTTTACGATTTTCTTGTAAAGAGGATGTTTTACATGGTCTTCAATAGCAACTACGATAGTTTTATCCATCTTATTGCTCACTACTTTACCAGTACGTGTTTTTCTAAGATTTCTTTCTTCCACGATTTATGCCTCCTTTGATTACTCAGCAGCATTAGCCATCTCGGCGATCACTGTCTGGATTCTGGCAATATTTTTACGAACCTCTTTGATTCTGCTTGTATTGTCCAATTGATTCGTTGCATTCTGGAATCTCAAATTAAAGAGTTCTTTCTTAGCAGCTACTAATTCTTCCTGTAATTCTGTAGCTGATTTTGTTCTTAAATCTTCTACATACTTATTAATTTTCACTGTTATCACCGCCTTCTAAGTCTGCGCGAGAAACGATTTTACATTTACATGGTAACTTGTGCATAGCAAGACGTAATGCTTCACGGGCTGTTTCCTCAGAAACACCTGCGATTTCGAACATTACACGGCCTGGTTTCACTACTGCTACCCAGTATTCCAAAGCTCCCTTACCGGAACCCATACGTGTTTCTGCTGGTTTCGCTGTTACTGGTTTATCCGGGAAAATCTTAATCCAAACCTGACCGCCACGCTTAATGTAACGAGTCATGGCAACACGGGCTGCCTCAATCTGGTTTGACTTGATCCAACATGGTTCTGTAGCAACAAGGCCGTATTCACCGTAGTTGATTTTATTTCCTCTTAATGCTTTTCCTTTCATGGATCCGCGGAATTGTTTACGACGTTTTACTCTTTTAGGCATTAACATAATTATTTATCGCTCCCTTCCTTAGTTCCTTTAGTTGGAAGTACTTCGCCATTATAAATCCAAGCCTTAACACCCACCTTACCATAGGTTGTATCTGCCTCAGCGAAGCCATAATCGATATCTGCTCTTAAAGTCTGAAGAGGAATGGTTCCTTCGCTGTAGAACTCTGTACGGGCCATATCAGCTCCGCCGAGACGTCCGGATACGGAAGTTTTGATTCCCTTTGCTCCAGCCTTCATAGTTCTGGACATAGTAGATTTCATAGCACGGCGGAAAGAGATACGGTTCTCTAACTGTAATGCAATGTTTTCTGCTACTAACTGAGCATCTTTGTCTGGTCTCTTTACTTCTTTGATATCAACAACTAATTTTTTGTCTGTATAGTTCTGAAGTTCAGCTTTTACTTTCTCAATCTCAGATCCGCCCTTGCCGATTACTACACCCGGCTTAGCTGTATAAATGATAATCTTTACTCTGTCGGAAGCTCTTTCGATTTCAATCTTAGAGATACCTGCACTGTATAATTTCTTTTTCAGGAAAGTCCTGATATTATAGTCTTCTACTAAATAGTCAGCAAAATCGCCTTCTGCATACCATTTGGAATCCCAGTCTTTGATCACACCGACTCTGAGGCCGTGTGGATTAACTTTCTGTCCCATGTTTGCCCTCCTTATCTTTCATCTAATACGATAGAGATATGACTTGTTCTTTTCTCAATTCTATATGCTCTACCCTGAGCTCTTGGTTTGATTCTCTTCATAGTTGGTGCTTTGTTGGCATAGCACTCAGCTACGTAAAGATTCTCAACATTCATTCCGTTGTTATTCTCAGCATTAGCGATTGCTGATTCTAATATTTTTTTGATTACGCTGGATGCATATCTTGGATTATATGTCAAAATACCAAGCGCTGTCTGAACATCTTTGCCGCGGATTACATCTAATACATAACAAGCTTTCTGTACTGACATTCTCGCATAAGATAATTTAGCAGACGGTCTTGTATCTTTCACTGCATTTCTTGCTCTTTTTATCTGGGATCTATGTCCTTTTGCCATGGATAAGTCCTCCTTTCTCGACTACGAATAATTAACGAACTCCTGATCTTTTCTCGTCTTTTCCATGTCCTCTATAGGTTCTGGTTGCCACGAACTCACCAAGCTTGTGTCCAACCATATCTTCTGTAACATATACCGGCACATGTTTTCTTCCGTCGTGGACAGCAATTGTGTGTCCGACGAACTGAGGGAAGATTGTAGAACGACGTGACCAGGTTTTAATAACTGTTTTATCACCTGCAGCATTCATTGCTTCTACTTTTTTCAGTAAGCTTTCGTCTGCAAATGGTCCTTTTTTCAGTGAACGAGCCATTAGTTCTAACCTCCTTTATTTAGCTAATGCTTTACCATCTCTTCTTCTTACGATATATTTATTAGACTGCTTATTTTTCTTTCTTGTCTTAAGGCCAAGAGCAGGTTTACCCCAAGGAGTACATGGGCCCGGACGGCCGATTCCTGTCTTACCTTCACCACCGCCGTGTGGATGGTCATTGGGGTTCATAACAGAACCGCGGACAGTAGGTCTGATACCCATGTTACGCTTACGTCCAGCTTTACCAATGTTAATAAGGCTGTGCTCGCCGTTTCCAACCACGCCGATAGATGCTCTGCAGATGATCGGAACCATTCTCATTTCTCCTGACGGCAGACGAAGGGTTGCGTACTTGCCTTCTTTTGCCATTAACTGTGCGCCATTACCTGCTGAACGAACCAGCTGTCCGCCCTTTCCAGGATACAGCTCAATGTTGTGTATCATTGTACCAACCGGCACCTCTGAGAGAGGCAGGCAATTGCCTGTTCTTACTTCTGCGTTAGGGCCGTTCATAATCTTCATGCCTACTTTTAATCCATCCGGAGCCAGAATATATGCTTTTTCACCAT